>DASRIR010000106.1:0-4382 GCA_035649875.1 Burkholderiales bacterium | reverse complement strand
CGATGTCAATCCGCACTACATCAATCCCAAGCAGGGCCTGGACCGCCTGCAGAAGCTGATGGACGAGTACTGCGGCGGCGTGACCGTCAGCTACATGACCAACGAGAAGCTCCTGAACATCGGTCTCAAGAAGCTCAAGGTGATGGAGGAAGATCTTGAGAACCTGGCGGCGAAGGACATTCACGAGTTGCTGCGTGCCTGGGAATTGAAGCACCGTCATCGCGCCGCCGAGTGCGTCACCCAGCACACGCTGTTCCGCAAGGAGACCCGCTGGCCCGGTTACTACTACCGGGGCGACGCCATGAAGGTGGACGACGCGAACTGGCACGTGCTGACGGTTTCGCGTCGCGATCCGAAGAACGGCGAGTACACCATGGAGAAGGCCCCCTGCTATCACCTTGTCGGGGATGAACATCACTGAGAAAACCGATGACGAGATCCTGGCCATGGCCAAGCCGCTGTGGCGCGACCTCGTGAAGTATTCCAATGAAGGCAAGTACGGCGAGTTCGTGAAGAACTTTTCCAGCTCGTTGGCGCGCGCCATGAACCAGGTCGTCGCCGGCCATCAGTTCGCGAACAGCGAGCTGGCGCGCAACCTTTCGGAAGAAATCGACCCGCTCGGCATCATCCGCCGCGGCGAGCATGTGACGGTGCTTTACCGCCAGCGCAGCACCCGCAAGCCGGGCGAATGGCTCGGCCGGCTCGTGCTCGGCTACGAGGATGGAAAAGTCAGGATCTTCGGTGCGTCCATCTTCTGAGGAAATCCGCGAAGGCAAGTTCGTCGAGCTTACCTACAAGGTGACCGACCGCAAGACCGGACACGTGGTGACCAGGGTCGAGTTCCCGCTCGGCTACGTTCATGGACACAATGAAATCCTCGCGCCCTCGGTCCACATGCAGCTCGAAGGCAAGTGCGCCGGCGATACGATCGAAGTGGTGATCGACGGCAACCAGATCTTCGGCCCGCGGGATGAGTCGCTGGTTTTTACCGATCGCATCGAGAACGTCCCCGAAGAATACCGGCAGGTCGGCACCTCCATCCTCATGGAGAACGACAACGGCCAAACGCGAAGCTTTCTCGTCACGCATCTGGACGACGAGACGCTGACGGTCGATGGCAACAATCCGCTCTGCGGCCGAGAGGTCGTATTCAGGCTGGAGATCCTGACCGTGCGCGATGCCACCGTCGCGGAGGCGAGGGCGGGCGGAGCGATCCACGCGGGCGTGAATATCGATCCGTCGCGCTTGAGACCTGTTTGAAAGGAAGGTGACCGATGAGCGACCCGAACCCGAAACCGAAGCAGCCCCCGGCCAAGGTCCCGGACGGCAAATCTCGTTTTGTGACCACGCGTCAGAAGCCGGCGAGCGAAAAGGGCTTCGTCGGTTTCGAGACGGTTTGGGAGCCGTTCCACAAGGAAGCCGAGTACAAGACGCCGAAGAAGCCCTAGCGTATCGATTAATATTCCTGGATGGCGGACCGGCGCCTCCAGGTATTCCATGCGGTAGCGAAGCACCTCTCGTTCACCAAGGCTGCGGAGACGCTTTTCATGACGCAGCCGGCGGTGACGTTCCAGATCAAGCAGCTCGAGGAGCACTTCAGCACGCGCCTCTTCGACCGCGCGCAGGGCCGCATCTGGCTCACGCCGGCGGGGCAGGTCGCGCTCGAGTACGCCGAGCGCATCCTCGCGCTTTCGGCCGAGCTCGACACGCGCCTGAAGGAGATGAGCGGCCAGGCGGGGGGGCCGCTCCTCATCGGCGCCAGCATGACGATCGGGGAATACGTACTGCCGCAGCTCATCGGCAAGTTCAAGGCGCGCTTCGCTGAGGTCGTTCCCACGCTATTCGTCGGCAACTCGGAAGCGGTGCAGGAGCGCGTCGCCGAGCGCACACTCGACCTCGGTTTCATCGAGGGCGACTCGCATCTCCCGTCGCTCGCGAGCGAGGTGTGCTGCGAGGACGAGCTTCAGGTCGTGTGCGCACCTTCGCATCCGCTCGCAGCCGAGCCTTTCGCGCTGCCAGGGATGCTGCGCGAACACGCGTATATCAACCGCGAGGCCGGTTCCGGCACGCGCGCGGTGATCGACCGCTACCTGCAGCAGGCGGGCGTCGCGCCGGAATCATTGAACGTGGTGGTCGAGCTCGGCAGCCCCGAGGCGATCAAGGGGCTCGTCGCCACCGGCATGGGGTTCGCCATCATGTCGCGGGTGATCGCCGCCAAGGAGCTGCAGCTTGGCAGCTTGGTGCAGGTGCCGCTCCGCCCGCCGCTTTTGCGCAGCTTCTCCGTGGTGTACGCGAAAGAGCGCTTCCACTCCAAGCTGGTGGCCGCTTTCCTCGCCTTCGCGAAGGCAGAGCTAGCCTCTAGCGGTGCGATAGCCGCGCAGCAACGCGCCGATGATAATGAACGCGCCGGCCACCAGCGCGAGCACCATGAAGGCGAAGCTCCCCCGCTGCAGCAGCGTCATCGTCGGCTCGGCTAGCGACATCTTGCCGAGCTGCGCGAGGTAGACCGGGACCACCAAAGCGCGGCTGATGGCGACGATCAGCATCACCGTCGCCATCACCACCTTGATGACGTGCGGCCGAACGAAAGTGGTACCGATCGCGCCGAGCTGCACGCCGAACAGAGAGCCGAGCAGGATCAGCATTGCGAGCCGGATGTCGACGAAGCCGCCGAGGGCGAATTTGAGCGTGCCACCGAGCCCCATGACGAAAGCGATGACGAGCTCGGTGGCGCTCGCCACAAGGCTCGAGGCGCCGAGGATGTACATCATGCCGGGCACGCCGATGAAGCCGCCGACCGCGATAGTAGAAGCGAGCAGGCCCGTGGCGAAACCGAGCGGCAGCACGAACAATATTGAGACGCGCACCCTGGCTACGCGGAAGTACACCATGGTTCCGGGAATCTCGATCGACTGCACCCAGCGCGCGAGGCGCGACGTGCCCTCGACCGCGCGACCGCTCGCCAGGCGCGCGGCGTCGCGCGCGACCAACAGACCCACGATGGTTAGCACGATGACGAAGGCGAGGCTCACATAAAGGTTGGAGCCCGCCTCGCCGTACGCCGAGCGGATGTCTTGCTGGATGCCCGCGCCCCACCACATGCCGAGCGACGCGGTCGCCGCCATCCACAGGCCGAGCTTGATATCGACCTGTCCGTACTTGTGGCGCTTCCACGCGCCGACGAGCGCCTTCGGGAACTTGTGGCAGAGGTTCGACGCGACCGCCACCACGCCCGGCACGCCGAGGCTCATCATCCCCGGCGTCAGCACGAAGGCGCCGCCCGAGCCGATGAAGCCGCTCACCAGCCCGCCAATGAAGCCGACGATGAGGAGGAATGCGACGCCCGCGGGCTCGAGCGTGATGAATTGATCTGGTGTCATTCCTCCAGCTGCGGCTTTGCCGGCGTGCGCGCCTTCACGCCGAGCACTTCCCAGAAGTACCCCGTGAAGGCCCCGTGTGCGAGGGAGAATACGAGCGCGGTGACGACCGGCAGCAGGGGATACCAGCCGTCCGTGCGGGTAAACGCCGCCATCACCTCGCCCTGGTACGCGAAGAGCAGTCCGTAGCACAGCGTGGACGCGACACCGGAAACGATGAGCGGGATCCAGGGCCTTCTCATAGCCGGCATTATCGCGCGGAGTAATGCGCTCGCAGAACTTCGAGCACCTCCGGACGCGAAAATTCGGCAGGGACCGCGGCACCTTCCTCGAGCCACTTGCGAAGCTGCGTGCCCGAGACCTGGAGCTGATCCTTCGCCTCGTGCGGGCAGGTGCGCCCCGAGGCCATGCCGTGGCAGCGGTAGCACCAGAAGGTGACGTCCATCTTGAGCGGGCGCGTCTCGAGCGCGCCGGGCGGGATCTCGTCGAAGATGCGGTGCGCGTCGAACGGTCCGTAGTACTTGCCGACGCCGGCGTGGTCGCGTCCCACGATCAGATGCGAGCAGCCGTAGTTTTGGCGAAAGAGCGCGTGCAGCAGCGCCTCGCGGGGGCCCGCATAGCGCATGTCGAGCGGATAGCCGGCCTGCACCACCGTGCCCGCGCGAAAGTACTTCTCAATGAGCATCGCGATCGCGCGAGTGCGCACATCCGCCGGGATATCTCCCGGTTTTAAATTGCCGAGCAGGGAATGCACGAGCACGCCGTCGCACACCTCGATCGCGGTTTTCACGAGATACTCGTGCGCGCGTTGCATCGGGTTACGCGTCTGGAATGCCGCCACGCGCGACCAGCCAAGCCGCTCGAACTTCGCGCGCGTTTGCGCGGGCGTCATAAAGAGCGCGCCATACTTGGCTCTGAAGCCGCCGTCGGAAAGGACCTTTACCGGACCGGCGAGGTTGTAGTCGCCCTGGCCCATTACCATGGCGACACCGGGATGCGCCGCAT
>DASRIR010000105.1:0-3167 GCA_035649875.1 Burkholderiales bacterium | reverse complement strand
CAGCCCCAGAATCCGGCAGGATAGTTGGAGATGAGGCCGGCCTTCATGCCGACTGCGCACTCGAGGCGCAGGTCGCCGAGGCGGCGCACGTTCGGCGGCAGGCCGGGCGTGCGCACGTCGGCGCGCCAGGTCATGGTGCCGACTTTGCGGTTCGGCATTACCTGAGCGTTCTCCTTGAGCGCGGTGCGATTGCGCTCGATGGTGAAAGTCTGGTCGGGCGCGACCTTGAGCGGGATCGCGATCGAGTCGGCGGCGACTTCGAGCTCGACGCCCTCCATGCGCGTATCGGCCTGGCGCGGAATCAGCTTGAAACGCAGCGCGGCGTCGGGCGCGAGGTGCTTTCTCTCTTCGAAGAGCGCCGCGCCGTCGATCATTTTCTTGTAGGACTTCTTCACCGGATCGCGCACTGCGGTGACGACGACCGCATCGTCGGCGGCGAACGCCGTGCGCAGGCAAACGAGGAGCGAAAAAATGGCAAGCAGTTTCATGCCCGTCCAGTATGGCAGCGCCACAACAGCCTCGGGATGGCGAAGAGCGCCGCTATGCCCATCTCGAAGGCGAGGGCATGCTTGAATTGCGCCACCGGGGCGCTGAAGAGGCCGACGGCCACCGTATTCCATGCCCAGAGCAGAACCAGGCCGACGACCACGAGAGCCGTAAGGAACACGATCACATTGCGAAGCATTGAACCATCTCCCAGCCAACGCGGGTACGCGCGGCGTATTGGTTGAAATCGGCGCCGAACAGCCGCCGCAGAAAATCCTCTTCGGGCATCACGTACGACTTGTGGATCCATGCCGCGTAGGCGGCCGCGGTCCACGCGTTCGCCATCAAGCCCGTGAGGAATGCAGTACCGAGCAGCAGGAGCACGAGCCCGAGGTACATCGGGTTGCGCGTGATGCGGTAGGGCCCGTCAGTGATGAGCGCGGGCGTTTGCGAGAACGGACAAACGCCGACACCGCTTTCCCGGAAGCGCCGCTCTGCCGCAATGTTGAGCCAAATTCCGGCCGCGACGAGCAGGCTGCCTAAAGCAATGCCTGCGGCTGGGAAGCGGAGCGGCCAGCTTGCCGCGATGAGCGGCGCCTGGGCGGCGAGCGCGACGAGGAGGGCGAGCGGAGGCTTCATCGCATGGCTTCCAGCGCCTCGCGCACGCGGCGCACGGTCGCCGTGGCGCGCGCCAGCTCGTCGGAGTTGAGCCGCCGCGCGAGGCGCTGCAGAATCTGGCGGTCGACGGCGCGGACCTGCGCCCAGAAGCGCTTGCCCTCGGCGCTGAGGCGCAGGCGCACGGATCGCGCATCGGCCGGATCCGGCAGACGCTCCACCCAGTCCGGGTTGCGCAGACGCGCGAGCGATTGGTGGATGTGCTGGCGGCTCACCGCGCGCTTTCGCGCGAGCTCGGATAGCGTGATGGGTTCTTCCTCACGGGAAAGAAACTCGAGCAGCGCACGCCCCGCGGCATCGAGCCTGAGCGGCTTCAGCGCCTCGTCGGCGACCGCACCGGCGGCGCGGAACACGCGCCGGTTCTCCCACAGGAACTCTTCGGCGATTGTCAACTAAATTGACGAAAGCCTGCTATTGGCGCATTTCTGCGCCGGCCTCGAAGCGCTTGAGCGCCTGCTCGAGGAAGCGGGCGACGCGGCCGATCTGCGTGCGCGGAATGCGCGTTTGCTCGCTCGAGCCGTCGCTGAAGTCGGTTCGCAGGATGACCGTCTGCTCGACCGGATCGACCGCGGTTTCCCAGCGCTCGGGCGTGCGGCTGACGGGCGGGGGCGGCGTGCCGGCTTTCAGGCGCTCGGCTTGAAGCTGCCTGCGCGCGTCGTGCAAAGCCGCCACTAGGCGGTCGGCATCCTCGGCGGTGAAGCGGACCTGGCAAGGGCCTTCGTTCGTATCGACTTCGATGAACGCGCCTTTTCCATCATCGAGTGCGCCGGCGCGCTGGGTGCTGAGAATGACGATCTCTTTCATGACCATGCGCCAAGCAATTTGCGCTCCGGCCGCTGCTAGCATCGGGGGGCATGGCGGGCGCGCGCTCCTCGATGGTGCTGCTCATCGTCCTGTGCGGCGTGATCATTTCGCTCTGCATGGGGCTGCGGCAGACGCTCGGCCTCTATATGCGGCCGATGACGCTCGACGCCGGCGTCTCTGCGGCTGCGTTCGGCTTCTCGATCGCGCTGCAGAACATCGTGTGGGGCCTCTCGCAACCCTTCGTCGGCGCGGCGGCCGACCGCTGGGGCGCGCGGCCGGTGGTGATGGTTGGCGCGCTCGTCTACGCGAGCGGGCTAGTCCTCATGATGTTCTCCGGCCGGTTGCCGGCGGCGCTGGAACTCTCCGGCTTCCTCATCGGGCTCGGCACGGCCGGAACGGGCTTTGGCGTCCTGATCGGCACCGTGTCGCGCGCGACGCCGCCCGAGCGGCGCATCCAGACGGTGGGCCTCGTGTCCGCGGCCGGGTCCTTGGGCACGTTTGCCATCGCGCCGTTCGGCCAGGCGCTGATCAGCGGCTTCGGATGGCAGAGCGCGCTTATCGGCTATGCCGTTCTCGCAGCGGCGATGCTGCTGCTCGCGATCCCGATCCGCGAACACGCCGTTCACGAGGCGGCGAAAAGGCAGAACCTAGGGGAAGCGGTGCGCGAAGCGGCCGGACACCGCGGTTTCCTCTTCATGACGCTCGCCTTTTTCGCGTGCGGCTTCCAGCTTGTGTTCTTGACCACGCACCTGCCGGCGTACCTGCAGGTGTGCGGTGTGGCGCCGGGCGTGAGCGCGACCGCGCTCGCGCTGATCGGCCTCTTCAACAGCATCGGCACGTACTGCTTCGGGCTGCTCGGCGCTCGGTACAACCAGCGGCGCCTGCTCGCGCTCATCTATCTGCTGCGCACGAGCTTCATCGCTGTTTTCCTGCTCGTACCGGTTAGCGCCGCGTCCACGCTTGTTTTCGCTTCGGCCATGGGTTTCCTGTGGCTCGGCGTCACGCCTCTCATCACCGGCATCATCGTCCGCGTGTTCGGCCTCGCGCATTTCAACACCCTGTACGGCATGGCCTTCCTCTCGCACCAGGTCGGCTCGTTCTTCGGCGCGTGGATGGGTGGCGTGGTGTTCGATTGGGCCGGCAACTACGACCTCGCATGGGGCGCGCTGATCACCATCGGCCTTGCCGCCTTCACGTTGCAG
>DASRIR010000104.1:0-2009 GCA_035649875.1 Burkholderiales bacterium | reverse complement strand
CACTACAGCTCGGGCGACTACGGCACCGGGAGCACCACGCGCATCGCCTCGCTCGCGGCCATTGCACGCTATGAGAGCGGGCCGTGGACCTACCGCGCCACGGTTCCGTACCTGCGCGTGGACGGCGACGCCGGCGTGATTCCGGGGGTCGGGGCGGTGCGCGGCGGCGGCGCGACGCGCAGCACCGAGTCCGGCCTCGGCGACATCGTGCTCGGCGCGACGTACAACGCGTACTACGCCGCGTCGAGCACGCTCGGCGTCGATCTCACCGGCAAGGTGAAGCTGCCGACGGCGGACGAGAACAAGGGATTGGGAACCGGCGAGGCCGACTTCGTGTTCCTGGTCGATTTCTATCGCACGTTCGAGCGCATCACCGGCTTCGCGGGCATCGGCTACCACGTCCTCGGCGACGCGCCCGGCCAGCCGCTCGACAATGTGCTGAGCGCGAACCTCGGCGCGAGCTACCCGATCGACGAGCGCGACAGCATCGGCGTCAGCTTCGACGGCCGCGAGCGCGCCGCCCCGGGCAGCGGCCGGCAGCGCGAGCTGACCGCGTTCTTCACCCGCAAGCTCGACCGCTTCTGGAAGGCGCAGGCCTACGCGCTGGTCGGGCTCGCCGACGGCAGCCCGGACTGGGGATTCGGGCTATCCGCCGCCCGGCCGTTCTGAGCGCCGCATCAGGAGGAACGCGAGACCGGCGATGAGCGCGATGCCGGCGTAGATCCCCCACGCGGCGCGCCAGCCGAGCGCCTCGCGCAGCACGCCGCTGAAGAAGAGCGCGCTGCCCATGCTCACCGACGCCACCAGCGCCCAGGTGCCCTGGTAGGCGCCGCGCCGTCCCGGCGGCGCGAGCCGCGCCACCGTGGCCGGCACCGCCGAGCTGAAGATCAGCTCGGCGAAGCTGAAAACGATGGTGCCGACCAGAAGCGCCGCGGCCACGCCGGGGATCGCGGCATAGCAGGCATGCGCGGCCGCCACGATCAAGGCGGCGGCGCCGAGGTAGCGAAGCGGCCCGCTCGCCTCGATGCGCGCCGCCACCGGCAGGGCGAGCGCGGCAACCAGGATGCTGTTCGCGCCCAGCACCAGGCCGATGTAGCCCTCGCCCACGCCCGCGTCGGCGGCGAACAGCGGCGTCGCCGACACCACGAGGCCCATGCTGAACGGAAATACGAAGCCGACCGCGGCGAATTTGAGCAGGCTCGGGTCGCGCAGGCCGTCGAACGGCATCGACCGGGACGCGCGCTCAAGCGGTAATTTTCCGTTCAGAAAAATTCCATACAGAAGGACGACCAGGGCATAGCCGGCCGCCGCGGTGGCGGCGAGGAAGCCGTAGCCCTGCTCCGCCACGTAGCCGGCGGGCATCACGCCGAGCGTGTAAGCGACGCTCATCGCGGTGTAGTTCAGCGCGAGCGCCGACTGGCGGCGCTCCGGCGGCGAGAGGTCGAGGAGCAGCGCGTTGGCCACCGGCATGTTGACCGCGCCGGTGAGGCCGAGCGCGAGGCTCCAGGCGAACAGGCTTGCGGGACCTTCGACCAGCAGGAAGCACGGCAGCACCACCGCGGTCGTCGCCGCCGAGGCGATGAGCAGCGCACGCCGGCCGATGCGGTCGGAGAGCGCGCCGAACAGCGGCGCGGCGAGGCCGCGCACCAGATGCTCGCACAGGAAGGCGACGCCGACCGTGGCGAGGTCGATGCCCGCGTTGCGCACGAAGTAGATGCCGAGGAAGGTCACCAGCGACATGCGGGCGGCGACCGCGATGAAATTTGCTGCGACTACAACTGCGATTTTTTTGTTAAAAGCCCCAATAATCCAGCCCCTCGGGCAGCGGCTCACCGAGGGTGAGCGAGGCGAGCTTGGCGTACTGGCCTTCCGAATAGAGCAGCGGCTTGCCCTTCTTGCCCAGCAGCACCTGCTCCACCTGCCCGAGAAAGATGGTGTGCGTGCCGTGCGCCAGGCTCTTCACCACGCGGCAGTCGAACGACACCAGCGCGTCGATCAGCACCGGCGAG
>DASRIR010000103.1:0-3088 GCA_035649875.1 Burkholderiales bacterium | reverse complement strand
AAGTCGGCCGCCGCCCCCGCAGCGTAAGATAGCTGCATGAACAAGCCGGTGGAGGCCCCGGCGGTCGCGCTCAGCGGCGCCGAGGCGGTGGTCGAGATGCTCAGGGCGCACGGCGTCGAAGTGATCTTCGGGCTGTGCGGCGATACCAGCCTTCCTTTATATGACGCGCTCGCCCGGCTTGGGTCGATGCGCCACATCCTTACCCGGGATGAACGCCATGCTGCTTACATGGCCGACGGCTACGCGCGCCTGAGCGGCAAGGTCGGCGTGTGCGAAGGGCCCTCGGGCGGCGGCGCGACCTACCTCCTGCCGGGCCTGGTGGAGGCGAACGAGTCCTCGATCCCGGTGCTCGCGATCAACACCGACGTCTCCGTGAGTTCCAGAGGCAAATTCACCCTCACGGAGCTCGATCAGCGGACGCTGATGAAGCCGCTCACCAAGTGGAATACGGTGCTCGACCGCTCGGTCGACATCCCGCGCGTATTCCGCAAGGCGTTCGAGGCGATGACCACCGGACGGCCGGGCGCGGCGCACATCGCGCTGCCGTTCGACGTGCAGAACGGACCCGTGGAGCGGCAGGATGTATGGGGCGACCCAACGCTCGGCAGTTTCCCCTCCCGGCGCGTCGCGCCGGATGCGGCCATGGTGGAGCTCGCTTGCCGGTTACTAAGGAAAGCGAAAAGCCCGCTGTTCATCTGCGGCGGAGGCGTGGTGCTTTCCGGCGCGGAAGGCGAACTGGCGATTCTTTCGGAGAACCTGTGCGCGCCGGTCGCCACCACCATCAGCGGCAAGGGCTCGATCGACGAGCGCTGCGCGCAGTCGGTGGGCGTGGTCGGCTCGAACGGCGGCACGCCGGAGACGCGCGCGGTGGTCGATGCCGCCGACGTGGTGGTGTTCGTAGGCTGCCGCGCCGGCTCGGTGACCACCGAGCGCTGGCGCCATCCGGCGGCGGGCAAGGCGCGCATCATCCACATCGATGTCGACCCGGCGGTGCCGGGCACGAACTACAAGGTCGACGTGCCGCTCATCGGCGATGCGCGGCTTTGCCTCGCCGCGCTGAACCAGGCGCTCGAAGGGTACAAGCGCGAAGGCGATCTCTCGTTCGTCGATCGGCAGAAGCGCGCGAAGTTCGAGCAGTTCGACGCTCTGGCGCGCTCGAACGACGCGCCGATCAAGCCCGAAAGAGTGGTTCACGAGTTGAGCGCCCTGCTGGACCCCGACGCGGTCGTGGTGGCCGACCCCGGCACGCCGTGCCCGTACTTCTCGGCCTACTACGTGGTGCGCGGCACCGGCCGGCGCTATTTCTCCAATCGCGCGCACGGCGCGCTCGGCTATGCCGCGGCGGCGTCGATGGGCGCGCACGTCGCGCGGCCGCAGGTCAAGACCGTCGCGGTGATGGGCGACGGCAGCTTCGGCATGTGCGTGGGCGAGCTCGAGACCGCGGTGCGGCTGAAGCTGCCGATCACCTTCGTCGTGATTTCTAACGCAACGTACGGCTGGATCAAGGCCGGGCAGAAATCGGGCTACGGCCAGCGCTATTTCTCGGTCGACTTCGGCGTCACCGATCACGCGAAAGTCGCCGACGCATTCGGCGTCAAGAGCTGGAAGGTTTCGGATCCGCGCGAGCTCGAACCCGTGCTGAAGCAGGCTATTGCGCACGGCGGCCCGACGCTCGTCGACATCGTCTGCCAGCCGCTGCACGAAGCGAAGGCGCCGGTCTCGGAATGGGTCGCATGAAGGAAAACGCCGTGATTCGGGGGCATCACGACATGGGCGGGCTGCCCGCGGGCAAGGTCGAGCCCACCGAGCACGACTACGAGCAGTGGGAGCGCCGGGTCGACGCGCTCATGGTGCTTCTCGTCGGACTGACCGGCAGGAAGCGCCTCATGACGGTGGACGAGCTGCGCAAGAACATCGAGTCGCTGCCGCCGGAGACCTACGACCGCACGGCCTACTACGAGAAGTGGATCACCTCGCTTACGCAGACGCTCATCCAGCGCGGGGTCATCACGACGGCCGAGCTGGCGAGAAAAATGGAGGAGGTGAGCCGGCGTGCGTAGCCATCACGACATGGGTGGGTTGCCGGCCGGCAAGGTCGATCGCGCCGAGCACGACTACAGCGACTGGGAGCGCCGCGTCGACGCGATGGCCGTGCTCCTGGGGCGCAAGCGCCGGCTGACCGTCGACGAGCGGCGGCGCGCGATCGAGACGCTCACGCCGCAGGCCTACGATGCGCTGAGCTACTACGAGCGCTGGGTCGTCGCGCTGGGGCAGACCATGGTCCAGCGCGGCATCATTACCAGCGCCGAGCTGGCGAAGAAGATGCTGGAGGTGGAAGATCGTGGCCAGGGCTAGACCACGTCCGCTGAAGGAGCAGTTTCGTCCCGGCGACGCAGTCCGCGTTCTGGACGCCCATCCGCTCGGCCACGTGCGCACGCCGTTCTATATCCGCGGCAAGACCGGCACGGTGGAGCGCCTCTGCGGCGCGTTCCCCAATCCGGAGGAGCTGGCACAGATGCGCGACGGGCTGCCGGCGCAGCCGCTCTACCGGGTGAGGTTCCGGCAGCAGGACGTTTGGCCGGACTACCGCGGCGGCGCCGACGACGTCGTCGAAGTCGAGATCTATCAACACTGGCTGGAGAAGCCATGAACGATCCGGGTCCGTACCGGCCGCTGACCTACTTTCAGCTCATGGAGATCAGCCTGCGCGAGCTGCTGGTCGAGAAGGGCGTGGTCACCGAGGAGGAGGTCGCCGAGGAAGTCGAGGCGATGCGAAGGCGCGGCTACGAGCGCGGCGCGCGGGTGGTCGCGCGCGCCTGGACCGATCCCGGGTACAAGCAGCGCCTGCTCGAGAACGGCACCAAGGCCTGCGAGGAGCTCGGCCTCGAGGTGCCGGCGCTCAAGCTCCTGGTGGTCGAGAACACGCCCGAGGTGCACAACGCGATCGTGTGCACGCTCTGCTCGTGCTATCCGCGCATGCTGCTCGGCATCCCGCCCGAGTGGTACAAGTCGCGCAACTACCGCTCGCGCATGGTGCGCGAGCCGCGCGCGGTGCTGGCCGAGTTCGGCCTCGAGATTCCAGAGCGCG
>DASRIR010000102.1:0-3648 GCA_035649875.1 Burkholderiales bacterium | reverse complement strand
GGCCGGCCCGACGTGCACAAGACCACGCCCTACGACGAGGATTCGGCGCAGCGCCTGATCGCGGGCTCGCCGCGCACCGTGCTCGAGAAGCTGCAGGAGATGCTGCGGCTGACGACCGCGAACTACCTGCTGTGCATCTTTTCCTTCGGCGACCTTGAGCCGGAGCAGGCCATGCGGTCGCTCGATCTTTTCTCTTCGGAAATTCTTCCTAAACTCAGAGCTTGAAAATGCGCATGGCATTGCCGCCGCGCACCGCATCGCGCTGCGCCGCCGGCGACGTGCAGCGCGCGCGCGAAGCGGGCTTCGACCACCACCTCACCAAGCCCGCCGATCCCGGCGTGCTCAGCCGGATGATCAGCCCCGCCTAAAAATGGGGACGGACCCTATTTTTCTCATTTGAGGCCGGGTTTTACCTCCCCGGCGAACAGCTCGAGCGATTGCATCGCCGCCTCGGCCGGCAGGTCGCCGAAGGAGAGCACGCACAGCAGGTAATTCGCGCCGGTCGCGCGCAGCATTTCCTGCAGCTTCTCGAGCGCGCTGCGCGGCGAGCCGGTGATCAGGCGCTGCGACGAGTCCTCGTCGTAGGGCGTGGTCTTGTGCACGTCGGGCCGCCCGAGCTTGCGCGTCAGGTGATGGATGTGGCCGGCCCACGCGTGGTAGGCCCTCTCGCCCAGCGTTTTGGCTTCGGCGTCGGTGTCGGCGATCACCAGGTGCTGGGTACGCGCGAGGATCGGCGCGGCCACGTGCGCGTTGTGGCGCCCGGGATCGTGGCGGTGCTTCTCCCACAGCTCGCGGTAACGCTCGAACAGCGGCTTGCAGTCGGCGTGCTTGCCGATGAACGCGGTGTGGTAGCCGTGCTTCGCGGTGAACTCGATCGACTCCCGGTTCGAGCTCGGGAACCAGAGCGGCGGATAGGGGCGCTGGAACGGCTTCACGTGCAGCTCGGCCTCCACGCCGTCGATCTTCATGGTGGGCGACGCGCAGGCGGCGAAGAACGCGTCCAGCGTTTCGCGATAGCGCGCGCGCGACTCCTCGACGCCCGACAGGCCGAAAATGCGCGCTTCGATCGGCGACACGCCGCGCCCGACGCCGAGCTCGAGCCGGCCGTGCGACATCTGGTCGAGCATGCACACTTCGCTGTAGAAGCGGTACGGGTGATACCACGGCAGGCAGAAGGTGAGCGCGCCGGCGCGCAGGCGGCGCGTGCGCTGGAACAGCGCGGACAGCAGCGCGCTCGGCGAGCCGTCGATGGAAAGCGGCGTGCCATGGTGCTCGGCAATGAAGAAGCCATGGAACCCGGCGCGGTCCGCCGCGCTGGCGAGCTCGAGCTTGTGCTCGTAGATTTCGGCCGCAGGACGCCCCGAGGCTTCGATCCAGTCGAAGATGCCGAATTGCAGCGCCATGGTTTGCATCGTAATACGCGCGGAACCGGATGCCGCTTCGCATTGTCGATTGGGTCATGACCTACCCGAATACCCAGGGACCTTTCGGCAACACACTGCTGCACTCGGCGGTGGCCGACGGCGAGATCGACGAAGTCAGGCGGCTGCTCGAGGCGGGGGCCAATCCGCGCCTCGCGAACCGCGAGGGGCACACGCCGCTGCGGGTCGCGGTGCTTCTCGGCCACGACGACATCTGCCGGGTGCTGCTGGACTCGCGCGAAGAGCACCTCGAGCAGCTGCTCGACCAGGCGCTGGAGCAAACCTTCCCGGCGAGCGACCCCGTCGCCGTTTCATCAAGATAACTACTCTTGCTTCACGCCTGCGGCTTTGACGGCCGCAGCGTAGCGCTCCAGGTCCTCGCGCGCGAAGCGCGTGTAGTGCTCGGTGCCGTTCTCGGCCAGCTCCATGCCGAGGTTGGCCATGCGCTCGGCAGTGTCTTTCTCGCGCAGCGCCCTGGCCACCGCGGCCTGCAACCGCGCCACGAGGTCGCGCGATAGCCCCGCGGGCGCCTGCAGTCCGATGGTGGTGGCGATGTCGAAGCCGGCGATCCCCAGCTCGGCCGCGGTCGGCACCTCCGGCAGCGACGCCGAGCGCTTCGCGGTGCTGATGCACAGCACGCGCAGCTTGCCCGCGCGGATGTGCGCGGCCACGTTGGGAATCCCGGACCAGCCCGATTGCACCTCGCCGGCGAGCACCGCGCCCACCAGCGCCGTGCCGCCCTTGTAGGGAACGTGCAGCATCTCGAGGCCGTTGCGCGCCAGGAACACCGCCATCGTCAGGTGGTGCACCGAGCCGTTGCCTGCAGAACCGTAGGCAAGCTGGCGGGTTTTGGCTTGTTTGACGAAATCATTCAGTGAGCTCGCCGGGAGCGAGGGATGCACGACCAGGACCGTCGGCACCGCGGCGAGCGCGGTGATCAGCGTGAAATCCTTGAGCGGCTGATAGGTGAGCCTGGGGTTCAGCGCCACGTTGATCGCCATCGCGCCGGAGTCGCCGAGCATCAGCGTGTGGCCGTCGGGCGCGGCGCGCGCCACCTGCTCGGCGGCCACCACGCCGCCCGCGCCCGGAAGGTTTTCCACCACGAACGGCCGGCCGAAAGCGTCGCTCAGCTTGGCGGCCAGCATGCGCGCGAGGATGTCCGGGTTGCCGCCGGGCGCGGCCGCCGCGATCAGGCGCACGCTCTTCGAGGGATAGTCCTGCGCATATGCAGAGCCGCAGAGCAGGGCGACCAGTACAACGAGTGCTCTCATTTCATCCTCGCTTGTCGACGAAGCGCGGCGCTTTCACCGAGGCTTCGAAATCCTTGGCGATAGTGCCTCGCGGCAGCAGCGTCACCTGCGGCGTGAGCTGGAACGCGCTGCGCACCGCTTCGACGGTGCCCTCCCGCGTGCCGGCTCTCTTTTCCACGAAAAGGTGCAACACGTCGTTATCGCCGTCGTTCGACACCTCGGCGCGGAAGTCCACCACGTCGGGGTCGCGGAACAGCGCATCCTCGAGCTCCGCGTGGTTGATGTTGACGCCGCGCACCTTGAAGAAGCCGACCGTGCGCCGGGCGTGCTTCAACATCGGGAACACGGACCAGGGGCCGTCGCCTTTCCCCTCCGAGCTGAAACTCACCAGGTCCCCGGAAGACCAGCGCAGGAACGGCGTCATGGAATTATTCCAGAGCGGCGTCACCACCAGCGAGCCGACCTCGCCGTCGGGCAGCGGCTCGCCGGTCTTCTCGTCCACCACCTCGCAGTAGAACTGGTCGGCCCAGATGTGCAGGCCGTGGTGGCCGAGGCCTTCGCCGGCGACGAACGCGCCTTCGGTCATGCCGAAATGGTCGAACACCTCGGCGCCCCACGCGCGTTCCAGCTTTTCTCTCTTCACCGGGGATAACGGCTCAGCGGCCACGATCAGCTTCTTGACAGTACTGTTTTTCAAGTCAAACCCCTTGGCCTCGGCGAGGTTCGCAAGGTGCAGCCCATAGCTCGCCATGCCGAGCCAGATCGTGGGCTTCAGGTGGTCGATGAGCTCGAGCTGGGTCTCGGACGGCGTATTGGTGCCCGCGCCGCACCACACGGTGCCAATGCCGTGGCTGATCGCGGTGCGCGCATACAGGTGCGCCACCGGATGCACGCCGAGCGGAAAGGAGATGTGCGCGCAGTCGTCCGGCACCGCGCCGATCAGCGCCCAGGCGCGCTCGAAGGCGCGCAGGCCGTGC
>DASRIR010000101.1:0-13619 GCA_035649875.1 Burkholderiales bacterium | reverse complement strand
AGCGGAATGAACACCGGCAGCGTGAGCAGCACCATGGCGAGCGACTCCATGAAGCAGCCGAGGATGAAGTAGATCACGAGGATCGCGGCGACGATCGCGAGCGGCGGCGCATCCAGCCCCGCGACCTTCTGCGCCAGCTCGGTCGGCATCTGCGACGAGGCGAGCCCGGCCGAGAACAGCTCCGCCGACAGCATGATGAGATACATCATCGCCGTGGTCTCGCCCGCCGAAAGCAGCGACTCGCGCATCCCCTTCCAGCGCATGCCGCCGCGCCACACCGCGAGCACCATCGTGGCGAAGGCGCCGACGCCGGCGGCCTCGGTCGCCGAGAACCAGCCTCGATAGATCCCCACCACGGCCAGCAGGAACACGGCGAGCACCGGCCACGCTCCCCGGCTCGCGGGAAATCGCTCGCGCCAGGGCGTACGCTCCGCGCGCGGCGCCGAGCCGGGAACGAAGCGGGCGTATAGGTTCACCACGATCATGTACTGCACGGTGGCGATCAAACCGGGAATCACCGCGGCGACGAACAGCGCGCCGATCGACTGCTCGGTGAACACCGCGTAGATCACCAGGATCACCGAGGGCGGGATCAGGATGCCGAGCGTGCCGCCGGCGGCGAGCGTGCCGGTATAGAGCGCGGGCGAATAGCCGAGCTTGCGCATCTCGGGGCCCGCGACCTGCGACATGGTCGCCGCGGTGGCGAGCGACGAGCCGCAGATCGCGCCGAACGCGGCGCAGCCGCCGATGGTGGCCACCGCGAGACCGCCGCGCCAGTGGCCGAACCAGGCGCGCGCCGCCCGGAACAGCGCGCTGTTCATGCCCCCCTTGGTGGCGAACTCGCCCATGAGCAGGAACAGCGGAATGACCGACAGCGTGTAGTTCGAGAACTTGGAGAAGGTCATGGTCTTCAGGGTATTGAGCAGCGGCATCGGCCCGTTGATCGCCGCATACCCCACGCCGCCCACCAGCAGCATCGCGACCGCCACCGGCATGCGCAGCGCGATCAGCGCGAGCGACGCGACGAACATCCAGATCCCGATATCGAAGCGGCTCACCTGGCCACCGCCTTCTTCACGCTCCGATAGGTGGTCAAGACGCAGACCGCGATCCAGAGCAGCATGGCGAGGACGCCAAGGACATAGCCCCACCAGTCGGGAAGCTGCAGGAACATGCTTTTGCGCGCATGCTCCCATGCGGTGAGCCCGCCTTCGGCCAGGCGCCAGGTCAGGATCGCCGCCACGAAAACGAACACCACGCCCATCGCCGCGTCGAGCCAGTCGCGCGCGCGCGCCGGCAGCGGCTGGCTGAAGAAATCGACGATGACGTTGGCGCCGCGCAGCTGGCAATACGGCAGGAAACCGAACACCGCGATGCCGGACAGGAGCTCGATCAGCTCGGAGTCGCCGAGGATCGGCCGGCCGAACGCGCCGCCGATCACGGTCGCGACCAGCACCAGCATCGCGGCGAGGAGCGCGATCCCGCCGAGCAGCGCCGCCTGCTCGGCCAGGCGCGCGAGCAGCTTACTTACGGCCGTACTTCGCGGTCGTGGCGAGGAGATCGTCGAGCATCTTCTGGCCGGCGAGCCCGCGCTTGTTCATCTCCGCGACCCATACGCCGTACACCGGCCGCACCGTATCCGCCCAGCGCTTCTGCTCCGCCTCGGACAGCGTGAACACGTTGTTGCCGGCGTCGCGCGTCTGCTTCTTGGCGCCTTCGGTGAGGCCGTCCCACACCTTGCCGATGTGCTTGGTGTACTCGAGGCCCGAGTTGTCGTCGATCGCCTTCTTCAGGTCGACGGGCAGCTTGTCGTAGGAGCGCTGGCTCATCAGGGTCATCAGCGCCGACTGGTAGACCGGCGTCTCCATGTGGTGCTTGGTGACCTCGTGGAAGCGGTAGGCCGGCATGATCGCCCAGTTGATGAACATGCCGTCGACCTGGCCGCGCGCGAGCGCCTCGTAGACGCCTGGCAGCGGAATCCCCACCGGCGTCGCGCCAAGCGCCTTGGCCGCCTCGCCGACGAAGCGGCCCGGCACGCGCAGCTTCGCGCCCTTGAAGTCCTCGAGCGTGCGGATCGCGCGCTCGCGCGTGTGCAGGATCGAGGCGTCGGTCGCATGGATCGAAAGGATGCGGATGCCCTTGAACTCGCTGTCCCGCAGCCAGCGGTTGGCCCACTCGAAGATCGCCGGGCTCTGCCCGGCAGACACGCCCACATTCGTGAATGGCAGCTCGGTCCCCTCCATGCCGGGAAAGCGCCCCGGCGAGAACCCCGGCAGGTGGAAGATCAGGTCGACCACGCCGTCCTCGAGCTGCTGGGGCAGGTCGGCGGGCTTGCCGCCGAGCTGCATGCTCGGATAGACCTCGACCTTGAGCTTGCCGCCGGCGGACTTGTTCACTTTCTCGGCCCACGGAAAGAGATGCAGCGCCTGGTCGGGCGCCTGCGGGCTGGAGAAGGAATGCACCTTTAGCACCGTCTGCGCGCCTGCGGGAACTGCGAAAGCCGAAGCGAGGGCTGCGATTGCCAGTCTTTTCACTGCGTTTCTCCCTTTGTTACCAGCGTGGATGCGGCGGCATGAAGATCGGCTTCACCAGCCACTGGCGCGCGATCTCGCCATAGCCCGTGAACAGCAGGTTGCCATTGTGCGCCAGGATCTGCTCGCGATGCGCGCGCCAGTAGCGCGGGATCTGCCACCAGGGCATCGTCGGAAACACGTGGTGGACCGCGTGCAGGTTGTTGTTGAGGAAAAGCAGGCTCCAAAAAGCGTTCGATTCGGTGATCGCGGTGCGCTGGCCGGGGCGCGCTCCGTACCGATGCTCGGCGAACGAGCGCACCCAGCCGAGGCCGAACGCCGGCAGCGCGATGAAGAGCACGTATTGCCACCACGGCATGCCGGCGACGGCCGAGATGTACCAAAAGAGCGCCGCGAGCAGGATGAAATGCACGATCCAATGGGCGACGTGGGAGGCGTCACCACGCAACAACCGCTCGGACTCCTTCCGGACGAGCTTCTCCAGGCGTAGGAGCGGCCCGACCAGCACGCGCCCGGCTAGCGTCTGGTTCGCAGTCAGCGCGGCCCGGCGAAATCGCGAAAGCTTCGGCCAGTCGGCCCGCCGGACATAGAAGGACTCGGTGTCGACGCCCGGCTCGGTGAGGTGGGTGTTCTGGTGGTGCTTGCGGTGGGCTTCGAAGTACAGCGGAAACGGCAGCCACAGGCCGAGCGGCGGCATCACCGCCGCCCAGCGCAGCCACTTCGGCGCCGACAGAAACGAATGGATGGCCTCGTGCTGCAGCGAGAAGTGCCAGGCGACGAGGTAGGCGCCGAGCGGCGCGACGATCCACCAGGTGAGCGCCTCGTGGAACCAGGTGATCGTCGCCCACGCGCCGTAGAGCACGGCCGCGACGACCCAGGTCGGGCCGTCGTGCCGGTAGAACCAGTTCATTGTCCGGCGATTTTACGCATTACCGCGGCCGGGGGTTGCGCGAGCCGCCAGTCTTCGCGATCGCCGCTCTTGCGCGTCGCGTCGATGCCGAGCTTCGCAACCTTGCCGCCCTGCTCGATCGGATCGGAGCGGCTGGTCGACGCGGCCTGCAGGATGACGAGGTCGCGTTCGGCGCGCATACGCGTGGCGAGCGCCCATTCAACCTGCTGCGCGTCCCACGGATCGATGTCGGCGTCGACTACGGTGACCAGCTTGATCAGTCGCACAGAGTCCCAGACGGCTTGCATGACTTCTTTTGCCTGACTCGAATTTTTCAATGAAACGACGCAATGCAGCCGGCCAGCGCCGCCCGGCGTGATCGCCGCCTGGCGCACGCCGCGCAGGCGATGGGCGAGCGAAGCGGCGATCGCCTCGGCGCCGATCCACACGTGCTCGGGGTAGTAGCCGGGCTGGATGACTTGCAGCATCGCATCGCGGCGGCGCGTGAGGCGCGCAAACTCGACCAGCAGGCCGGGACCGTAATCCTCGTACATGCCGTGGTATTCCGACACGGGACCTTCCTCGATCGGGGCGCCGGCGTCGATCTCCCCCTCGAGCACGATCTCGCATTGCGCCGGCACGGCGAGACCGTTCGACGTCATGACGGCCTCCAACGGCTCTGGAAAGAGCGCGCTCGCCACGCGGAGCTCGTCCTCGCCGAGGCCGAGATAAAGGGCTGCCGCTACCAGCACTGCCGGATGGTTGCCCAGCGTGAGCGCGATCGGCAGCTTCCGGCCCTGCTGCCGCGCGCGCCGGGCGAAGACCGCGAGATGGTGCTCGGGGGCGATGCCGATGAACGCGCGATTGCCGCCCAGCGGCTTCACGCGCGCGAACGACAGGTTGCCGCGGCCGGATTCCGGGTCGCGCGCGACGATTGCACCGGCGGTGAGATACGGCCCGGTTTCGTGCTCGAAGAAGGTCGGGATCGGAAGGCGCGCGAGGTCGGGCCGTTCGAGCACCACCTCCTGGCACGGCGCTGCCGCGACGATCGCGGGGTCACTCGGCGCCGCGATCGCCTGCACCAGTTTTTCCTGCAGCCCCGTTTCGGAAGTTCCGAGGCCAACGGCAATCCGCTGCCGGCTGCACAGCAGGTTCGCGAACACCCGCATGTCGTGTCCGGCGACGCGATCGAAACGCAGCGCCGGGCCGCTCCCGGTCAGGCACAGGTGCGCGGAAAGTTCGAACTTCGGATCGAGCGGCTGCGCAAGCGCCGTCAGCCAGCCGCGCGCCTCGAGCGCGCCAAGATAGGCGCGCACCGACTGCGGATGCGGCGTCATTTCGACGACAATTCCGGCATGCCCGAACTGTACCGCTTCCGCGCCGGCCGCACGCCGCTGCTCGTCTCGATGCCGCACGCCGGCACCCACGTGCCCGAATGGCTCGCGCCGCGGCTCACGCGCGCCGCGAAAGCGCTGCCCGATACCGACTGGCACCTGGAGCCGCTCTACGACTTCCTCGACGAGCTCGGCGCGTCGGTGCTGGTCGCGACGCATTCGCGCTACGTCGTCGACCTCAACCGGCCGCCGGACGACGCCAACCTCTATCCCGGCCAGGATACGACTGGCATCGTGCCGCTCGATACCTTCCACAAGGAGCCGCTCTACCTTGCCGGGTTCGGGCCGACCGAGGCGGAAGCGCGCTCGAGAATCGACCAATACTGGAAGCCCTACCACGCAAAGCTGGCCGAAACGCTGGCCGCAATCAGAGGCCAGTACGGCTACGCGCTCCTCTGGGACGCGCATTCGATCCTCTCGGTGCTGCCGCGTTTCTTTAGCGGCAAGCTGCCCGATTTCAACCTCGGCACCGCCGACGGCAAGTCGTGCGGCCCGCGAATCGGCGAAAAGCTGCTGGAGAAAATCTCCGGCTACAGCAAGGTGCTCAACGGGCGGTTCAAGGGCGGCTACATCACCCGTGCCTACGGCGACCCGGCTCGCCAGGTCCATGCCGTGCAGCTCGAGCTCTCCGAAGCCATCTACATGGAGGAGCAGCCGCCCTTCCGCTTCCGGGCGCACCTGGCGGCCAATGTCCGCCCCTATCTCAGGGAGCTCCTGACGACCTTCATGCAGGGGTTGGCGCCGAAGGCATAGGCGAGCTCCGCGGGCGCGCCGATGTCCCACAGCGCAAGGTCCGCCTGCTTGCCCTCCTCTAGCGTGCCGTGGCTCGCTTGCAGCCCGAGCGCGCGCGCCGCGTTGCGGGTCATGCCGGCGAGCGCTTCCTCGGGCGTCAGCCGAAACAGGGTGCACGCCAGGCTCAGCACCAGCAGCGGCGAGCTGAGCGGCGAGGAGCCGGGATTGTGGTCGGTGGCGAGCGCGATCGGCACGCCGTGGCGGCGCAGCGCCTCGATCGGCGGCAGCTGGTTCTCTCTCAGGAAGTAGAACGCCCCGGGCAGCAGGACCGCGACGGTGCCGGCGGCTTTCATGGCCGCAATGCCGGCGTCGCTCGAGAACTCCATGTGGTCGGCCGAAAGCGCCCGCTGCCCGGCAGCGAGCGCAGCGCCGCCGAGGTCCGAGAGCTGGTCGGCGTGCAGCTTCACCGGAAGGCCGAGCGTCCTTGCCTTGTCGAACACGCGCTGCGTTTGCTGCGGCGTGAATGCGATGCGCTCGCAGAACGCATCCACGGCGTCGACCAGTTTCTCCTGCACCGCGGCGGGAAGCACCTCGTCGCAGACGAAGTCGATGTACGCGTCCGGGCGTCCCTTGTACTCCTCGGGCAGCGCATGCGCGCCGAGAAACGTGGTCTTGACCGTCAGGCCGGAAAGGCGGCGCGCGGCGCGCAGCATCCTGAGCTCGGTATCCCGGTCGAGGCCGTAGCCGGACTTGACCTCGATCACCGTGGCGCCTTCGCGCTGCCAGTGGAGCAGGCGCTTTTGCGCGCCTTCGAGCAAGCCGTCTTCAGCGGCGGCGCGCGTCGCCCTCACGGTGGAAAGAATGCCGCCGCCCGCGCGCGCGATCTCCTCGTAAGTCGCGCCTTTCAGGCGCAGCTCGAACTCGTGCGCGCGGTTGCCGGCGTAAACCAAGTGCGTGTGGCAGTCGACCAGCCCGGGGGTGATCCACGCGCCGCGCGCGTCGTGCTCCACGCGCGCCTTGCCGCGCCATTCGGTCCGCGGCCCGACCCACGAGATGAGATTGTTCGTCAAAGCGAGCACACCATCCCGGACCGCCCCATAGGGCGAGCCTGCGCGCATCGTCGCGAGGTTGGCGTTCAGGAAGGCCGCGTCGTGCATCTCGCTATCATAGCGAGGTGAAAAACTATTTCGCGCGCGAGGCCCTGCTGCCCCGAGGCTGGGCGCGCGACGTCGTGATCTCGGTCGACAAGGGCGACATCGTCGCGGTCGCGGCGAATTCAGGTGGCGGCGAGAAGCTGGCCGGGCCGGTGCTGCCGGGAATGGCGAACCTGCATTCCCACGCCTTCCAGCGTGCGATGGCCGGCCTGACCGAGATGCGCGGGCCGGGCGACGACGACTTCTGGACCTGGCGCGAGCTCATGTACCGCTTCGTCGAGCGGGTGACGCCGGCGCAGGCGAAAGCAATCGCCACGCAGCTCTATATCGAGATGCTGACGCACGGCTATACCGCGGTGGCGGAGTTCCACTACGTCCACCACCCGACCGCCATGCTCATGAGGCATCTCGACGCAGCGCGCGCGAGCGGCATCGCCATCACCTTGCTGCCTTCGCTCTACACCTGGTCAGGCTTCGGCCGCAAGCCGCTGCAGCCCCGCCAAAAACGCTTTACCTCGGATGTCGGGCAGATCGTCGCCTCGGTCGAATCGTTGCGCGGACAGCTCTCGCCGGATGTCCGGGTGGGCGTGGCACCCCACTCCCTGCGTGCCGTCGACCCGCAGGCACTGAAGGAGCTGGTGGCCGCGGTCCCGGCCAACGCGCCGGTCCACATCCACGCCGCCGAGCAGATACGGGAAGTCGACGAATGCAAGGCGGCGCTCGGCAAGCGCCCGGTGGAATGGCTGCTCTCCGAGATGCCGGTCGACAAGCGCTGGTGCGTGGTGCACGCCACGCAGGTCACCGACGAGGAAATGCGCGCGCTCGCCACAAGCGGCGCGATCGCAGGCCTCTGTCCCACCACCGAGGGCAATCTCGGCGACGGCATCTTCCCGCTGGCGGAGTACCGGGCCTCGCACGGACGCTACGGCGTCGGCGGCGACAGCCACGTCTCGCGCGATCCGACCGAGGAGCTGCGCCTGCTGGAATATTTCCAGAGAGTGATGAAGCGCAAGCGAAACCTCACGCGCTCGGAAAACAACCCTTCGGTCGGTACCACGCTATGGCTGGAGGCGGCCGCGGGCGGCGCGCAGGCTCTCGGGCGCCGCATGGGCGCCCTCGCGCCGGGCGCGCGCGCCGACCTGGTCGTCCTCGACCCGGCCGACCCCGATCTCACCAGCCGCAGCGGCGACGCGATCACCAATGCGTTCATTTTTTCCGGCACTCGAGGGCTGGTACGCGACGTCATGGTCGCCGGCCGCTGGGTGGTGCGGAACCGGCGCCACGCGAAGGCCCGCGCCGCCGCTGTCGCCTACCGAAAGGCCTTGCGGCAGCTGTTGGCCTAGCTCAGTCGACGTGGACCCACTGTAGCTCCAGCCAATTGTCGGCGCGGTGCACGGCACGCACGTTGGCGCGCATTGCCCACGGGATCACTTGCCGGTGCAGCGGCACATGGTGAATCTGGGCGTTATGCTCTGCGAGTGCCTCGGTGATGAAGTGCTTGCGCCGCGCCGGGTCGGATTCCACGCGCGCCGCGTTAATCAGCGCGTCGAGCTTGCGGTTGACGTACCCGCCCCAGTTGTAGTCGCCCGCGCCTTTGCCGTCTGGACTATGCAGCACCGGTGTAAGCGTGGTTTGCGCGTCGGTGATTGCGCCGCCCCAGCCCAGCATGTACGCGCTCGTATCGCGCTTCTGCATGCGCGCGAAGTAAATCGCGCGCGGCTGCGCGTTTACCCGCACGCGCAGCCCGATCTTTGCCAGCATGGAAGCAACGGCGACGCAGATGTGCTCGTCATTGATATAGCGGTTGTTCGGGCAGTCGAGCGTGAAGCCGAATCCCTGGGGATAGCCGGCCTCGGCAAGGAGCTGCCGGGCGCGCTCGGGGTCATAGGCCAGGCGCTTCTCGGCTTCGGGGTTCGAGGCGAGGATCGATGGCGTTATTCCTCCAGTGGGCAGCGACTGGCCGCGCATTGTCACGCGCCTCAACGCATCCACATCGATGGCGCGGTAGACCGCTTCGCGCACCCGCCGGTCCTTGAAAGGATTGCGTCCCTTGACGTCCGAATAGAGGAGTTCGTCGCGGCTTTGGTCGAAACCGAAGAAGATGAGGCGGTTCTCCACGCCGTCGATCACTTTTATGCCGGACTCCTTGCGCAGCCGCGGGACGTCCTGCGGCGGGGGATCAAGGATGAACTCGACGTTCCCCGCAATCAGCGCCGATACGCGCGTCGGATCCGACTTGATCGGCAGGTACGTGACTTCGGTAATGTTGCCTTCGTGCCGCCGCCACCAGTTAGGGTTGCGCACGAGCACAGTCTTCACATCGGGCTCGCGCGACCTGAGCCGGTAAGGGCCGGTGCCGTTGGCATTGCGGGCCGCGTACGAATCCTCCTTGGCGGAGAAATCGAGCGGCCGCTCGACCTTGTGCTTCTCGCACCAGGCCTTGCTCATGATCTGCACGAGCGTGGCATGCTCGAGCAGGATGGGATTGGGCTCCGCGAGCTTGAATTCGACCGTGTAGTCGTCGATCTTGGCCGGCGTGCCGAGCGCAGTGGCGTAAACCCGGATCTGCGACGACGCCGCGCTCGCGCGCTGCACCGAAAACACGACATCGTCAGCCCGGAACGGGCTGCCGTCATGAAAGCGCACATCCTTGCGCAGAGTAAAGCGCCAAGTGAGTGGGTCGACCTGGCGCCACTCGGTGGCGAGCACCGGGACGATGTCAAGCTTTTTGCCGCGATGCACGAGCGCCTCATACACCTGGCCGTTGATGCTGTTGGTCAGGAGCTCGTTCTGCGAGTGCGGGTCCATCGTCTGCAAATCGCCCTGGCTCGCCCACCGGAACGGACGTGCTTCGGCCGCCAGGCTGAAAATGATCAGCCCGACCGCGGCGATCGCCCAAACGCGTCTCATATCAACGCGAGGTTACCTCAGGCGACCTGCGTGCGGAATGCCGGTATTGATTGCCAATTGCGCAGCGAAAGCCCGCTTGTAGGCGGGCCGCGCTTCGCCGCGGGCGACATAGGCCGCCAGGTTCGGGTATTCGTCCAGAATGCCCGACGATTTCAGCCTGAGCAGCACCGACACCATCAACAGGTCGCCCGCGCTGAACCCGCCATCCAGCCAGTCGGCACTGCCAAGGCGAGCGGAAAGTTGCTTCAACCGGTCGCGGACGCGATCCGCGACCAGAGGAAGGCGCTCCTTGCTCCAGGGCTTATCGCCCTCCAGAAGCCTCGCGGTAGCGAGCTCAAGGATCGCCGGCTCCACCGTGTTGAGCGCGGCAAACATCCATGTGATCGCGCGCGCCCGCGCACCGGCATCGTCCGGCAGCAGGCCCGCATGGCGCTCGGCGATATGGAAGACGATCGACCCTGTCTCGAACAGGGCGAGATCGCCTTCCTCATAGGTCGGAATCTGGCCGAAAGGATGAAGCGCCAGATGCGCGGGTTCCTTCATCGCTCGAAACGAAACGAGGCGAACCTCGTAGGGTTGGCCGACTTCTTCAAGCGCCCAGCGAACGCGCGTATCACGCGCCAGTCCCATGCCGCCATCGGGCGAGCGTTCAAAGGCGGTAATGACGATGGTCATGGCGAGGCTCCTCCTGGCGAAAATCATCCGGCCGCGAGTTCCGGCCTCCCCCGGAAATGCTCCAGCGCTTCCGGATTCGCGAGCGCTTCGATGTTCTTCACCGGTCGTCCATGGACGACATCGCGCACCGCGAGCTCCACGATCTTGCCGCTCTTGGTGCGCGGGATATCCGCCACCTGCAGGATCTTCGCCGGCACGTGGCGCGGCGTGGTGTTCCCCCGGATACGCCGCTTGATGTGAGCGACCAGCTCGTCGGTCAATGAAGCCCCCTCTTTCAGCTTGACGAAAAGCACCACCCGGACGTCGTCCTGCCAGTCCTGGCCGATCACCAGCGACTCGACCACCTCTTCGAGGCTCTCGACCTGGCGATAGATCTCGGCGGTGCCGATGCGCACGCCGCCGGGATTCAGCACCGCGTCGGAGCGGCCGTAGATGATGAGGCCGCCGTGTGCGGTCTCCTCGCACCAGTCGCCGTGGCGCCAGACGTTCGGATACTTCTCGAAGTAAGCGGCGCGGTACTTGGCGCCGTCGGGGTCGTTCCAGAAACCGACGGGCATCGACGGGAAAGGCCTGGTGCAGACCAGCTCGCCCTTCTCCCCCTTGACTGGCTTTCCTTCTTCGCTGAACACCTCCACGGCCATTCCGAGCCCCTTGGCCTGGATCTCGCCGCGCCAGACGGGCCCCATCGGGTTGCCGAGGACGAAGCAGGACACGATGTCGGTGCCGCCCGAGATCGACGAGAGGCACACGTCGCTCTTGACGTTCTGGTAGATGTAGTCGAAGCCCTCCGCCATCAGCGGCGAGCCGGTGGAAAGCACCGTGCGGAGCTTTTCCAGGCGATGCGTCTCCTTCGGCTTGAGGCCGGCCTTGGCGATGGCATCGATGAACTTCGCCGAGGTGCCGAAATGCGTCATGCCTTCGGCATCGGCGAAATCGAACAGCACCTTGCCGCGCTCCACTGAGGGCGAGCCGTCGTAGAGCAGGAGCGTCGCGCCCGAGGCGAGCCCCGACACCAGCCAGTTCCACATCATCCAGCCGAGGGTGGTGAAGTAGAACAGCCGGTCGCCGGGCTTCACGTCGCTGTGCAGGCGATGCTCCTTCAGGTGCTGCAGCAGCGCGCCGCCGGTGCCGTGCACGATGCACTTGGGTACCCCGGTGGTCCCGGACGAATAGAGGATGTAGAGCGGATGGTTGAACTCGACCTGCGCAAAGTCGATCTCGCGCGCGTCGAACGGGTCGAGGAAATCGTAGAGCGAGGTGCCCGCGGTCGCGGGCGCGCCGAGGTAGTCGACCACGACGCATTCTTCGACGCTCGGCAGCCTGTCGAGCACCTGGCTCGCCTTCTCCTGCGAATCGAACTCCTTGCCGTTGTACAGGTAGCCGTCGGCGCAGAAGAGGATCTTGGGCTCGATCTGCCCGAAGCGGTCGAGCACGCCCTGCACGCCGAAGTCAGGCGAGCAGCTCGACCAGACCGCGCCCAGGCTAGCGCTCGCGAGAAGCGCCGCGGTCGCCTCGGGCACGTTGGGCAGGTAGCCGGCGACGCGGTCGCCCTTCTTCACGCCAGCATCGGCGAGCGCCTGCGCCATCCGCGAGACCAGGTCGTAGAGCTGGCGCTTGGAGAGGTGGCGCTTGATGCGGTCCTCGCCCCAGAACGCGATCGCGGCGGTGGCGTCGCGCTCGCGCAGCAGGTTCTCGGCGTAGTTGAGGCGCCCCTCGGGGAACCACTTCGCGCCCGGCATGCGCTCGGGATTGATCACGCGCCGCAGGCCCGGCTCGCCGCGCACCTGGCCGAACTTCCACACCAGATCCCAGAACTCGGCGCTCGACTCCACCGACCAGCGGTGCAGCTCCTCGTAGCTCGACTTGCCCGCGAGCTTCATGAAGCGCGCGAGCTCGCTCGCCGCCGCACGCTCCTGCGATGGGGTCCAGAGCGGGTTCACTGCGCCATCAACGAGCGGATGCGATCGGGGATGCGCAGCGGCTTCTGCTCGCGGTCGATGAACACGACCGTCGCTGCACCGTCGGCGTACAACTCGTCGGCCACCTTCAGTTCATAGAAAGTGCCGACGCTCGACCCGCCCGGCGGCCCGGCGAAGACCTTGACCTCCACGGTGCCCGGATAGTTGATCGGCTTGTGGAAGTTGCAGGAGGCGTTGACGATGACGATGCTCATCGCGCCCCAGGCTTCGCCGCGCGGCACCAGCGACTCGAACCAGGCGATGCGCGCCTGCTCCATGTAGCGAAAGTACACCGTGTTGTTGACGTGCCCCATCGCGTCCATGTCGCCCCAGCGAACCGGAATCCGCGACACGTGCACCAGCTTTTTTTCGTTCATAAAACCAACAAATTATAATTCGCCGATGCCGCGCGAATCGATGCAGTACGACGTGGTGGTGGTGGGCGGCGGGCCCGCGGGACTCGCCGCCGCGATCCGTCTCAAGCAGCGCGCCGCGGATCGCTCGGTGTGCGTGCTGGAGAAAGGCTCCGAGATCGGCGCGCACATCCTCTCCGGCGCGGTAATGGATCCGCGCGCGCTCTCCGAGCTGATTCCCGAGTGGAAGGAAAAGGGCGCGCCGCTCCACACGCCGGTGAGCGAAGACCGGTTCCTGTTCCTGACGGAAAAGTCGTCTCTCGCAACCCCGTCCTGGCTGTTACCCGCCTGCTTCAAGAATCACGGCAACTACGTCGTCAGCCTGGGGAACGTCTGCCGCTGGCTCGCAACCCAGGCCGAGGCGCTCGGGGTCGAGATCTTTCCGGGCTTCGCCGCGGCCGAGGTGCTCTATGAAGGCAACGCGGTGAAAGGCGTGACCACCGGCGACATGGGCGTCAATCGCAAGGGCGAAAAGACCGACGCCTACCAGCCGGGAATGGAGCTGCATGGCAAGTACACGCTCTTCGCCGAGGGATGCCGCGGGCATCTCGGCCGGCAGCTCGAAGAGAAATTCAAACTCAGAAAAACTCCCCAGGTGTACGGCATCGGTCTGAAGGAGCTGTGGGAAGTGAAGCCCGAGCGCCATCAGCCCGGGCTTGTGATGCATACCGCGGGCTGGCCGCTCGATGCGGATACGTACGGCGGCTCGTTCCTCTATCACCTCCAGGAGCGCCTGGTGGCGGTGGGCTTCGTCGTCGGCCTGGGCTACGCCAACCCCTATTTGTCGCCGTACGAGGAATTTCAGCGATTCAAGACCCACCCGGCGATCCGGACCTTTCTCGAGGGCGGCAAGCGCCTCGGCTACGGCGCGCGGGCAATCACCGCGGGCGGCCTGCAGTCGCTGCCCAAGCTCGTCTTTCCCGGCGGCGCGCTGATCGGCGACGAGGCCGGGTTCCTCAACGC
>DASRIR010000100.1:0-2704 GCA_035649875.1 Burkholderiales bacterium | reverse complement strand
GGTCCTCGGCGACGAGGTTCGGTTCATAAGTTCCGTGCAGGCCGAGGTCGTAGGTCTTGGTGTCCACGTATCCTGTGCTCGGCTCGTTGGCGCGGGCGACGAGGTAGACCCGAACGGCGACGACCTGGGTGAACTGGGCGGCGGTCGGCGCGGCGATGTAGCTGTCCGGCATGCCGTCTCCCGCGTACGGCGCGCCAATGGGCAGGCCGGTGAGCGGGGTATCGATGCCGTACTCGACCTGGAATCGCTCGATGCCCTCGACGAGCGGAACGATCTGGAAGGTGCCGTCCGGTGCGAGTTCAAGGCGCTTCAGCGTCGGGATAGGACGTCCGCCATCGTCGCTCGCGCCCGTGCAGCTCGTTCCGCCGCCGGCCGGGGCGCTGCACGGCGCCACGAAGTAGATGTGCACGTGGTAGCGGCGAATTTCGCCTAGCTCGCCGGTCGTCGGGCTAAATTGCGTGAAAGCCGTGGAGGGATTTCCCTTGGCGATGATGGGCTTCAGCGAAGCCAGCGTCGTGGGGTGGTAAGCCTCGGCCACGGACTGCAGGTAGAACGTATTGGCGGCAAGTGCCGCGAGCGCCGTGGGGCGCGAGTCCGCGCGCCGCAACACGAGGATGTCGTTCCCGGCAACGAAGTCGCTTGCCGACAGGCACGTAAGCGCAGCCGGTACGCTCCCCGGGTCGTTGTAGCCCTGCACCGGAAAGACGATCGCGTTTTGCAGCGGTGTCGGGCTTGCCGTGCCGGGGTCGACGTTCGTCGAGCAGGGATCCGGCAGCGCCGTGGGCGCGCTCGTCGTATAAGCCACGTGACGGCCGTAGTACCCCGCGTGCCAGATGTCTTCCTGCAGGGTCTGGATCGCGAAGCGGCCGTTCTCGATCTGCTGCGAGGCGCGCGCAAGCTCGGTGTGCGAGCGGCTCGAGTTCACGAAGACGCTCGTCAGCCCGGCCAGCAGGCCAAGCCCGATCGTGAGCGCGATCATCAGCTCAAGAAGCGAAAGTCCTTGCTGTGCGCGCCGGTTCATGGGTTCACCACCGTCAGTACGGGAACCACGACCTCGGTGAACACCACGCGACGCAGCGCGTCGTTGGCGCCGTACAAGGTGGTTGCGCAGGTATCCGCCGAAGCGACTGTGGGCGCCATTCCCTGCCATGCCACGCTGACGCGGATTACGCCGGTGGCGGCGTTCCGCGTGATGCACCCGCGCGCGCCGAGCAGTCCTCCAACTTTCGTGCCGCTCGCCGTAACCGTTTCGGCGGCGCCCTGGAGTACGTCATTCCACGCCGCGAGGTCCGCGTCGGCACGGGTTTTCGGATCGCCGGCGATGGCACCGTCCGCGCACACTGGCGCCACGGTGTTTCCGCTGCCCAGGTATTTCTGCGCGTCGGTGCTATAGGCGTAGCAACGCCAGCCGATGACATAGCCGCTCGCGTCCGTTCCACGGTTAAACGCGATGCGGTCGGCCATGTCGTTTGCCAAGATGAGCGCCTGGGCGCGCTGGTACGACTCGAATTCGGATACCTGCGCCTGCGCCTGCAGGCCGATCAGGCCGAGCAGGCCGAAAACGGCGATGAGGAGCGAGACCAATACCTCGAGCATCGTGAAGCCCGCGGCACGGGATGGAATGTTCAGTCGCATGCGGTTTGATCCGTGTTCTTGTCGACGCGCACGCTCGGACGGCCGGTCACGTCGACCGATACGCAACGCATGCGCGCTTTCGGGTCACTGGGAACCAGCACCCGGAAGTTCGTCGCCGAGGTGGAGAGACGGCCGTTGGCGCCGTAGGTCACGGTACCGGCGACGCTGGAGCTGATCGAAACGCGCGTCGGGTATCCGTCCTGCGCGCGAAGCTTCGTTGCGCCGGAGCGCACTTCCCAGCCCTTCGCCCAGTCGGTTGCGGTGGGAACGATGTCAATGGCGGCGTTACGCTTGATGGCTTCGCTGCGTGCGAGGACTAGGCTCGCGTACAAGTCCGACGCCGGCGTCTTGACCATCTGGGAAGCCATGAAGGAACGCAGCTCGGGCAGCGCCGCGCCGGCGAGGACCGCAAGAACGGCCACGACCATGAGCGCCTCGATCAGCGTGAATCCGGTTTGCGTGCGCATGGGATGGATTCCTTACCAGCCGAGATTGGGGCCGGCGCCGACCTTCCGCGTCTTTGCGCCGGCTTGGTTGATGGTGAGATCCCCGTCGGACACTTGCTTGCCGATCGCAGTCGCCGTCGCTGTGAAGGTTGGCGGCGTAACGGCGTTATCAGCGTTTACGGTCACGGTGTAAAAACCGTTGGTGCAACTCGTGGGTGCCCCGCTGGGCGTGCACGTCCAGCGCTCGGTGTTCGCGTTGAGGCCCGTGGCGCCGATGACGTTGGTGTACATGCGTGAATCGAGCAGGTATTGCGATTCGCGGTTGGCGATGCCGGCGAGGAGCTGCTGCGCTTCCGCGCGCCGGTTGCGCTTCATGTACCCCTCGTACGACGGGTAGGCAATCGACGCGAGTACGCCGACGATCACCACCGTGATCATCAGTTCGATTAGCGTGAATCCCCTGTTGCGGCGCATTGCCAAGCTCCCTTTTCTTATGCGTTGATCCTAAGGAAGGCGCGCGAGACGCAGCAATTGCGCGCGACCAACGGAGAGCGCGACAGCGCGAACGGCGCTTCGCAAAGATTCGGCGTGAACTACCGCAAACGCGGGGCGTGAACTATGGC
>DASRIR010000099.1:0-22528 GCA_035649875.1 Burkholderiales bacterium | reverse complement strand
CCGGTGAGCCGCGAGCTGATCCTCTGCTTCATCGCCGAGCGCGTACTCGGACTACCGAAGTCGTACTAGATGACTTCGTTCTTGGCGTTTCTGCACCATTTCGCCGCCTTCACGATGGTGGCGGCGCTGGCGGTGGAGTTCGTCCTGATCCGCGGAGAGCTCAACCCAGCGATGGCGCGCAAGCTCCTGCGCGCGGACATGGTTTACGGCTTGTCGGCGACCGCGCTGCTGGTGATCGGCTTGCTGAGGGTGTTCTACTTCGAGAAGGGCGCGGCCTACTATTTCTACAACTGGGCGTTCATCGCGAAGCTTGCGCTCTTCGTGTTGGTCGCGTTGCTGTCGATCTATCCCACGGTGAAGTTCGTCAAGGGATTCGACTCGTCGAGCGTGCCCGCGATCCGGCGCATCGTGCATCTCGAGCTCGGCGCCGTGGTGTTCATCCTCCTGTTCGCGGCCCTGATGGCCGACGGCATCGGCTTCTTCGGCTAGGCGCGTACCGGCGGCGGGCGCCGCGCGCCCGCCGGGTGCCTGTTAATGCCGGACCAGCTAGCGGATAGTCCGGCCGCCGCCTGGGATGCCACCACCTGGGTTGCCGCCGCCCGAGCTGCCGCCGGAGGGCGTCTTCTGGCCGCCGTGAACCTCGCCGCGCCAGCCGCCGGTCTCGGCGCCGCGGTGCTCGATGAACTCCTTGAAGTCCTCGACGGTGTTCTGCACGCGCGCGCTAAAGATGCCGATCGCGTCGCCGGTCTTCTCCACCGTGCCCTGCGGCTCGTATTCCATGATCAGGCGCACGCGGGTGCGGTCATGCGAGACCGGCTCGAAGCGCACCGTGCCGGCGTTTGGCGCGCCCGACGTGCTGCGCCAGGCGATGACTTGGTCGGGCACCTGCTCGGTGATCTCCGAATCCCATTCCTTGTCCTTGCCCCAGATCTCGGCGTGCCAGTGCAAGTGCGTATCGTCGAGCTGTTTCACTTCCTTGACCCCCGCCATGAAGCGCGGGAATTCCTCGAATTGGGTCCACTGGTTGTAAACCGTGCGCACAGGGCAGGCGACTTCGATCGACTTCTCGATGCGTTCCATGTTTTCTCCTCGTGGTGGTGTGTTGCGAGGGGCAAGAAGCGTTCCCCGGCCGGCTGTAGCGCTGCAATGGCAGCGAATTAGCGAAACGCACGGCGGGTACGGGCCTTGCGTTGAGCAGTGCCGCAGTCCAACCACAACTCGAGGAGATCCACCTCATGATCTTGAAAACCCTTACCGCCGCTACGGCAGCTGCGCTCCTTGCTCTGTCTTCCGCGGCAATCGCGCAATCCTCCGGCTCGGCGTCGGGCAGCACGGGCGCGAGCGGCACGTCGGGCTCCAGCGTCGGCGCGGGTGCGTCCGGCAGCACAACCACCAGCCCGTCGGGCTCGGCGACCAGCCCGTCCGGTTCGGCCAGCACCGGCAGCTCGACCGACGTCCCGAGCAAGTGCGTCGGCCTGATGGGCACCGAGCGCGAGAAGTGCCTGCGCGATGCTCGTGCGGACGCGGGCGCCGGCTCGAGCAGCGGCTCGATGGGCGGCAGTTCCACGGGCACGACGAGCGGCGGCACGACCGGCAGCATGTCACCCAGCGGCTCGGGCAGCGCGACCACCGCGCCGAATCCCGTTCCGGCGCCGAGCACCGGCGGCTCGAGCGGCGGCGGCTCGAAGTAGCAATTTGCGAAGCAAGAAGCTGCGGTTCGGCCGGGGGTTCCGCGTAATCCCCGGCAACCGCGCCTCGCAGGCGGCCGAGATGGTGCTCGCGCCCGGCGACGCGGAGGGCGACGCCGGCAACCGCCATCGCGGCGCCGACCAGTGGCTCTGCGTGGTCTCGGGATCGGGTGAAGCCACCGTCAACGGCCGGCGCCACCGGCTCGCGCGCGGCAGCCTGGTGTTCATCGAGCACAAGGAAAAGCACGAGATCCGCAACACGGGGCGCGCGCTTCTGCGCACGCTCAACTTCTATGTCCCGCCGGCGTATCGCCGCGACGGCGACGAGCTTCCCCGCGGGAAAAGATAGATCAGTGCTCGGCTAGCAGCGAGCCCCAGCCGTAGATCTTGTCCTTGATGCCGTAGTCGCGCAGCGCGTACCAGTAAGTCGCGGTATTGATCGCGATCACCGGCTTGTCGAGCCAGAACTCCGCGCTGGCGGCGAGCTCGGCCATGGCGAGGTTGGTCCCGACCTGCACCACCGCGTCGACGTTGCCTTCGTTCACGCGCAGGATCGCGTCGCGCAGCGTCTTCTTCGATTCGTGCGCGATCAGCGTCGGGCTCTTGCATTTCAGGCCGATCAGGTTGACCACGTCGTAGCCGCACTCGGTGAAGAAGCGCACCACCTGGCGGTCGCCCACCGGCATGTACGGCGTGACCACGCCCAGCCGGCGGATGCGCCGGCCATAGGCGCGCAGCGCCGCGCGGCAGGCGTCCGATCCCATCGCGACTCCGCGCTTCGCGGTCTTGACCAGCTTTTTGTGAAGCGCGCTCGAGCCTTTCACGCCGTCCCAGAAGGTTTCCGACGACATGCCGAGCACGACGTAATCGGGATCGCAGGTGAGCGCCGCCTCGAGCGCCGGGAAAAGCGCCCCGCGAATCGCCTTCATCATCGTCATGAACGAGCGGTCGTCGGCGACGCGCACGTCGGGGATGATCAGGCGGGAATGATGATTGGTGACGCCCCACGGTCGCATGGCGTCGAACTCCGGCTGCACCGACGTGTTGGTCGACGGCGCGAGCACGGCGAACTTGGCGCGGGGGCCGAGCGAGTCGGTCACGGCGCTAGAATGCCATAGACCTCCCATGATGATCGTCGGCCGCGGCTTCACGTTCGAGGACCTGAAGGTCGGAATGCGCTTCCGCACGCACCGGCGCACCATTCTGGAGGCCGACCTCGCCGCGTTCATCAACCTGACCGGCCTGACCGAAGAGTTATTTACGGTGGTCGAGGACGGCAAGCGGCGCCTCGTGCCGGGCGCGCTGGTGTATTCCTTCGCCGAGGGCCTGCTGCTGCCCACGATGCAGGACACCGGGCTCGCGTTCCTCAACGCCTCGCTCGACATCAAGGCGCCCACGCTGGTCGGCGACACGATCCACGTCGAGTGCGAGGTGCTCGAGCACCGGCCGGCGTCGAAAGGCGAGCGCGGCCTGGTCCGGTTCGCGAACCGGGTGATGAACCAGAAAAACGAAGCCGTGCTCGAGTACAACCCTCTGCGGCTCCTCAAACGAAAATAATATGACCGAAACCCACGAAGGCGGGTGCCTGTGTGGCGCGGTGCGCTACCGCGTGCGCGGCGCACCCGCGCGCAACTCCGCCTGCCACTGCACCTTCTGCCAGAAGCGCACGGGCAGCGCCTTCGGCCTGGGCGCGTATTTCAGCGCCGACGCGGTCGAGAGCCTCACCGGCGAGCGGCGCAGCTACGAGCACCGTTCGGACGAGAGCGGACGCTGGCTGCGCATCGAGTTCTGCACCACCTGCGGCGGCACGGTGACCTGGACCGCCGAAGCGCTGCCCGGCATGCGCGCTTTCGCCGGCGGCTCGTTCGACGACCCGCAGTGGTACCGCATCACGCGCCACGGCTGGATGCGCTCGGCGCACCGCTGGTTCTCGCCCCCCTCGGGCGTCGAGGTGTTCGAGAAGGGCACGCTGCCGCTGAAGAAGGAAAGATGAAGGCATGATCGATCATGTCGACCACATCGTTCTCACCACGCGCGACAAGGATGCGTGCATCCGCTTCTATCGCGACGTGCTCGGCATGGAGTTGGTGAAGTTCCGCACCCCCACGGAGGAGCGTCTCGCCCTCAGCTTCGGCACGCAGAAGATCAACCTGCACGAGTGGGGCAAGGAATTCACGCCGCGTGCGCACGTGGCGGTGCCGGGCTCGCTCGATCTGTGTTTCATCGCCGGCGTTTCCCTGGAAGCGGTGATGGACAAGCTGAAGAAAAACAACGTTGCCATCATCGAAGGGCCGGTGGCGAAGACCGGCGCCCAGGGGCCGATCCGCTCGGTGTACGTGCGCGATCCGGACCTGAACCTGGTCGAGATCTCCGTCTACAATAAATAAGCGAGGAGGATGCGATGAAAAAAATACTGGCACTGGTTCTTGCGCTCGCTTCGAGCGTGGCATGCGCGCAGTCGTGGCCGCAGCGCCCGGTGAAGTTCGTCTGCCCGCTCGGACCGGGCTCGGGCGCCGACATTACCGGGCGCATGCTCGCCGAGCGGCTGAGCAAGCGCTGGGGTCAGCCGGTGGTGTTCGAGAACCGCCCCGGCGGCGAGGGCGTGATCGCGATCAACGCGGTGATCTCGGCGAACGACGACCACACGCTGCTTTATGGTCCTTCCTCGTCCTTCGTCGGCCATCCCTACCAGCTGGAACGAATCCCCTACGACCCGAAGGAGCTGCAGCCGGTGGCGCGCGTCTCGAGCACCGTGGTGGTGGTCGCGGTGCCGGTTTCGCTCGGCGTCAACTCGCTCAAGGAGCTGGTGGCAATGGTGCGCGCGCAGCCCGGCAAGATGAACTGGTCGAGCATCACCGGCGTGACCGACATCGTGATCGCCGGATTCCTGCAGGGCGAGGGCTTGAACGCGGTGCGCGTGCCGTACAAGAACCCGGTGGCGGGGCTCACCGATCTGGTCGAAGGGCGGCTGCACTTCTACTCCTCGGCCTACGCCATCGTGCGGCCGCAGGCGCAGGCCGGCAAGGTGAAGGTGCTCGCGATCCAGAACCGCGCCCGCGTGCCGGGCCTCGATTTCCCGACCGTGGCGGAGGAAGGCTTCCCCGGCCTCAACTTCGACGGGCTGGTCGGCCTGATCGCGGCGCGCTCGAGCAACGTGCCCGACGGGGTGCGCGAGCGCATTGCGGCCGACGTGAAGGTCGAGCTGTCCGATCCGGCGATCGTCGAGCGCATGACGCAGACCGGGCAGATCGTCGCCCCCGGCACGCCGAAGGAGCTCGCCGCCGCGATCGACGAGCAGGCCGGCCACCTCGCGAAGTTCGCCGCCGCGCTCGGCGTCAAACCCAAGTAGCAGGGCATGGCGCTTGCTGCGGGGGTTTCCGAAAGGAGGTCCCATGGCAAACATCCCCAGGCGTCAAGGGCGCGCCGAGCCGAAGATCGGCCCGAGCGACAGCTCCGATACTTTCTCCGACCGGCCCGACCGGCCGGCGACCGACAGCGACCGGGCCGGCACCGGTGAGCGCCGCAGCGCGGAGAAGCTGCCGCGCGCGAAGGACATCGGCACCGACCGCGTGGCGCAGGACCGCGAAGTCGGGTTAGGCGGCGGACTCGATCAAGCGGAAGAGGCGAGGCTCAAAAAACCAAAACCCTGACGCCGTTTTCCTCGAGCAGGCGCACGAGCGCCTCGGTGTGACCGCGGTCGCGCGTCTCGACCAGGAATTCGACCTCCGGTGACTTGACCGAGGCCGCGCCGAACACGCGCTGGTGCTGCACCTCGACGATGTTGCCGCCCGCTTCGGCGATCAGCGCGGCGACCTTGGCGAGGCTGCCGGAGACGTCGGGCATCGTCACGCGCAGGCGCACCAGGCGCGCATCGCGCACCAGCCCGCGCATCAGCACCGAGGCGAGCACGCGGCTGTCGATGTTGCCGCCCGAGATCGGCAGGCCGACGCGCTTGCCGGCGAAGAGCGCCGGCTTCTCGAGCAGCGCCGCGAGCGCCGCCCCGCCCGCGCCCTCGGCCACGGTTTTCTCGATCTCGATCAGCGCGACCACCGCGCGCTCGATCGTGTCTTCCTTGACCACCAGCACTTCCTCGACCAGCGACTGGATGATCTGCAGCGCGGTGGCGCCCACGTCCTTCACCGCGATGCCTTCGGCGATCGTGTCGCCGCCGCATTCGACCGGGAGCTTGTTCAGGCGCTGGTGCATGGAGGGATAGTTCTGCGATTCGACGCCGTAGATGGAAATCTTCGGCTTGATCGCCTTGGCGGCGGTCGCGATGCCCGAGATCAGCCCGCCGCCGCCCACCGGCACGACTAGCACTTCGAGCTCGGGCACCGCTTCGAGCATCTCCAGGCCGACGGTGCCCTGGCCGGCGATGATCAGCGGATCCTCGTAGGGGTGCACGAAGACCAGGTTGTCGCGCGCGGCGAGCGCACGCGCGTGTTTTCCCGCCTCGAACAGGTTCTCGCCCTCGAGCACCACGCGGGCGCCGTGGATCTGCGTATTGCGGATCTTGGTGTTGGGCGAGCCTTTCGGCATCACGATGAGCGCCGGAATGCCGAGGCGCGAAGCGTGGTAGGCGACCGCCTGGGCGTGGTTGCCGGCGCTCATGGCGATCACGCCGCGCGCGCGCTCCGCGGCCGAGAGCGAGAGGAGCTTGTTCAGCGCGCCGCGCTCCTTGAACGAGGCGGTGAACTGCAGGTTCTCGAACTTGAGGAAGACCTCGGCGCCGGTGAGCCGGGAAAGCGTGCGGCTGCGCAGGCACGGCGTGCGCTCGATCGCCCCGGAGAGTCGCGCGGCTGCCGCGCGGATGTCTGCAAGAGAAACCGGGGGCATGGCAAAGTTTACCGGCTGTCGTGCCGGCACTACATCAATTTCGGGCGCGCGTGATACCGGACCCGGTTTGCGCGGTGTAAAACGCTTCATAAGAATGCACCGCAAGCAAGAAATTCTCACCAAGCTGGAGCAGATTCAGGAGCAGGCGCAGCTCACCCTCGACGAGCTGCCGCTCAGGCTCGCCAAGGATCGGCTGCGCCTGATCATCGGCCTCGCGCGCTATCTCAGCACCACGGTCGACGTGAACTGGGAAGAGACGCCTAGCGCTGCGACCGAAGCTGGCGCGACACGGCCGCTAGCAGCTCCTCGAGCCTGACGGGCTTACGCAGGTACTCCGCGCGCAGCTCGCGCGCGCGGCCCTCTTCGTCCACCGAGGTGAGAAACACCACCGGCACGTCGGGTACCGAACGGTCGGCGCGCAGCGCGGTGATCAGCTCGAAGCCGTCCATGTGCGGCATCTCGACGTCGCACACGATGAGATCGGGCGCGCCCTTCAGCACGGCATAGCCCGCGGCGATCGCATCCTCGGCCACCTCGACGGCATAGCCCGCGCTCGAAAGGTGCAGCCGCATCAGCTCGCGCATGACTTCCTCGTCCTCGACGACCAGAATCCGCTGCGCCATGCTTCGGGATTATGATCCTTTCCCGGCCATGGAACTCACCCGCATAGCCGATCGCATCGCGCGCGGCGCGGACCCCGGCGACGAGCAGTTTCGTCTGCTGGTGTCGAGCGTTACCGATTTCGCGATCTATCTCCTGGACAATGCCGGGCGGGTGGCGAGCTGGAACGCCGGCGCCGAGCGCATCAAGGGATACGCTGCGGATGAGATCGTCGGCCGGCATTTTTCACAGTTCTTTCCCCCCGAAGACCGCGCCGCGGGCCACCCCGAGCGGCTGCTCGCGGAGGCGGCGCACGCGGGCCGCGTCGAGACCGAGGGCTGGCGCGTGCGCAAGGACGGCAGTCAGTTCTGGGCCGAAGTGGTGATCACCGCGCTGCGCGACCCGAACGGCGCGCTCAAGGGCTACGCCAAGGTGACGCGCGAAATTACCGCGCGCCACCTGCAGCGCGAGCGCGAGCAACTGTACGTGGCCACGTTCGAGAGCGCGGCGCACGGCATTACCGTGGCCGACCTCACCGGGCACTACCTCGGCGCGAACGCGGCGTTCCAGCGGCTCACGGGCTACGCCGAGGCCGAGCTGCGCGCGAAGACGATCTTCGACCTGACCCATCCCGACGACGTCGCCGAGAGCTGGCGCGCGTTCGAGGCGATCCTCACCGGGTCAGTGGACCGCCTGGAATTCGACCAGCGCTACCTGCGCAAGGACGGCGCGGAAGTCTGGGCACACGTCAGCGCGACGCGCATCGCCGACGCCGACGGCAAGGTCACGAGCCTGGTGTCGCAGGTCGAGGACATCACCGAGCGCCGCGCCGCCGACCGGCGCCTGCGCGAGAGCGAGCGGCGCTTCCGCCTGCTGGTCGAAGGCGTGACCGACTACGCGATCTACATGCTCTCGCCGCAGGGCGAGATCTCGAGCTGGAACGCGGGCGCCGCACGCATCAAGGGCTATGTCGCGGCCGAGGTGCTGGGCCGACACTTCTCGCTCTTCTTCACCGCCGAGGACCGGGCGGCGGGCAGGCCGCACCACGCGCTCGAGACCGCGCGCGCGAGCGGCCGCTTCGCCGACGAAGGCTGGCGCCTGCGCAAGGACGGCAGTCGCTTCTGGGCGCTCGTCGTGCTCGACGCGATCCACGACGAGAAGGGCGAACTGGTCGGCTTCGCCAAGATCACGCGCGATCTCACCGAGCGCCGCGCCGCCGAGGAGGCGCTGCGCCGCAGCCAGGCGCGGATGCGCGCCTTCACTGACAATAGCCCCAGCGCGATGTGGCTCAAGGACCGCGAAGGCCGCTATCGCTTCGCGAACGCGCGCTTCCTCGAGCGCCACGCATTGCGCGAGGAGCAGGTCATCGGCCGCACCGACGGCGAGCTGTTTCCGCGCAGCCAGGCGATCCAGCTTTCGGCGCACGACGCCGAAGTCATCGCGCGCGGCGCGCCGGTGGAGTTCGAGCAGCCGTTCCAGCACGGCGCCACGCCGCGCGCCGTCCTGGTGCTCAAGTTTCCGGTCGCCGGCGGCGTCGGCGCGATCGAGACCGACATCACCGACCGCCGGCTCACCGAGCAGGCGCTCAGCGAGCAGCGCACGCTGCTCGCCGAAGCGCAGAAGGTGGCGGGGCTGGGCTCCTGGGAATGGGACCCGGAAAGCGGCCGGCTAGCGTGGTCCGACCAGCTCTATCGCATCTACGGCGTGTCGCCGGAAACGTTCCGCCCGAGCTTCGAGTCCTACCTCGAGTGCGTGCATCCCGAAGACCGCCAGAACTCGGGCGCGCTGATGGCGCGCGCGCTGATGGACGGACGCGGCTTCACCATGGAGGAGCGCATCCTGCGGCCCGGCGGCGAGATCCGCTACCTGCGCAGCCACGGCGAGGTGGCGCGCGGCGCGCGCGGCCGGTCAATCAAGATCCTCGGCGCCTGCCTCGACATTACCGAGCAGCGCCACTCGGAAACGGCGCTGCGCCAGGCGGCGCAGGACCTGCACGGCCTTACGCGCCGCCTGGTGCGCGTGGAAGAGGCCGAGCGCCGGCGCCTCGCCGGCGAGCTGCACGACCGCGTCGGCCAGAGCCTTTCCGCGCTCAACATCAATCTCGACATCGTGCTGCGGGACGCTGGGCTTGCCGCAGCAGTGAAGAAGCGGCTGGAGGATTCCCTGCACCTGGTCGACGGCACGCTGCAGTCGATCGAGAACGTGATGGCCGAGCTGCGCCCGCCGTTGCTGGACGAGTACGGCCTCGCCGCCGCGCTCGGCTGGCACGCCGAGGAGTTCTCGCGGCGCACCGGCATCCCGGTCAGCGTGACCGACGGCGCGCCCGAAGCGAAGACCCTGCGGGTGGAGGCGGCGCTCGCGCTGTTCCGCATAGCGCAGGAGGCGCTCAACAACATAATGAAACACGCGCGTGCTAGAAGTGTCAGAATCGAACTCTCCAGCCAGGATGACCACGTGATGCTCGCGGTACGGGACGACGGCCAGGGCTTCGACGCCTCCAGGGCGCGCGCAGGCCGCCTTGGCATGGCCACCATGCGCGAGCGCGCCGCCGCGGCCGGGGGCGAGCTGAGCCTCGAGTCGGCCGAGGGCCAGGGCACCTGCCTGCGCGCGCGGGTTCCGCTCTAGAGATGCCGATCCGGGTCCTGATCGCAGACGATCACTCCGTGGTGGCCGAAGGCCTGCGCCACCTGGTCGAGGCCGAGCGCGACATCGAGGTCGTGGCCTGCGTCGCCGACGGGCGCGAAGCGGTGCAGCAGGCGCGCGACTCCCAGCCCGACGTGGTGCTGATGGACTTGTCGATGCCCGAGCTGAACGGCGCCGACGCGACGCGCGCGATCCTCGAGCGCGATCCGCGCTGCCGCGTGATCGTGCTGTCCATGTACTCGCAGCGCGAATACGTGCGCCGCGCGCTCAAGGCGGGCGCGGCCGGGTACGTGGTCAAGCGCTCGGCGGCGAAAGAAGTGGTCGAGGCGATCCGCGCGGTGCACGCCGGACAGCGCTATCTCTCCCCGCGCGTGGCCGACGTAGTTCTCGAGGACTACACCGACGCGAAGCAGGACGATCCGCTCGCGCGCCTGTCCACGCGCGAGCGCGAGGTGCTCCAGCTCCTCGCCGAGGGCCGCACCGGCGCGCAGATCGCCGAGCGGCTCTCGCTCTCGCAAAAGACCGTCGAAACCTACCGCGCGCGCCTGGTGGAGAAGCTCGGCATCCGCGATCTCGCGGGCCTGGTGCGCTTCGCGATCCAGAAGGGACTCGTCTCGCTCGACGAAGGTCCGCCGTCAGGCAAAGTCTGACGCGCTCTGTCCTGGGTTCCCGACTGACCGGAGCGAGCGCCGGTCCTAGGATGCGTCGGTGCCGCTTATCGACCGTGTCCTGTCCATGCTCCTCGTCGAAGACCACGAGGAAATGCGCGCTGCCCTGCGCGACTGGCTGCTCACTTCGCTGCCGCCCGTCAAGCTGCGCGAGGCGCGCAGCATGGACGAGGCGCTCGCCTGCGCCGGGCAGGGGAAGCTCGACCTGGTGCTCATGAACCTCGAGCTGCCCGGACCGAACGGCATCGAGGCGACGCGCGCGCTGCGCCGCCAGCATCCCGGCTGCGCGGTGGTCGTCATGTCGGTGAACGATTCCGAGGCGCTGCGCAGCGCCGCGCTCGACGCCGGCGCGCTCGCCTTCGTCTCCAAGCGCGAGCTGCCGCACGCGCTGCTTCCGCTCCTCGACCGGCTGCCCAATTGAAGATCCTGATCGTCGACGACGACCGCGCGGCGCTCTACGCCCTGAGCGAAGTGCTGAACGACGTGCCGGCGCAGCTCGTGCTCGCCAGCTCCGGCGAGGAGGCGCTGCGCCAGGTGCTGAAGCAGGAGTTCGCGCTCATCCTGCTCGACGTGCGGCTGCCGAAGATGGACGGCTTCGAGGTCGCGGCGGCGATCCGCAGCCTCGAGCGCACGCGCCGCATCCCGATCCTCTTCATGAGCGCGCACGAAGACCGGCGCAGCAAGCCGCGGCCCGCGGCCGACGAGCACTACTTCCGCAAGCCGCTTAACCCCGAGGTAGTGCGCGCGAAAGTGCTCGCGCTGCTGCCGCCGCAGGCGCCGGCGATCGACTCGCAGCAAAGCATGCTTCAGGATCGCATCGGCTGAACGCGATCCTTCAAGACCCCGGGCGGCACGATCACTTCGTGCAGCTCTACAACGACCTGGCCGAGCTGGCGGATTCAGTCGGCGAATACATCGGCGCCGGTCTGCGCCGGGGCGAGGCGGCGGTGGTGATCGCCAAGCGCGAGCACCGCGCCGCCATCCTTTCGAGGCTCGACGCGCGGCAAACGCTCGACGATGGCGCATTGCAGCTGCTGGATGCGGAACGCACACTCGAGCGCTTCATGGAAAACGGCATGCCCCAGTGGAAGCCGTTTCACGAGTTGATCGGCGGCCTGATCGCCGAGCTGCGGCTGTGCTACCCGACGGTGCGCGCCTACGGCGAGATGGTCGACGTGCTCTGGCAGCGCGGCGAGCGCGCCGCGGCGGTGCGGCTCGAGGAATACTGGAACGAGCTTGGCAGGCTGCAGACCTTCTCGCTCTTCTGCGCCTACCGCATGAATCCGTTCGACAGCGACGCCTACGGCGGACCGCTCGAGTGCGTCTGCAAGGGGCACACGCATCTCATCCCGGCGCGCGACGCAGGGCGCTTCGACGACGCGGTGCACGCCGCGACCACCGCGGTGCTCGATCAGCCGCTCGCAGGCATCCTGCTCTCGCTCGCCGCGAACCACCGCTCGCTCACGCAGATGCCGCTCGGCCAGGCGACGCTGTTCTGGCTCAACCAGAACATGCCGCGCACCGCCGAGAAGATTCTCAGCGAGCTGCGCGCGGGAGCTTCGCCAGCAGCTTGACGAGGTCGGCGGGCTGGTACGGCTTCGCCACGTGGTGGTCGAAGCCGGCGAGGCTGGCGAGGATCTTGTCCGAGGCCTGCTTCCACCCGGTCACCGCGATCAGCACCGGGCAGTCGTCGCCGTAGCGCTGGCGCAGGCGGCGCGCTGCCTCGTAGCCGGTGATCTTCGGCATGCCGATGTCGAGCAGCACCGCGTGCGGCTTGAACTCGCGCGCCGCGTCGAGCGCCTCCTGGCCGCCGTGTACGGCGCGCACTTCGTAGCCTTCGAGCTCGAGCAGCGTCGCGAGGGTGCGCGCGCCGTCGCGGTCATCGTCCGCGATCAGCACGCGCAGCGGCTGCGCGCCGAGCGCGCTCGCTGCCTGCGCAGCCTCGTTCCGCACGTTTTCGCTCATCGCCGCGCAGGATACACGCGCAAGGTTGACGTCGCTTCGTGAGCTCGCTGTAAAGCTTTTTGCGGTCGGGTGCGCTTTTGGCCTGTTGTAGTGGAACTTGTAAGGCGCTCTAAGCGCTTGTTCCCGCGTCGGGAAAATCCCGTCGTGCAGGAGCGACGGGAGGGTGAATGTAGTGGGGAGAACGACAGGAAAGTCGTCGCCTCTCTACGGGTGCCTTACGGTAAATTTCGACGCGTTCGATCGAAGAATCTTTTCGAAGGGGAGTTGCGCGTGAATCTACCGCTCAAGGACACCGAAGTCTCCGCCGTCGCCCACGCCGATGAAATGACGCAGATCTACGCCGCGCTGGTCGCGCTCCGCAAAGGCGACCCGACGGCCAAGCTGCCCCTCCAGGGCAGCCCCGGGTTCGGCAAAGTCTCGGAAGTCTTCAACGACCTGGTCGAGCAGAACGTGGCGATGGCCGAGGAGCTCGCGCGGCTTTCCCAGATGGTCGGCAAGGAAGGCAAGCTCAAGCGCCGGGCATCGCTGCAGAACGCGCGCGGCTTCTGGGCGCAAAAAGTCGACAGCATCAACTCGTTGATCGACGACCTCGTGCACCCGACGAACGAAGCCGCGCGCGTGATCGGCGCCGTGGCGCAGGGCGATCTCTCCAAGACCATGGCGCTCGAGATCGACGGCCGTCCGCTCGAGGGCGAGTTCCTGAGGAACGCCAAGATCATCAACCGGATGGTGGACCAGCTCGGCGACTTCGCCGCCGAGGTGACGCGGGTGGCGCGCGAGGTGGGCACCGAAGGCAAGCTCGGCGGACAGGCCAAGGTGAAGGGCGTGGCCGGGGTTTGGAAGGACCTCACCGACAACGTGAACTCGATGGCCGGCAACCTCACCTCGCAGGTGCGCAACATCGCCGACGTCACCACCGCGGTGGCGAAGGGCGACCTCTCGAAGAAGATCGAGGTGGACGTGAAGGGCGAGTTCCTGACGCTGAAATCCACCATCAACACGATGGTGGACCAGCTCCGGTCTTTTGCCGCAGAGGTCACGCGCGTCGCCAGGGAAGTGGGAACTGAAGGAATTCTGGGCGGTCAGGCGCGAGTCGAGGGCGTGTCGGGCACGTGGAAAGATCTGACCGACTCGGTGAACTCGATGGCCGGCAACCTCACGTCGCAGGTGCGCAACATCGCCGATGTGACGAAGGCGGTGGCGGCCGGCGACCTGTCGAAGAAGATCACGGTGGACGTAAAGGGCGAGGTGCTCGAGCTGAAATCCACCATCAACACCATGGTGGACCAGCTGCGTTCGTTCGCGGCCGAGGTGACGCGCGTGGCGACCGAAGTGGGCACCGAGGGCAAGCTCGGCGGCCAGGCCGACGTGCAGGGCGTATCGGGTACCTGGAAGGACCTGACCGAGTCGGTGAACTTCATGGCCGGCAACCTCACCTCGCAGGTGCGCAACATCGCCGACGTGACCAAGGCGGTGGCGGCCGGCGATCTCTCGAAGAAGATCACGGTGGACGTGAAGGGCGAGGTGCTCGAGCTGAAATCCACCATCAACACCATGGTGGACCAGCTGTCGTCGTTCGCCGCGGAAGTGACCCGGGTGGCGCGCGAGGTGGGTACCGAAGGCAAGCTCGGCGGCCAGGCCGACGTGCAGGGCGTATCGGGCACCTGGAAGGACCTGACCGAGTCGGTGAACTTCATGGCCGGCAACCTCACCTCGCAGGTGCGCAACATCGCCGACGTGACGAAGGCGGTGGCGGCCGGCGACCTCTCGAAGAAGATCACGGTGGACGTGAAGGGCGAGATCCTCGAGCTCAAGGCCACCATCAACACGATGGTGGACCAGCTGTCGTCGTTCGCGGCGGAAGTGACGCGGGTGGCACGCGAGGTGGGTACCGAAGGCAAGCTCGGCGGCCAGGCCGAGGTGCGCGGCGTGTCGGGCACGTGGAAGGACCTGACCGAGAACGTGAACTTCATGGCCGGCAACCTCACCTCGCAAGTGCGCAACATCGCCGACGTGACGAAGGCGGTGGCGGCCGGCGACCTGTCGAAGAAGATCACGGTAGACGTGAAGGGCGAGATCCTCGAGCTCAAGAACACCGTCAACACGATGGTGGACACGCTGCGCTCGTTCGCGTCGGAGGTGACACGGGTCGCGCGCGAGGTGGGTACCGAAGGCAAGCTCGGCGGCCAGGCCGACGTGCAGGGCGTGGCCGGCACCTGGAAGGACCTCACCGAGAACGTCAATTCGATGGCCGGCAACCTCACCTCGCAGGTGCGCAACATCGCCGAGGTGACGAAGGCGGTGGCGGCCGGCGACCTCTCGCGCAAGATCACGGTAGACGTGAAGGGCGAGATCCTCGAGCTCAAGAACACCGTCAACACGATGGTGGACCAGCTCCGGTCCTTCGCCGCGGAGGTGACGCGGGTGGCGCGCGAGGTGGGTACCGAGGGACGTCTGGGCGGCCAGGCCGACGTGCAGGGCGTATCGGGTACCTGGAAGGACCTGACCGAGTCGGTGAACTTCATGGCGGGTAACCTCACCTCGCAGGTGCGGAACATCGCCGAGGTGACAACCGCGGTGGCGGCCGGCGACCTGTCGAAGAAGATTACGGTGGACGTGAAGGGCGAGATCCTCGAGCTCAAGAACACCGTCAACACGATGGTGGACCAGCTCCGATCCTTCGCGGCTGAGGTGACGCGCGTCGCGCGCGAGGTGGGAACGGAAGGCCGCCTCGGCGGCCAAGCCGACGTGCCCGGCGTGTCGGGCGTGTGGAAAGACCTCACCGACAACGTGAACTCGATGGCCGGCAACCTGACCTCTCAGGTGCGCGGGATCGCAAAGGTCGTGACCGCGGTGGCGAACGGCGACCTCGAGCAGAAGCTCACGGTGAAGGCGCGCGGCGAGATCGCGGCGCTGGCCGACACCATCAATAACATGACCGACACCCTGGCGACCTTCGCAGAGCAGGTGACGACGGTGGCGCGCGAGGTGGGCGTGGAAGGCAAACTCGGCGGCCAGGCCAAGGTGCCCGGCGCGGCGGGCACGTGGAAGGATCTGACCGAGAACGTGAACGAGCTCGCGGCGAACCTGACGACCCAGGTGCGCGCGATCGCGGACGTGGCGGTGGCGGTGACGCAGGGCGACCTGACTCGATCGATTACGGTCGAGACGCAGGGCGAGGTGGCGGCGCTCAAGGACACCATCAACGAGATGATCCGCAACCTCAAGGACACCACGCAGAAGAACACCGAGCAGGACTGGCTCAAGACCAACCTCGCCAAGTTCAGCCGGATGCTGCAGGGCCAGCGCAACATCGAGGCCGTCGGCCAGATGATCCTGAGCGAGCTGGCGCCGGTGGTCGGCGCGCAGCAGGCGGAGTTCTACGTGCTGACCACGGACGAAAGGCAGGGCCCGGAGGCCCAGCGCCTGAAGCTCGTCGCGAGCTTCGCCTCGGGCGGACAGGCGGCGCACGGCAAGGAAGTCGACCTCGGCGAAGGACTGGTCGGCCAGTGCGCGATCGAGAAGCGCAAGCTCACGCTCTCGGGGGTGCCCACCGCGTACTTCAAGATCGCGACCGGCCTGTCGGAGCAGTCCGCGGCCGACGTGCTGGTGCTGCCGGTGATCTTCGAGGGCCAGGTGCGCGGCGTGATCGAGCTCGCCTCGCTCGAGCGCTTCAACCCGGCGCACCAGGCGTTCCTCGACCAGCTGACGGAATCGATCGGCATCGTGATCAACACGATCGAGGCCAACACCCGGACCGAGAACCTGCTCAAGCAGTCGCAGTCCCTCGCGGTCGAGCTGCAGCAGACCAACGAGGAGCTGCAGGAGAAGGCGCGCCTGCTCGCCCACCAGAACGAGGAGGTGGAGCGCAAGAACCGCGAGGTGGAGCTCGCCCGGCAGGCGCTGGAGGAGAAGGCGTCGCAGCTGGCGCTCACCTCGAAGTACAAGTCCGAGTTCCTGGCGAACATGTCGCACGAGCTGCGCACGCCGCTCAACAACCTGCTGATCCTCTCGGACCAGCTGTCGCGCAACCCCGAGGGCAACCTGAACGCGAAGCAGATCGAGTTTGCCAAGACCATCCACTCGTCGGGCAACGAGCTGCTCGCGCTGATCGCCGACATCCTGGATCTCTCCAAGATCGAGTCGGGCACGGTGGCGGTCGAGGCGAGCGAGCTGCGCTTCGAGGACCTGTCGCGCTACGTCGAGCGCACCTTCCGCCACCTGGCGGAGTCGAAGCAGGTCGAGTTCAAGGTCAACCTGGACCCGGCGCTGCCCAAGACCATGTTCACCGACATCAAGCGCCTGCAGCAGATCATCAAGAACCTGCTGTCGAACGCGTTCAAGTTCACCCACGTCGGCAACGTGTCGATCAGCATCGCGCCCGCGATCGAAGGCTGGTCGCCGGATGCGGACGAGCTCGACCGCACCGAGCGCGTGGTCGCGTTCAAGGTGAGCGATACCGGCATCGGCATCTCGACCGAGAAGCAGCAGATCATCTTCGAGGCGTTCCAGCAGGCCGACGGCTCGACCAGCCGCAAGTACGGCGGCACCGGCCTCGGCCTCGCGATTTCCAGGGAGCTGTCCAAGCTGCTCGGCGGCGAGATCAAGCTGGTGAGCGCGCCCGGCGCGGGCAGCGTGTTCACGCTCTACCTGCCGCAGACCTATGTCCCCACCCGCACCGCGCGGCCCCGGCCGGCACCGGTGGTGGAAAAACCTGCAGTGGAAGAGCCGATCGCGGCGGACGAGCCGACGGGCCTTCAGTTCGCCAACGAGGCGAACGACGACCGCGACGACATCCAGCCGGGCGACCAGGTGATCCTGATCGTCGAGAACGACCTCGGCTTCGCCAAGATCCTGCTCGAGGCGGCGCGCGACAAGCACTTCAAGGGCGTGGTGGCCTCGAGCGGCGCGGCGGCGCTCGCCATGGTGCGCGAGTTCCACCCGGCGGTCATGACGCTCGACATCTTCCTGCCCGACATGCAGGGCTGGCGCGTGCTCGAGCGCCTCAAGGCCGACCTGTCCACGCGCCACATCCCGGTGTGCGTGGTGTCGACCGAAGAGGCGCGCGACCGAGCGCTCGACTCGGGCGCGATCGGCTTCATCTCCAAGCCGCTGGTCTCCCGGGATCTGGTCGACCGCGCGATCGAGCGCCTGAAGGGCTTCGTGGCGCGGCCGGCGAAGCAGGTGCTGCTGCTCATGCCCGACGGCGAGACGCGCGGCGGCATCGTCGAGCGCCTCGGAGGGGCCGACGTGCCGATGCTGGTCGCCTGGTCGGGCGAGGAGGCGCTGCGGCTGCTCAAGTCGAACCAGGTCGACTGCCTGGTGGTCGATGACAAGGTCGCCGACCTCGAGCCGCAGGACGTGCTCGACCTGCTGGCGCAGAACCCGGTGACGCAGCTCCTGCCGGTGGTGTTCTTCGGCGAAAAGGCCTCGGAACACATCACCCGCTGGCAGAACACCGAAGGCACCTTCGCCCTGCGCGACGCGCAGTCGGTCGAGCGGCTGCTCGACTACGTGTACTTCTTCCTACATCGCAGCGCCGCGAGCATGCCCCTGGCGGAGCGCGAGTTCCTCGAGAACCTGCACTCCACGCACCGCATCCTCGAAGGCAAGCGCGCGCTGATCGTCGACGACGACATGCGCAACATCTTCGCGCTCGCCACCCTGCTCGACGAGCAGGGCATGGAGATCGTGTCCGCGAACAACGGCCGCGACGCGATCAAGAAGGTGGAAGCCGACGCCGAGATCGACGTGGTGCTGATGGACATCATGATGCCGGAGATGGACGGCATCACCACCATCAAGGAGATCCGCAAGCTGCCGAAGGGCGGCGACCTGCCGATCATCGCGGTGACCGCGAAGGCGATGAAGGGCGACCGCGAGAAGTGCATCGAGGCCGGGGCCTGGGACTACCTGTCCAAGCCCGTCGACCGGCTGCACCTGCTCGCCGTGCTGCGCGGCTGGCTGCACCGCTGATGAACGAGAAAAGCAACATCCTGATCGTCGACGACCTTCAGGAGAAGTTGCTCGTCTTCAAGACGATCCTGGAGGAGCTGGACCAGAACCTGATCATGGTGCGCTCCGGCGCGGAGGCGCTGCGCGAGGTGCTGGCGCGCGAGTTCGCGGTGATCCTGCTCGACGTCAACATGCCCGACATCGACGGCCTGGAGACCGCGCGCCTCATCCGGCAGTACAAGCGCTCGGCGCACACGCCGATCATCTTCATCACCGCGTACGCCGACGAGATGCAGACCGCGCAGGGCTACTCGCTCGGCGCGGTGGACTACATCCTGTCGCCGGTGGTGCCCGAGGTGCTGCGCAGCAAGGTGCGCGTGTTCGTCGACCTCTACCAGATGCAGCAGCGCACCCGCTCGCTCGCGGGCGAGCAGGTGGCGCGCGCGAGGGCGGAGGCGGCGCGCGCCGCCGCCGAGGAGACCACCCGGCGCTCGAACTTCCTCGCGCGCGCGAGCCACGAGCTCAGCGCCTCGCTCGACCTCGAGCAGGGCATGCGGCGCCTGCTCGACCTCGTGGTGCCGCAGCTCGCCGGCACCGGCGCGCTGGTGGTGGACGCGGACGCCGAGGCGCCGCTCGTGTTCCTGCGCAGCGAGCACGCGGGGCGCCTGCAGACCAATCCGGTGGCGAGCTACGGCGAGCTGCCCGCCACCCTGCGCGCCGCGCTGCAGCGCGTGGTGCGCGAAGGGCTGCCGCTCGAGGGCGACACGGTGTGCTATCCGCTGCGCGTCGGCGACCGCACGCTCGGCGCGCTCGCGCTCGCGATCGGCGCCGATTCGCCGGAGCTGCTGCCGGGCGACCTGGTCACGGTGCAGGAGCTGGTGAGCCGCGCCGCCATCGCGCTCGACAACGCGCGCCTCTACTCGAGCCTGCAGCGCGAGATCGTGCGCTCGCGCGCCGCGGAAGAGAGCCTGCAGGACGCCAGCCGGCGCAAGGACGAATTCCTGGCGATGCTGTCGCACGAGCTGCGCAACCCGCTCGCGCCGATCCGCAACGCGGTCGAGGTGATCCGGCGCCTCGCGCCGCCCGACCCGAAGCTCACCATGGCGCGCGACGTGGTCGACCGCCAGGTTTCGCTGCTCGCGCGTCTGGTGGAAGAGCTGCTCGACGTCTCGCGCATCAGCCAGGGCAAGATCTCGCTCAAGAAGGAGCCGGTCGACCTCGGGCGCATCCTCGCGCACGCGGTGGAGACCGCGCGGCCGCTGGTCGATACGCGCGCCCAGACGCTCGCAGTGTCGGTGCCGCCGGCGCCGGTGTGGCTCTCGGCCGACTTCGCGCGCCTCTCGCAGGTGGTGGCGAACCTCCTCAACAACGCCTCGAAATACACCGGCGAGGGCGGGCGCATCGAGCTGATCGCGGCCGCCGAGGAGGGCGAGGCGAGCATCGTGGTGCGCGACAATGGCGCCGGCATCGAGCCGCAGCTCATCGACAAGGTGTTCGACCTCTTCGTGCAGGGCGAGCGCGCGCTCGACCGCGGCCAGGGCGGCCTGGGCATCGGCCTCACGCTGGTGAAGCGCCTGGTCGAGCTGCACCAGGGACGCGTCGCCGTGGCGAGCGAAGGGCCCGGCCGCGGCGCGGCCTTCACCGTGACCCTGCCGTGCATCAGCGCGGTCGAGACCCAGCCGCAGCGCGGCGCGCACGCGCCGGCGCCGCGCGACTCGCGCGAAGTCTATGGCCGGCGCGTGCTGGTGGTCGACGACAACGTCGATGCGGCGGAGAGCACCGCGGCGTTCCTGCGGCTGGAAGGCCACGAAGTGAAGGCGGTGCACGACGGCCTGCAGGCGCTCGCTTCGCTCAAGGTGTTCGATCCGCACGTGGTGGTGCTCGATATCGGGCTGCCCGGCCTCGACGGCTACGCGGTGGCGCGCCAGCTGCGCGAGCGCGGCGACACGAACCACGTACTGCTGATCGCGCTCACCGGCTACGGCCAGAAGGAAGACCGGGCGCGCGCCGCCGACTCGGGCTTCGACTACCACTTCGTCAAGCCCGCCGACCCGCGCGAGATCCAGATGGCGATCGAGCGCGGCCGCAACATCGCCGGCGAGCCGGCGCTCGAGGCGCACCGCATCGGCAGCTCCAGCAATTCGTAGCCTGCATGAGCGCATGATCAGCGACGCTTTCCTGGCCGGCGGCGCCGAGATGGGCGAGCGCATACGCGCGCTCGACTGGTCGAGGACGCCGCTCGGGCCGGTGGAACGCTGGCCGCAGAGCCTGCGCAGCGCGCTCAGCATCTGCCTCGGCTCGCGCTTCCCGATCGTGCTCTATTGGGGCGCGGAGCGAATCGTGCTCTACAACGACGCCTACGCCGAGATCCTCGGCAAGAAGCACCCGTGGGCGCTGGGCCGGCCGTGCCGCGAAGTGTGGTCCGAGATCTGGCACGTGATCGCGCCCATGCTCGACGGCGTGGTCGCGGCCGGTGAAGCGACGTGGTCGGAGGACCAGCTGCTGTTCCTCGAGCGTGGCGGCTATCCGGAAGAGTGCTACTTCTCATTCTCGTTCAGCCCGGTGCGCGGCGAGGGCGGCGAGGTCGAGGGCGTGTTCACCGCCGTGATCGAGAGCACCCGCCGCGTGCTGGGCGAGCGGCGCCTGCGCACGCTGCGCGATCTCGGCGCGCGCGCGGCGCTCGCCCAAGGCGAAGCCGACGCGTGGCGCGCCGCGGCTGGCGCGGCTGCGGACAATCCGGCCGACCTGTCATTCGCCCTGCTTTACCGCGCCGACGCCGAAGGGTCGGTGGCGCACCTCGCCGCGGCACACGGCTTTGAGAATCCGCCGTCGGCGATCCGGCTGCCGTGCGAAACCTTCGACGGCGCGCTCGTGCTGCCGGTCGCGCGCCCCGGCGCGGCCCCTTACGGATACCTGCTCGCCGGCACCGGCGCGCGGCGCACGCTCGACGACGAGTACCGCGGTTTCCTCGCGCTCGTCGCCGATCACGTTGCCACCGGGATCGCGAACGCGCGCGCGTACGAAGAAGAACGCAGGCGCGCGGAGGTGCTCGCACAAATCGACCGGGCGAAGACCGCGTTCTTCTCCAACGTGAGCCACGAGTTCCGCACGCCGCTCACGCTGATGCTGGGACCGCTCGCCGACGGCCTAGCCGATGCCGAAGCGCCGCTGCCGCCCGCGCAGCGCGAGCGCCAGGAAATGGTGCTGCGCAGCGCGCTACGGCTGCAGAAGCTGGTCAACACGCTGCTCGACTTCTCGCGCATCGAGGCCGGGCGTGCGCAGGCGAGCTACGTGGCGACCGACCTCGCCGGGTTTACCGCAAACCTCGCCTCGAGCTTCCGCTCGGCGGTGGAAAAAGGGGGCCTCAAGTTCACGGTGCATTGTCCCCCGCTCGCCGAGCCCGCGTATGTCGACCGCGAGATGTGGGAGAAGGTCGTTCTCAACCTGCTGTCGAACGCGTTCAAATTCACCTTCGAGGGCGAAATTGCCGTTTCCCTGAGGCTAGAAGAAAACTTCGTGCTCGAGGTGCGCGACACCGGCGGCGGCATTCCAGCGGCGCACCTCGCGCGCGTGTTCGAGCGCTTCCACCGCATCGAAAGCACGAAGAGCCGCACGCACGAGGGCACGGGCATCGGCCTCGCCCTGGTGCAGGAGCTCGTCAAGCTGCACGGCGGCGCGGTCGGGGTGGACAGCGTCGAGGGCGTCGGCAGCACGTTTACCATCGCCATTCCGCGCGGCCGCTCGCACCTGCCCGCGGAGCGCGTCGGCGCGCAGGCGGCGCTCGCCTCCACCGCGCTCGGGCCGGCGTCCTACGTGCAGGAAGCGCTTGGCTGGCTCGCCGGGCCCGAGCCGGCCGTGCCGCTCGAGCGCGATGCGCCGCGCAGCCGCATCGTCTGGGCCGACGACAACGCCGACATGCGCGAGTACGTGCGCAGCCTGCTCGCGCCGCGCTACGCGGTGGAGGTGCTGGCCGACGGCGAGGCGGCGCTCGCCGCGGTGCGCAGGGAGCGGCCCGACCTGGTGCTCGCCGACGTGATGATGCCGCGCCTCGACGGCTTCGGCCTGCTGGCCGCGCTGCGCTCCGACGAGGCCACGCGCATGCTGCCCGTCATCCTGCTGTCGGCGCGCGCCGGGGAGGAAGCGCGCGTCGAGGGCATGGGGGCGGGGGCGGAC
>DASRIR010000098.1:0-5902 GCA_035649875.1 Burkholderiales bacterium | reverse complement strand
TCCCGGCGAGCGCAAGTGGCGTGCCGACAGACGCCCTCGGTATGCACGCTTGCTTGACCACCAGCTAGCCGAACCACGGTTGTCGGGAAAACCCCGACGCATCCTTCACGTGTTCGAGCAGAGAATTCACAAACGCTGCGTATATTTGAGCAGAGAATCTAGACCGCATGAAAAATACTCGGGGGCTTCCGCCCTCGGAAGCGCAATCGAGCGAGCCCTCCAAGGCTCCGCGCTCGCTGTGCATCGTCGTGGCGGACGATGATCGGGATACCGTCCTTACGCTGACGGTGGTGTTGCGCCATGAGGGTCATGAAGTGCTCGCCGCGTTCAACGGTCAGCAGGTGCTGGACACCGTGCTCAAGAACGATACGGACGTGGTGCTCCTCGATATCGTGTTACCGGACCTGAGCGGTTACGAGGTGGCGCGGAAGATCATCGCGCGCCATGGCGACCGGCGGCCAATGCTGATCGGCATCAGCGGCAAATACAAGAAAGGCTCTGACAAGGTTCTGTCCGAAATCGTCGGCTTCGACCACTACTTGACTAAACCCTACGAGCCGAGCGAGGTGCTTCGGCTGATCGCACCGCTGAGGTATCCACCGACCAAAAGCGGCAAGTAGAACCGTCCTGACGACATGAAAAAGCCCGGGCGGGTCCGGGCTTGGTCGGGCAAGATCGCGGCGACTATGGGGCGTCGCCACCCCGGAAATCGGCCTACGTAGCTGGTATATAACGCTTGGGGTTCCCCGTGGGGACGCCAGCTGCCATTAAGCGCCCGCATTGGTGGACAAATTGCGCTAGCGCGCTTTGCGCGCCGCCTTCGTGCGCTCGACGTTGACGCTGCCGTCGCCGTTGAGCACGGCGCCATAGGCGCTCTTCGCGACTTCCGTGCTGACGTAGCCCTGCCGCACGTCGTTCGCCACGACCTCGGCCGGCCGCTCGAGCGGCGAGCCGAAGCCGCCGCCGCCGCCGGTGCGGAGGATGAGCGCATCGCCGGCTTTCAAGCGGGTGTTGCGCAGCTTGGCGTTTGGCCGGTCGGTGTCGATCTTGCCGTCCACGCGCGTGGTGACGTAGTTGCCCTTGCCGGACATGCCGCCGCGGATGCCCCATGGCGCGCAGTGCATGCGCTCGGCCTGCACGTCGACCGTGATGGGCGAGAGCGCGCACACCACCTGCTCGGTGCCGAGACCGCCGCGATGCCGGCCGGGACCCCCCGAATCGGTGCGCAGGCAGAAGCGCTCGAAGAGGATCGGGTACTTGGCTTCCAGCTGCTCGCAGGGGCTGTTGTGCGTGTCGCCGTCGTTCGAGCACACCACGCCGCTCATGCCGTCGCCGTTGTGGCGCGCGCCCCAGCCGCCGCCGGCCGGCCCGCAGGCCGCTATGTAGAAGCGGCCGTCGCGCGGCGAGATGCCGTGGATCAGCGCGAAGACGAGATCCGCGTGATGCGCGGCGGCGGTGCGCTCGGGGATCGCGTCCGACACGGCCTTGATGCAGGTGTCGACGATGGTCATCGGGAAGGTCATCCACCAGCGCATTGCCGCCGGCTTTACCGCGCTCACCACCGTGCCCTGGGGCACGATCACCTTGAGCGAGCGGAAGCTGCCGTCGTTCACCGGGTAGTCGGTGGGCGAGGTGAGGCACTTGTAGGCGACTTGCGCGCACGACTGGCCGGTGCTGGGGCCTGAGTTGAAGAAGCCCTGCACCTGCGGGGAGAGCTGCGAAAGGTCGATCGTCATCTCGTCGCCTTTCTTGATCACCCGCACCTTGAGCGGAACGCGCTGGCCCACGTTGTAGCCGTCGTCGTCCATGTAGGACTCGGCCTCGTACGTGCCGTCGGGGATGGTGCGCGTGCGCGCGCGCGCCGCCGCCTCCGAGTTGTCCATGATGTTCTCGATCGCCGCGGCTACCTGCTCGCGGCCATAGCGGCGCACGAGCTCGAGGAAGCGCCGCTCGCCGGTCTTCACCGCGATCACCTGCGCGCGCAGGTCGCCCATCGCGCGCTCGGGGATGCGCACGTTCATGCGGATGATGTCGACGAGCTCCTGGTTCACCACGCCGGCCTTCTGGTACTTCATCAGCGGGATCTGGATGCCTTCGGAATAGATGTCGGTGGTGACGCCGGCGAGCGTGCCGCCCACATCGGGCCAGTGCGCCATGCACGCCGCCCAGCCGCACAGTCTTCGGCGCTCGAAGATCGGCATGCTGAAGGTGAAATGGTTGAGGTGGCTGCCCGTGGTATAGGCGTCGTTCGTCACCAGGATGTCGCCCGGCTCGACGCCATCGGGGCCGAAGTGCTCGAGCTCGGCGCGCACCACGTTCGCCATGCCGCGGATGAAGCTCGGCAGGCCCATGCCGATCGACACGGTGCGGCCGTCGGCGGTGAAGAGGCCGCAGGTGAAGTCGAGCGCCTCGTAGATGATCATGTTGTAGGCCGTGCGCATGAGGTTCGACTTCATTTCCTCGGTCACGGCGATGACGCCGTTGCGCACGATCTCTGTGAGTACCGGGTCGACCTTCCTGCGTTTCATCGCTTGCCCACCTCGATCACCAGATTTCCGAAGCCGTCCACCTTCATGCGGTCCCCGGGCAGGAGCACCGTCGTCGATGCGTGCTCCTCGACGAGTGCCGGCCCGGCGATGCGGTTGCCCGCCTTGAGCTCCGTACGGGCATAGGCGGGGGTCTTGGTTTTCCGGTCGTCAAAGAACACGTCTCTCGAGCCCCGCCTCGCCGAAGAGGAGGGCGCGGGCCCGCCGCGCGAGATCTTCTCCAGGGGCGGCTTCTTCAGCAGCCCGGTCACCGTGGCCCGCAGGCTGACGATCTCGGCGCGCTCCTCTGGGGCGTTGGTGCCGTAGCGCACAAGGTGCACCTCGTCGAAGTGGCGCTTGATCGCGTCGCGGTCGCGCTTCTTGAAGACGGCCGACGAGAGGTCCACCGTCACCGGGTGCTCCTGGCCGACGTAGCGCATGTCGGCGGCGTAGGCGATCGTGGTGCGCGCGAAGCGCACGCCGCTTTCCTCGAGCGCCTTCCTGCCCTGCGCGACCAGCTCGGCGTAGACGCGCTCGATGTCGCCGAACGGCGCGTCCTCCAGCCGCGTGAACCACGTGCGCACAAAGTCGTAGCGCAGGTCCGAATGCAGCATGCCGAAGGCGCAGAAATGGCCCGGCGCGCGCGGCACGATGATGCGCGACATACCGATCTCGCGCGCGATCTGCGAGGCGTGCAAGGGCCCGGCGCCGCCATAGGCGATGAGGGCGAACGCGGCGGCGTCCAGGCCGCGCTCGGTCGAGACGCCTTTCACGGCGTAGGACATGGTGGAGGCGGCGATGCGCAGGATGCCGGCTGCGGCTTGCCCCACGCTCAAGCCAAGCGGCTTTCCGATATGAGTTTCAATGGCGCGGCGCGCGGCCGCCTCGTCGAGCTTCATCTCGCCGCCGAGGAAGCGGTCGGCCGCGAGCCGGCCGAGGACGAGGTTCGCGTCGGTCACCGTGGGACGGGTGCCGCCGAGCGCGTAGCAGGCCGGACCGGGATCGGCTCCGGCGCTTTGCGGGCCGACCCGCAGGCCGCCCGCCGCGTCGAGCTGCGCGATGCTGCCGCCGCCGGTGCCGACCTCGGCGATATGCACCATCGGAATCTGGATCGGCAGCGCTTCGTTGTAGCCGCCGATCAGCGCGGTGGTCGCGGTGAGCACCTCGCCGTGGTAGATGACGCCGGCCTTGGCGGTCGTTCCGCCCATGTCGAAGGCCACCGCGTCTTTCAATTGCAATTCTCTACAAACGGCCTGGGCGCCGACCACGCCGGCCGCCGGGCCGGATTCGAGCATGCGCACGCACTCGACCTGCGCCTGGCGTGACTGGTACAGGCCCCCGGTCGACTGCACGAGGAGGAATGCACCGGCGAAGCCCTCGCGCTGGATATGCGTATCGATCTCGGCGACGTAGCGGCTCACGCGCGGGCCGATGAAGGCGTTCGCCACCGTGGTCGAGCAGCGCTCGAACTCGCGGTATTCCTGCGAGAGCTCGTGCGAGGCGGTCACGAACGCATGGGGCAGACGCTCCTGCACGATGGCCTTCACGCGCTGCTCGTGCGACGGATTGACGTAGCAGTGGAGCAGCAGGATGGCGACCGCGTCGACCTTCGCGGCGACGAGCTGCTCGCAGAGCGCCTCTACGTGTGCTGCGTCGAGCGGCGTCAGCACTTCGCCCGTGGCGAGCATGCGCTCGCGCACTTCGAGGCGCAGCGCCCGCTCGACGAGCGGGACGTGCTTCTTGAAGAACAGGTTGTAGGCGTCGGGACGGTTGATGCGCCCGATCTCGTAGGTGTCGCGGAAGCCTTCGGTGATGAGGAGCGCCGTCCTCGCGCCGGTGCGCTCGAGCATCGTGTTGATGGCGATGGTCGAGCCGTGCAGGAAGAGCGCGGCGTCGGCGAAGCGCGTGCCGGCCTTGTCGACGCCGTGCGAGATGCCGTCGACCAGCCGGCCCGGCGTGCTGAGCGTCTTACCCAGCAGGAGCTGGCCGCTTGCCTCGTCGAACGCTGCCACATCAGTGAAGGTGCCGCCGATGTCGGCGGCGAGCCGGGTGCGGATTTTTCTCAACGCCGGCCGATAGTAGGATGCGAAATTTCCGCCGGTCAACGCCCATTGTGAAAGTCGCGGTTGAAGCGATGCTCCTGCTCGGCCGCTGGCGCAACGTGGCGAGCGGCCACATGGTGCTCGGCGCCGGCTGCTCGTGCGGCGCCGGCACGGCAGCCGTGCGCGTGCAGGACTACGAGCAGGACATCCTCGGCTTCCTGCGTACGCGGCACGACCGCGCCGCGGGCGCCGCCGACCTGAGCGCGCTCCTGGGTGCAATAGCGAAACACGCCGCGCCGGGCGACGCGGCGCTGCTCGAGGACCTCGAGCGCAGCATCGCGTCTTTCGAGGAACTGCATCGCGGCGGCCGCACTTCATAGTATCCTCGGCCGAGAGGAGGGACCCATCATGGTTCGTCGTTTCGCACTGGCATTAGCGAGCGCGCTGCTCGCGAGCAGCGCCATCGCGCAGGAGATCAAGTTCGCCGACGCGCTGCCGAAGACGTTCGCCTATTTCCCGGCGATGGAGGCCTTCAAAGCCGTCACCGACAAGAGCGGCAACCTCAAGGTCGAGCTCTACCCGGCGGGCGTGCTGGGCGACCAGAAGGCGATCATGGAGGCGACCAAGGTCGGCGCCATCGATATCTCGGTCGTCGCCTCGCAGGTCAGCCAGCAGTTCGTGCCGGAGCACGGCATATTCGGCCTGCCCTTCGTCTGGCTCACCCTCGACGACTATGTCAAGTTCCTGAAGGGGCCGATCGCCGCCGAGCTCGGCAAGAAGATGGATCCGCACGGCCTCAAGGTCCTGACCTTCGCCAACGGCGGCAGCCTCGCGGTGCTGAACAGCAAGCGGCCGGTGCGCACGCCCGACGACATGAAGGGACTGAAGCTGCGGGTTATGCAGGATCCGATGCAGGTCGACATGATCAAGGCGATGGGCGGCATCCCGGTTCCGATGGGCACGCCGGAGGTCTACAGCGCCATCCAGCAAGGCCAGATCGATGGCAATGCCACCGGGCCGCAGCTTCTCTGGGCGCTGAAAAACCACGAGGTCGCCAAGCACCTGTCGTTCACCCATCACGGCCGCGCCGCGGCGGTGGTCGTCATGAACCTGAAGAAGTACAACTCGCTCACCGCGGAGCAGAAGAAGGTGCTCGACGAGGCTTCCACGGCGTTCTTCGACAAGGACCTCGAATACTTCACGACCAATCCGAACACCGCGGACGAAAGGGTGGTCGGCTTCATGGCGAATGCGGGAGTCACTGTCACCCAGCCCGACATCGCCGCCTTCCGCAAGGCGACGCTGCCGGTGGTGCAGGCGTTCAAGAAGCGTGTG
>DASRIR010000097.1:0-2426 GCA_035649875.1 Burkholderiales bacterium | reverse complement strand
GGTCACCTACCAGGGCTGGGGAAGGGCACGAGCAGCACGCATCGGGGCCGGCAGCAGCCGGCCGCCCGTGGGCTGCCACTTGGAAAGCCGGCCGAGCGACGGCACGGCGAGGCGCGACTCGAGGTCGTGGCGCGAGCGCACGCGACGGTCGAGCATTTCGAGCACGTAGACGATGCCGCCGGCGAGCAGCGCGCCGAGCACCACCGACAGGCCGGTGATCAGGCCGACCTTGGGATGCAGCGGCTTGAGCGGCTGGATGGCCGGCGCGAGCAGCAGCGCGTTGGTGGACTTGGCGCTCGAGTCGATCTTGGTCTGCATGTAGCGGCCGAGCACCGCGTCGTAGGAGCGCTGCGCCGCGTCGATGTCGCGGGTCATGCCCGCCATCTCGATGCGGTAGTCCTTGAGGCTGAGCAGGCGCTCGTTCTGCGCGTCGATCGCGGCCTGGATGTCGCGCTCGCGCTTGCGGCTCTGCTCGACCGCGTTGCCGAGGCCGGTAATCAGCTTCTTGGTCTCGGACTGCAGCTTGCTGCGGATGTTCTGCGCCTCCGCCTGGCTGCGCAGGTACTGCGGATGGTTCGGGCCCAGCACCGCGCTTTCCTGCTCGATGCGCGACTCGACCCGGCCCAGGTCCACCTTGAGGCCGTTGATGAAGGCGTTGGACAGCACCTCGGGAATCGACTCGGGCGAGCCGCCGTTCTCCAGGATCTCGGTCGCCTGCTTGTGGCGCGCCTGCGCCTCGGCCGTGGAGCCGCGCGCCGCCATCAGCGCCGTCGACAGCTCGGCCAGGCGGGTCGACTCCACGTCGACGCGCGCGTCCTCGACCAGGATGCCCTTCTGCTTCTGGAAGCTGTTCAGCTTGGTCTGCGCCTGGGTCACCTGGGTGCGCAGCGACTTCAGCTGGTCTTCGAACCAGAGCGAGGCTTCACGCGTCGGCTCGGTGCGCAGCTGCAGCGCGGTGTCGAGGTAGGCCTTGGCGAAGCCGTTGGCGACTTCGGCGGCGAACTTCGGGTCGTCGGACGCGAAGTTGATCAGCATCAGGTTGCTGACCGAGGTCTCCACCGTCACCTTCTCCTTCAGCTGGGCGCCGAGCCACTCGTCGATGTTGCCCTGGCCGCCGGTGTCGCTCTCCCACGCTTCGCGCACGCCGGGGCGCTGCGCCAGCTTGAGGTCGCGCGACACCTGCGCGGCGACGCGCGGGCTGAGCACCAGGTCGACCTGCGTCTGCAGGTAGTTGGCGCGCTCGCGCGGCGACATGCGCGCCGGGCTGAAGATCTGCTCGTCGCGCGCATCGACGATGATGGTCGCGGTCGAAACGTACTTCTTGGGCACGATGAGCGCCACCGCCACCGCGGTGATGATCACCGCGGCCATGGCGATGAAGAAGGCCTTGCGTCGTGCGCGCAGGGCGAGGATGAACTGATTCAGATCCATTGCTTGATCTCCCTAGAACAGAGCTTCTTTAACGAAGATGACGTCATCCGCCTTGACGGTGTCGCGCAGGCTGATGTCGCGCTCGACGAGCTTGCCGTCGGCGCCGACGCGGCGCAGCTTGAGCCGGCGGTCGCTGCCGCGCGGCGTGATGCCGCCGCCGGCCGCGATCGCCTGCATCACCGTCATGTTGGGCTCGACGCGGTAGGCGCCGGAGCGCGCCACCTCGCCGTGGATGTAGAACACCGGCGCGCGCTCGACGTTGATGGTCTCGCCGCCCTTCAGCGCGTAGCCCTTGCCGCCGAGCAGCGGCACGCGCTCTTCCTTGCCGTCGCGCATCACCGTCACGGTGTCGGCGCCGGCCGCGGTGATGCCGCCCGCGGCGGCGATCACGTCGGCCAGCTGGTAGCTGGTGTCGTCCAGCGGGTAGCGCCCGGGGCGGGTCACCGCGCCGAGCACCGAGACCTGCCGGCTGCGCACCGTGACCACCGCCACCGAGACCTGCGGGTTCTTGAGGAACTCGCCCTTCTTGAACTGCTCGCCGATCGCGCCGGCCGCCTCGTGCTGCGACATGCCGGCGAGCTTGACCTCGCCGATCAGCGGCATGGTGATCATGCCGCGCTCGTTGATGCGCGCCTCGGTCAGCAGGTCGGGCTGCTGGTGCACGGTCACGCGGACCGCGTCGCCGACGCCCAGCCGGTCGGTCGCCCACGCGCCGGCGGCCAGCGCGAGCAAAAAGATGCCTTGAAAGATGCCGGTTGCAATGCGTTTCGTCATGTCAGTTGCCTCTCTTGAATTCGCCCAGGTATTCGATCGTCGCCACTTCGCGCAGCCGCTTCACTTCCGCCGCCGCCGTCTCCAGCCGCCGGCGCCCTGCCAGGAACTGCTCGATCAGCGGGGCGGCCTGCTGCTCGGTGAGCGGCGCGTCCTCGGCATGCACCAGCTGGATCACCGAGGCGCCGAGCGGCGTGGCGAACACCGCGATGTCGCCCGGCTTC
>DASRIR010000096.1:0-9754 GCA_035649875.1 Burkholderiales bacterium | reverse complement strand
GTAGGCTTTTCCTCTATAAATCAGTCCTCCCGGGGGGGAACCTATGGCGAAGGCGCAGGTGCGGGTCCTGCCTTCGGCACGAAACACGGTGATGGTGGTCGACGACCAGTCGACCGGCCGCGCCATCCTGGAGCAGGTGGTACGCAGCCTCGACGAGCGCGTCGTGGTCGAGGGCTTCGCGCGCCCGGTCGACGCGGTGGTTTGGGCCACGCGGAATGTCAGCGATCTGGTGCTGGTCGATTACATGATGCCGGACATGGACGGCATCGAGCTGGTGAAGCGCCTGCGCTCGCTGCCGGGCTACGAGCACGTGCCGATCGTGATGGTCACGGTGCACGACGATCGCAAGGTGCGCTACGCGGCGCTCGACGCCGGCATCACCGACTTCCTCACCAAGCCGGTCGACGCGCGCGAGTGCCTTGCGCGCTGCCGCAACCTGCTCACGCTGCGCCGCCAGCAGCTCGCGCTGGAAGACCGCCGGCGCCTGCTCGAGCACATGGTGGAGGACGCCACCCGCGAGGTGAAGGAGCGCGAGAAAGAGACGCTGCTGCGCCTCGCGCGCGCGGGCGAATTCCGCGACGAGGAGACCGGCAACCACCTCATCCGCATGTCGCGCTATTCGCGCCTCATCGCGCAGACGCTGGGGCTCGAGCGCGACGAGGCCGAGACCATCGAGCTCGCCGCGCCGCTGCACGACATCGGCAAGATCGGCATTCCGGACCAGATCCTGCTCAAGGCCAATCGCCTGGAAGTCGGCGAGTGGGAAGTGATGCGCCGCCATCCGCTCATCGGCCACGAGATCCTGAAAGGCAGCGCGTCCAAATACGTGCGCATGGGCGCGCTGATCGCGCTCGGCCACCACGAGAAGTACGACGGCTCGGGCTACCCGAACGGCCTGGTGGGCGACCACGTGCCGCTTTGCGCGCGCATTGTCTCGGTGGCCGACGTGTACGACGCGTTGACCTCGGTGCGGCCGTACAAGACCGCCTGGCCGAGCGAGCAGGCCTTCGAATACCTGCGCTCGCAGTCGGGCCGGCACTTCGACCCGCGCATGGTCGAAGCCTTCCTGGGCGCGCGCAAGGAAGTGCTCGATATCCAGCACGAATGGCGTGATGGCCGAGGCTAGACCCGCGCCCGCCGTCGCTTCGGGCCCGGTGGCGCGCCTGCGCGCCCGGCTCGCCGCGCGCCCGGATACCGAGCACGAGCAGGGGATCCTGCGCCTCGTTCTCGGCGCGCTCATCGTGCTGTACCTCCTGCCGGGCATCAGGGACGCCGCCCAGCGCGAGCTGATCCTGTACGTGGGCGCGATCCAGCTCGTGGTCGCGGTGCTCATCTTCCTGCGCATCGCCTACACCACGCACATCTCGCCCTCGCGGCGCATCTTCGCGCAGCTCGCGGACGTCGGCACGATCACCGTCTACATGGCGATCTGCGGCGAGTGGGCGGCGCCGCTGTTCCTGATCTACGTCTGGGTGACGCTCGGCAGCGGCTTCCGCTTCGGCCCGAAGTACCTGGTGACCGAGCTGGTGATGAGCGTGGCCGGCTTCGCCATCGCCATCTACGTGAATCCATGGTGGCAGGCGCACACCGCGCTCGGCGTCGGGATGCTGCTCGGCATGTTCATCGTCAGCATGTACGTGCTGTCGCTGGTGCGGCGCATGTTCGACGCGCTGGCGCGCGCCGAGGCGGCGAACGTGGCGAAGCGCCGCTTCATCTCGGTGATGAGCCACGAGATGCGCACGCCGCTCAACGCGATCATCGGCATGGCGGATCTGCTGCGCGACACTTCGCTCACGCGCGAGCAGGCCGACATGCTGCAGACCCTGCGCGGCTCCTCGCGCGTGCTGCTCGGCCTGGTGGAGGACGTGCTCGACTTCTCCAAGATCGAGGCCGGCAAGCTCCAGCTCGAGAAGGCCGACTTCGACCTGCACGCGCTGGTCAACAGCACCTGCCGCATCGTCGCGGCGCAGGCCGCCTCGAAGGGCATCGAGTTCGTGGTCTCGATCATGCCCGAGGTGCCGCCCGCGGTGCGCGGCGATCCGCACCACCTGCGCCAGATCGTGATCAACCTGGCGGGCAACGCGGTCAAGTTCACCGAGCGCGGCAGCGTGACGGTGCACGTCTCGGCGCATGCCGAGACCGAGAAAAACGTGCGCCTCAAGTTCTCGATCCGCGACACCGGCATCGGCATTCCGGCCGAGGCGCAGGCGCGCATCTTCGAGAGTTTCACGCAGGCCGACGATTCCACCTCGCGGCGCTTCGGCGGCACCGGCCTCGGCACCACGATCGCGAAGCAGCTGGTCGAGCTGATGGGCGGCAAGCTCGGGCTGGAGAGCGCGGTCGGCCTGGGCAGCACGTTCTGGTTCGAAATCGCGCTCGACAAGCAGCCCGAGCGCGCCGGCCTCGGCGCCGGCGACCTCGCGGGCGCGCGCGTGCTGCTGGTCGGCTTCCCGCAGGAGCAGCGCGCGCCGATCGAGTCGGCGCTCGCCGGCTGGGGCATCACCGCGGTCGCCGAGCCGACGATCGAGGACGGCGTCGCCCGGCTGGTGGCCGAGATCTCCCTCGCCAAGCCCTATCACAGCGCGCTGCTCTACGCGTCGGGCGAGGAGCCGAAGCTCGCGCAGCGCTTCCGCCGCGCGGCGCCGAATCCCTCGCCGCCCACGGTGCTCGCCGTGCCGCGCGAAGCCGACGTGCAGCGCTTCGACGCGCTCAGCTCCGGCTTCACCGCGGTGCTCGAGCTGCCTTTCGACAAGCGCCAGCTGTTCAACGTGCTGCACTCGGTTTCGGCGGGCGAGGAGGTCCGCGAAGGCGTGGTGCGGCTGCAGGACTATGCGCGCCGCGGCTCGGCCAAGAAAGCGCGCGTGCTGGTCGCCGACGACAACCCGACCAACCGCGAGGTGATCGGCAAGATTCTCGAGCGCGGCGGGCACACGGTGACGCTGGTCAACGACGGCGAGCAGGCGCTCGACGCGCTGCAGAACGGCGGCTTCGACACCGTGATCCTCGACCGCAACATGCCGGGGATCGGCGGCATCGAGGCGCTGCAGGCGCTGCGCCTGATGACGCGGGGTCGCGAGCGCCTGCCGGTGATCGTCCTTTCCGCGGACGCGACGCCGGCGTCGAAGCGCGAAGCGCTCGAGGCCGGCGCCGACGCCTTCCTGCCGAAGCCGGTCGAGGCGATCAAGCTGCTGGAAGAGATCCAGCAGCTTTGCGCGGCCGCGGCCGAGCGCGCGCAGCAGTCGGCGGAAGGTATTCCCCAGGTCCGTCAGACGAAAGCCCAGGAAACGGTCGCGGTGGTCAACATGGAGACCATCGACCACCTGCGCGAGCTCGGCTCGTCGATCGCGTTCGTCGAGAAGCTGATCCGCGTGTTCATCGCGGACAACTCCACGCTGCTGCAGCGCGTAGAGCAGGCGCTCGCGGCGCGCAACTACCACGAGCTGCGCTCGCATCTGCACGCGATGAAAGGCTCCTCGGCCAGCATGGGCACCGACCGGCTCACGCGACTGTGCACGAACTACGACAAGCTTTCGGACTCCGAGCTGAGACTGCAGGCCCCGGCGCTGCTGCGCACGCTCACCGAGGAGCTCAACACCGTGCGCGGCCAACTCGAGCGCTACGTCGAGGAAAGAAAGTCTTCCGCCTCCTAGTAGGACGGCTCGTTATTCCGGCTATGATTTCCAGTTGTGGGGCGCGCGTACTTCCATCGTAGAGCGGAGCCCGACGGCGGCGAGGGCAGGCAGCTGCGCCTGCGCACCGCCGACGGCTACGAGATCGGCGCGGTGTTCTACCCTGCGCTCAGGCCGCGCTCGCCGCGCCGCGTCGCGCTGCTGCACGGCGGCGCCGGCATTCCTGCGATGCGCTACCGGCGCTTCGCCCATTTCCTCGCCGAGTGGGGCATCCCGGTCCTCACCTACGACTATCGCGGCATCGGCCTGTCGCGTCCGGCGGCGCTGCGCGGCTTCCAGGCGACGATCGAGGACTGGGCGGAGTACGACAGCGCGGCGGCGATCGCCTGGCTGCGCGAGCGTTTTCCGCGCGACGAGATGCTCGGCATCTCGCATTCGATCGGCTGCCTCTTCCTGGGCGGCGCGCCGAACGCGGCCGAGCAGGGGCGCATCGTCCTGGTGGGCGCGCATACCGGGTACTACGGGGACTATCGGCCGCTCTACCGGCTGCCGATGGCGTTCGCCTGGCACGGCCTGATGCCGGCGCTGACGCGCTTCGTCGGCTATTTTCCAGCCGATCGGCTGGGACTCGGGGAGGCGCTTCCGGCGGGGATGGCGCTCGAGTGGGCGGAACGTCGCCAGCCCGACCTGCGCCTGACGGATCTGAAGGTAAACGGAGCGGAGCCTGCGGGGGAGCGCAGGCTCCGTCTCCTCGAACACTGCGCATCTTTGCAGTGCCCGGCCCTGGCCATCTCGATCAGCGACGACGCCTTTGCCACCGTTGACGGCACTCGGCGCCTGCTGTCGTACTTCCCAAACCTATCTTCTGCTCAACATCTGGTCTTCAGCCCGCCCGACGCGCAAGTGCGCCACATCGGGCACTTCGGCTTCTTCCGGCGCGCGGTGGGCACGACGCTGTGGCCGCGCCTGCTCGCGCAACTCGACGCCGGTCGAGCCGAGGCTCGGCTGCCGGCTCAGCCCGCCATCGCGAGCGGCTCGGCGAGCAGCGCAAGCTCCTGAGGCTGCGCGGCGTGCGCGTGCTCCATGCGGCGGGCTTGCGCGCGCGCGAGCCGGCTCATCATCTTCAGCTCACGCTCGCCCAGCCGCAGCGCCGCGTCGACCCAGAGGTTGACGATGCCGTCGAGCTCCTCGCGCGTCACCGGGCGCACGAACTGGCGCGCGCGGAACATCGCCTGCATGCCGTTGCGGCGCTTGGCGTTGGTCGCGATCCAGCTGCGCACCGCGCTTTCGCCTTGTCCGTTCGGGGCGAGGACGTCGACCACGCCCATCTCGTGCAGCTTGCGCGCCGGCAGCATCGTGCCGGAGAGGATCAGCTCTTCCGCCGCGCGCAGGCCGATGCGCCGCTCGAGCAGGCTGCACGCGCCCATGCCGGGGAACAGGTTGAAGAGGATTTCCGGGAATCCGAGCTGCGCGCCTTCCTCGGCGACGATCACGTCGGAAGCGAGCGCACATTCGAAGCCGCCGCCCAGCGCGTCGCCCTGCACGAGCGAGATGCTGGTGAGCGTCGGGCTGAAGAAGCTCTGGCTGCGCGGCCACTGCACGTCGATGCAGAGCTTTGCGTACTGCGACAGCGCCTCGCGGTCGCCGGTCTTGATCAGCATCACGAACAGGCTCAGATCGCCGCCGAGATTGAACACCCCGGGCGTGCGCGAGCGCGTCACGTAGTAATCGACCTTGCGCATCTCGCCTTCGAAGTTGATGCGCCCGCCGTTCTCGGCCAGTTGCCGGTCGTGCGCGATCATCGCCTTCAGCAGCTCCAGGCTGTAGCAGGGCAGGCCTTTCGGATTGAGATACGCCCACACCGTGCCGATCGCCGGCTCGAATTCGGTCTCATACGGGCTGTTGGTCTTGCCGTAAGGCATGCAAAGGCCCACTGCGTCGTGCATATTGCTCATTGCTCTTCTCCTTCCCCAAGAAGTAGTGCCCCCATGGACGGGGGCTCGCCAGGAACCGTGACGTCGCCAGGGGACGACATGCCGGGTTCCCAAGGTCATTTAACGCTTCTCTGTCAAGGCCTGACAATCAGGGTTTCCCTTAGAAACCGCCTTGTTGCGCCGCTCGCAGATCGGGTAAATTGGACCCGAAAGGGGGTACGGCAGGCCCGATGTACGCCATCATCTACAAGGCGGACGGTTTCCCGATCTGCCGGCAGGTCCCGGGGGTCACCCCCGACCCGGTCGTCACCTGGAACACCGAGGCCCAAGCCAAGGCCTTCATCTCCTCCAAGGGGGGAGAGGCCGAGTTCCAGCCCCTGCAGCTCACCGACGAGGCCATGGACAAGCTGGCGAACGCCATCGGCTACCCGGTCGAGCAGATGACCTTCGAGCCGTACCCGTCCTAGGTAAGGTTCTCCCTTAGAACCGCGGGGTTAGAACTCCAGGTTATCGATCAGGCGGGTCTCGCCCAGCCGCGCGGCGGCCAGCACCACCCGCTCCTGGTCATCGGGTTGGGGCTCACCCAGGTCCCGGCGGCGGCGTACTTCGACGTAGTCGGGCTTCCAGCCGGCTCGGGAGAGCGTCTGGACGGCTTTGTGGGGGTCCAAGCGGCCCGCTGCCACCTCCTGCAGCACCCGGTAGAGCCGGGGGGCCTCGGCGCGTTCGGCCGGCGAGAGATAGGCATTGCGCGAGCTCATCGCGAGCCCGTCGGGCTCGCGCACGGTTTCGCCGGCGACGATCGCCACCGGCAGGTCGAGCTGGCGCACCATCGCGCGCACCACCATGAGCTGCTGATAGTCCTTCTTGCCGAACACCGCGGCGCGTGGCTGAACACAGTTGAAGAGCTTGAGCACGACGGTCGCCACCCCGCCGAAGAATCCCGGCCTGAAGCGTCCCTCGAGCGTCTCGCCGAGCGAACCCGCGCGCACGGTGACTTCCTGCGGCTGCGGGTACAGCACTCTCTCGTCGGGCGCGAACACCAACTCGACGCCTTCGGCTGCGAGCAGCGCGCAGTCGCGCTCGAAAGTACGGGGGTAGCGCTCGAAGTCCTCGCCGGGCAGGAACTGCAGGCGGTTCACGAAGATCGACACCGCCACCTTCTGCGCATGCTGGCGCGCAATCCGCATCAACGAGGCGTGGCCCGCGTGCAGGTTACCCATCGTCGGCACAAAGGCGACCGTCCCGGCCGGGACCGCGCGCCGGAAGCTCTCGATGTCGCGCAGGATCTGCATCAGCCGAGGTTGAAGAACTCGCGCCGGCTGCGCATCGCGCGCAGGCGCGACACCAGGAGTTCGAAGTCCTGGTCGCGCTCGACGAAGTTCAGGTTTTCCGAATTGACGATGAGGAGCGGCGTCGCGTCGTAATGGTAGAAGTAGCGCGCGTAGCCGTCGGCGAGGCGCGCGAGGTAGTCCTCGCTGATGTCGCGCTCGTAGCGCGCCGCGCGCCGGCGCACGCGCTCGACCAGCACCGCGGGCTGCGCCTGCAGGTAGATCACCAGGTCCGGGGCGGGGGATCGCACTTTCAGTGTCTGATAAATCCTGTCATACAGGGCGAGTTCGTCCGCGGACAGCGTGATGCGCGCGAACAGCGGGTCCTTGTCGAGCAGGAAGTCGGCGACCACGGCGCGCGCGAACATGTCGGGCTGCGCGAGCGGCTCGAGCATGCGCGCGCGCTGGAACAGAAAGAAGAGCTGGGTCGGCAGCGCGTAGCGCGGCATGTCGTCGTAGAAGCGCGCGAGGAACGGGTTCTCCTCGGGCTGCTCGAGCACCAGGTCGGCCCCCAGGCGCGAGGCCAGGCGGCGCGCGAGGCTCGTCTTGCCTGCGCCGATGGGTCCCTCCACCACCAGGTGACGATATTTATCCACGAAAAATGAAGTACACCGCGCCCATGATGCAAAGCGCGGCCCATAGATAGTCGAGCTTCACCGGCTGGTCCATGTAGAGGATCGCAAACGGCACGAACATCCCGAGCGTGATCGCCTCCTGCAGGATCTTGAGCTGCGCGAGCGACAGCTCGGTGTAGCCGATGCGGTTGGCGGGCACCATCAGCAGGTACTCGAACAGCGCGATCCCCCAGCTTACGAGCGCGGCGATCCACCACGGCTTGGCGGCGAGGTTCTTGAGGTGCGCGTACCAGGCAAAGGTCATGAACACGTTGGACGCGACCAGCATCAGGCCGCAGGTCCAACTCGCCGGGATCTGCATCAGTCCACCCTTTCCGTTTCCTGGTTGTGGCAGGCGTCGAGATACGCCCTGGCCGGTCCCCGGCCGGGAATCACCACTTCGGGTGAAATTTCGAGCAGCGGCTTCAGCACGAACGCCCGCTCGTGCATCCGCGCATGGGGAATTCCCAGGTTCGGGGTGCTGGTCTCGCTCTGCCCGAAAAGCAGGAGATCCAAATCCAGGGTGCGCGGCGCGTTGGGGAAGCTGCGGCTGCGACCGTGGCGCGCCTCGATTTCCTGCAGCTCGGCAAGCAGCCGTTCGGCCGCAAGCCCGGTCTCCAGCTGCGCAACCGCGTTGATGAAATCCGGTTGCGACGCGTAGCCCAGAGGAGCGCTGCGGAAGAGCGACGATTTCTTGACCACGCGGCTGTGCGGCAGGCGATCGAGCTCATCCAGCGCCTTCAGGACATGCGCACGCGGGTCGTCCAGATTCGAGCCGATCCCGACGTACGCGACGGTCACGCAGCCTCGGATGCCGGCGCGCCTTCCGCGGGCCGCTTCTTGCGGCGGCGGCGCCGGCGCTTCTTCGGCCCGGCGTCGGGCAGCAGCATGGCCTTGCGCGCCTCGGCGTCGGCGCTCTGGAAGCCGCGCCACCAGGCCTCGAGCTCCGCGGGCACTTCGCCGCTCGCCGCTCTGAGCGCGAGGAAGTCGTAGGACATGCGGAAGCGCGGCGCCTCGAGCAGGCGGTAGGCGCGGTTGCCGGAGCGGTTGTCGAAGCGCGGCTGCATCGCCCAGACCTCGCGCATGGTCGCGGTCAGGCGGCGCGTAATGGCGAGCTTCGCGCACTGCGTGTCGAGCACTTCGTCCATCGCGATCTCGAGCGCCGGGATGCCGCGCTCGCCGCGCCCCTGGCGTGCTTTCCACGCCGCGAGCACCTCGTGCCAGAGGAGCGCGGCGAACAGGAAGGCCGGCGACACCGGTTTCCCGCTCGATACCCGTTCATCCGTCTGAGCGAGCGCAAGCGTGACGAAGCGCTCTCCGAGCGGCTGCTCGAGGATCACGTCGAGCAGCGGCAGCAGGCCCTTGTGCAGCCCGACCTCGCGCAGCTGCCGCAGGCAGGCGCTGGCGTGACCGGAGAGCAGGAGCTTCAGCATCTCGTCGAAGAGCCGCGCCGGCGGCACGCGCTCCATGAGCGGCGCGAGCCTGCGGATCGGCTCGCGCGTCTGCGGGTCGAGGGTGAGGCCCAGCTTCGCGGCGAGCCGGACCGCGCGCAGCATGCGCACCGGGTCCTCGCGGTAGCGGGTTTCCGGATCGCCGATCACGCGCATCACGCGCTTCTTGAGGTCCGCCAGGCCGCCGTGGAAGTCGACCACCTCCTCGGTCGCCGGATCGTAGTAAAGGGCGTTCACGCTGAAGTCGCGGCGCAGCGCGTCGCCTTCCAGGGTGCCGAACACGTTGTCGCGCAGCACGCGCCCGTGCTCGTCCTTCTCGGAAGTGTCGCCGTCGGCCGAGCGGAAGGTCGAGACTTCCACCGTCTCCGGGCCCATCATCACGTGCACCAGGCGGAAGCGCCGGCCGATGATGAGCGCGCGGCGGAACAGCGGCTTCACCTGCTCCGGGCGGGCGTCGGTGGCGATGTCGTAGTCCTCGGGGGCGATGCCGAGCAGCAGGTCGCGCACCGCCCCGCCGACGACATAGCCCTCGTAGCCGGCGTCGCGCAGGATGGCGCAGACCTTGGCAGCGGCGGGGCTGAGCGATTCGCGGCCGATGCCGTGCTTCGCGCGCGGCACCCGCACCGTGACATCCGCGGGCAGGCCGAAGACGCGCCGGATGAACCTCTTGATCATCGAGGGGCGAGATTCTACTAGGATGGTCCCCGGACCCCCGATGCGCCGCGTTCCGACCCTCGCCCTGCTTGCCGCCGCCGCGCTGGCCCTCGCCGGCTGCTTCGTCATCGGCGATTCGCGCCA
>DASRIR010000095.1:0-12267 GCA_035649875.1 Burkholderiales bacterium | reverse complement strand
ACGTAGAAGATCAGCGCCACCGCGCCGAACGACAGCCACAGGCCGGGCGCGAGCGGCGCCCACGGATCGGCGGCGACGATCACCGCGAGCGCGAGCGCCAGCGTGCGCGACGGCGACGCGATGCGCCCGCACCACAACGCCGCCGCCACCACGGCCACCATGTAGAACGTGCGCTGCGCGGGCACCGCGAAGCCCGCGAGCAGCGTGTAGCCGAGCGCGGCCACGATCGCGGCCGCGGCCGCGGCCTTGCGCGCCGGCAGGCGCAGCGTTGCGGCCGGAACGCGGCGCCAGCCGAAGGCCACCAGCCACGCCGCCAGGCCCGAGACCAGCGTCACGTGCAGCCCCGAGATGCTCATCAGGTGCGTGACGCCGGTGCGGTTGAACAGCCGCCACTCCTCGGCAGAAATCGCCCGCTGGTCGCCGACCGCGAGCGCGGCGAGGATGCCGGCGGCGGGCGTCGCGCCGAGCTCGGCCTGGAAGCGATCGCGCACCGCTTCGCGCGCTTTTTCCACGTAATCCATGAAGCCGTTGCGTGCGCCGAGGCGCTTGCGCTCGCCCTTCTGCCGCACATATCCGGTAGCGCCGATGCCGCGCTCGAGCAGCCAGGCCTCGTAATCGAAGCCGTGGGGATTGACGTGCCCGTGCGGGCGGCGCAGCCGCACCGTGAACAGCCAGCGCTCGCCGGGATGCACGCTTTGCTCCAGCATTGCGGCGCCTTCCTCACTGAACGGATTGCGATGCCAGGAAAGCAGCAGCTTGCGCGGCAGGCGCGCGCCGCCCGGCGCGGACTCGACTTCGAACTCGAAGCGCACCGCGCGCTCGCTCGCCGCCGGCAGGCTCGACACCACGCCGACCACGTCGAGGTCGCGCCCCTCGAGCTCCGGCGCGAGCCAGTCGGCCATGCGCAGGTGCGCGAGCGCCGCGGCCCAGAAGAAGCCGACGGCGAATGCAACCGGTATGACCAGGGATTTCCATCGGTAGGCGAGAAAGGCCATTACTGGCAACACAGCCGCCCATCCCAGCGCCGGCAGCTCGGCCTGCAGCTGCAGCGCCGCGGCGCCGGCTGCGAAGGCCAATGCGGCCAGGGTCATCTACAATCAACGCGCCCCGCCGCTCCGAGATGACGCCCGCCTGACGTGCCGCGCAAGTTTTTCCGCCGCTACCTGCCCGACCCCGAGGCCGTGCGCTCCAGCCGCATGGTGGCGAGGTTCGGCGGCTGGCTCCAGCATCCCAACCTCTGGCATCTCAACCGCCGCTCGGTCCCCGGCGCGGTGGCGATCGGCCTGTTCTGCGGGCTGGTGCCCGGCCCGCTGCAAATGCTCTCCGCGCTGCTCGTCGCCATCCCCTGCCGCAAGAACCTCCCGGTGGCGCTGATCGTCACGCTCTATACCAACCCGCTCACCATCGTGCCGCTCTACGTTCTCGCCTATGCGTACGGCCGCCTGCTGCTGCCCGGCACGCACGGCCCGTTCATCGCCCCGTTCGAAACCGACTGGAGCGACATTCCCGGCTCGCTGCGCGCGCTCGGCGAATGGATGCTCGCGCTCGGCAAGCCGCTCGCGGTGGGGCTGATCGCGCTCGGCCTGACGCTGGCCGCGATCGGCTACCTGGTGACGCGGCTCGGGTGGCGCGCCTGGGTCGTCACGCAGTGGCGCGCGCGCGCCCGCCGGCGTGGAGCGCAGGCATGACGCACGAGGAATTCGTCGCGGCCTACCAGCAGGGCCGCCTGCGCGTGCGCGTCGACCGCGAGGCCGCCGCGCGCCTCGTCTCCGGCCGCGCCATGCTGCCGCTCGTGATGCTGCCGATCCTCGGCCTCGGCGTCGCGCTCGCGATGGTGGGCTACCTGATCGCCGGCATCAGCGTGTTCCTCCTGGCGCTCATTCTGCGCTTCGTGGTCAAGCGCAGCAGCGACGGCTTCCTGCTATGGCGCGCGCTGCGCGACGCGGAGTTCTACCAGCAGGTGCGCGCCGCGGGTGTCCTCGCCGTAGAGGAAACCTGACAAAAAGAAAGGGGCGCGGACTAGCCGCGCCCCCGTGTGGCGATCTTGATTTTCAGCCTAGGACCGCTTGCAGCCGAACTTGGCGCGGATCTCCGCCATGCCGTCGCTGTCGTCGTAGATGCCGGACAGCGCGGCTTCCGGCACGCCCGTTTCGTTCATCAGCGCGCTGCGGTAGTGCTCCAGAGACTGCGAGAGCCTGGCACACGCCGTGGCCATGTCGCCGACGCGGCTGTGGGCCGAGGCGAGGCGAAACGCGGCTGCGCTCGAGGACCGGTAGTCCTCGCTCGAGCTCGATGCAAGTGACGCAAAACCAAGTGACAACACGACGACGAGATACTTGCTGAAGCTGACCACGGTTTCCTCCTGTCGAAATTTGCCTCGGAAGGCAGCGCGGCCAGATTACAGGGCGCTCGGCGCTTCCCGAGGTCAGCCTTCGTCAGGAGGACAGTTCTTGACAGGCCCTAGCACTTTTTTGTAAAGCGCGGGCCCGGAGCCTTCTCTTGGGAAGCGGTCTTTACCGTTCCTTGCACGGCTCCATAGTATTCGCGCAGCACTTGCAGGACTTCCGGCCGGCTGAACTCGGCGGGGATTTCCGCGCCCGCGGACAGCGCCTGGCGCAGCCTGGTACCCGAGAGAAGCAGCCGGTCGCTCGGGTCGTGCGGGCAGGTGCGCCCCGAAGCCATGGCGCCGCAGCGATAGCACCAGAAAGCCTGGTCGATTTTCATCGCCCGGATCTTAAGCGCGCCCGGCGGAACTTCGTCGAAGATCCGCTGCGCGGCGTAAGGCTCGTAGAAATCGCCCACCCCGGCATGGTCGCGTCCGATGACGATGTGGCTGCAGCCGTAGTTCTGGCGAAACAGTGCGTGGAGCAGCGCTTCCCGAGGGCCGGCATAACGCATGGCGAGCGGATAACCTGCCTGGAGCACCGTGCCGTTCGGGAAATATCGCTCGAGCAGCACGGCGATTGCGCGCACGCTCACTTCGGCCGGCACGTCCCCGGGCTTCAATTTCCCGAGCGGCGAATGGACCAGCACGCCGTCGCAGATTTCGGCGGCGATCTTCACCAGGTACTCGTGCGAGCGGTGCATGGGATTGCGGGTTTGAAATGCGGCAACCGTGGCCCAGCCCCTGGCGTCGAACAGCGCCCGCGTCTGCGCCGGAGGGAGATAGATCTCGGCATAGCGCCGCGGAAAATCTCCTCGCGAAAGGACTTTCACCGCGCCGGCGATATTAACGGCGCCCTGGCCCATCACCATCGCAACCCCGGGATGCCGCGGGTCGGCGGTTCCGAAAATCGCGCGGCATTCGACCTCCTTGTCGATCCGGTATTTCTCCGCGACCTTGATGGTCGCCAGCACCTCGCGCGAGGCGGGTTCGACCAGGGCGGCTTCGCCACCCGGCCCGATGCCGCTGGCGGTCGCCTCGTCGGCCGAAAGCGTGATCGGGATCGGCCAGAACAATCCGTCGCTGAGGCGGTAGCTTCGACAAGCCCCCTCCCAGTCCGCGTGCGTCATGAACCCGCGAAGCGGCGTGAAGCCGCCGAGCCCGAGCATCATGAGATCGCCGAATTCGCGCGGACTGAGCGGGATGCGCGGCATCCGCGCGGCGCGCGCTCGTTCCTCGTCGAGCTCCTCATCCGCCAGCAGCAACGGCTTCAGGGCTGGCGCACCGTGCGGTGGCACAAGGCGGCTCACGAGGCGGCTCACCAATAGACGCTGATGTGGTACGCGGCGACCAGCATCGCCGCCGCGAGGACCAGGAACGGGAGGTAAGCGAAGATCCTCAAACCCTGAACGGCAAGGCGAAGAAAAAGTTGACTACGTACAGCAGTCCGACGGCGCCGGTCAGTGCGCCGAGCATGCCGTTGAGCACAAGCTCGGGCACGTGAAGCTGGGTCTTCGCCGCCACCCAGGAGCCGAAGATGCCCCCGGCAGCGGCGAAGAAACCCCAGGCCCATTCGGGCTGGATCGCGGCCGCCCCCGTGAGCGGCAGCACGACGCAATAGGCGATGAGGCCGGTGGCGGAGAGCACGATGGCGTAGGGGATCGTCGCCGCCGGGACCACGTACATCGGCAGCTTGTAGACCACGACGAGGAACGGCACGATCAGGAACGCGCCGCCGAGACCAAGCGCCGACGAGATGACGCCGACCACCGCGCCCACGAAAAACAGTACACGGTGGTTGAGCGTCCATTGTTCTCCACGATAGCCGATCGTCAGGCGGCCACCGGCGTCGGCCAGCGTCACGATGCGCGCCGGCTGGCCGAGGAGGCTGCCGCCGGGCGCTTTTTCGCGTGCCGCAAGTCCGCGCAGCACCTTTTGGCATAGCTGCGCGCCGACCAGAACCAAGGCAAGTCCCAAGGCAAGGCGAAACGCGGTCACATCGGCGAGCAGGCTTGCACGCATGAATGGCCCGATCAAACCGCCGACTACGCCGCCCGCGCACAGCCAAAGCGCGAACTCCCGGTTCCACTGTCCGGTGCCGCGAAAGCCAAGAAGGGCGCCGATCGGGTTGAGGAAGGTCAGCAGCAGGGTCGAGGGCGTGACGTGCGCATTCGAGAACTGCAACACCGAGGTGGTGTAGGGCAGCGCGAAGATGCCGGCGGCCTGGCCGACCAGCGCCATCGTGTACCCGGTCCATGCGCCCATCCAGATGACGTGCCATACCGGCACGCGCACCTGCGCGAGCGGGTAGGCCTGATCGCCGCCGGGGACAAACCCATGCTGCAGATACGCGCAGAGGAATCCCAGCGCCAGTGCCGCGGCGATGAACGGCGCCTGTTGGAGCGCGAACTCCCGCGCCGCTAGAGAGCCGACTTGCCCGCGTAGCGACGCTTGACGCACAGATACTCTTTCCAGTAGCGCCATGCCCGCTGGCCCATGATCATCTCCTCGTGCGGGTGCCCGATCGGGAACTGGTTCTTCGGCACATCGGAGTCCTTCCAGAGGCCGGCGCGCTTTCGTTCCGCGCGCTGATCGACGAGCCAGTCGTTGTAGCTCTCGTACACGACGTGCCCCTCGGGCGCGTCCATGGTGGCGGCGCGAGTACGTCCGTCGAGCTCGCGCCACAGCGCGATCTGCTCTTCGGTGATCTTCGCCGGCTGCACGTCCAGCTGGTAGCCCGCCTCTTCCAGCTCCTTCCCGGCTACCGCCGCGAAGATCCCCTGGTCGCGGACGCTGAGCTGGCGCTTATAGATGCCTATGTAACGGTCGCTCGTCTCGTGGCCGAGGGGCTTGTGGTCCTTGGTCGCGCCACGGTTCTTCGCCAGCTCGGTCTTGTAGAACTCCAGCATCTGCGGAGCGAAATCCTCGCCGAGGAACCTGCACGCGGTTTTCAGCACGCCGACCGGATCCTGGACCAGCTCTTCGTATCGCAAGTCCATCCACTGGTCGGCGCGCAGCTTCTTGCGCCAGGGCTTCACCGCGTTCTGGCACAGCGCCCAGCTCTCGGCCGCGCAGAAGATGTTGGTCGGGCCGAACGCCGAGTCGAGGTAGTCCGCGCTCGCGTCGCGGCCGTCGCGTGTGATGAAGATGAATTGAGCGTTCGGGAAGTCCTCGAGGATCTCTTTCACGAAGAACAGGTTGTGCGGCGTCTTCTCGCCCCAGCGAGGCTTGTTGCCCGCGCTGCGCGCATAGCGCTCGTGCATTGCGCAGTAGATTCCGGCGAAGCTGGATTCCTTGAGGTCCGCGAGAATCTCGTCGAGGATCGTGCGCGGATTGACTTTCATTCCCCAGAACGGGGTCTTCAGGCCGAAAACCATCTCCTCGGCCAGCGTGCGCAGATTCTGCGGGCGGGAAAGGTCCCCGTAGGTGTGGAGGTAGGGCCTGAACCGCGGGTAATACCAGACCACCTCGGGGACCGCGATGCGCGGATGGCAGCCGAGCATCGCCATGACCAGCGTGGTGCCGGAGCGCTCCGCGCCGATCATGATGATCGGCCGTTCTTTCAGCGTGATGGGCATTCCTACAGACTACCTAGAATGTCCGCCTGAGCAGAAGGCGATTTGAGCGGCTTGACTTCCTCGCCGAGCCATTTGAGGAACGCGACGAACTCTTCACGTGGCGTTTCCTTGAAGCCGTTGGCAAGGTTGATTTTTTTCAGGATGGCGCGTCCGCTCTCCGTCGCATCCAGAGCGAGAACCGCCGCACGGAGCTTCACCACCTGCGCATCGGACACCGCGGGCGATGCGATGAACGGCATATTGATCTGGTCGCGGCTCCTCGCGATGATCCGGCCGCCGTTCTTTTCCCACGTGCGGCCGGCGGCTGAAGCGGAATTGACCACGCCGACATCGAAAAAGCCGTTCTCGAGCGACCAGGCGATCGCCGCCTGATCGCGCATGGAGCGCACATTCTCCTTGCTCATGTCGATCTTGCTGTCCCGCAGCATCGCGTTGGCGGCCCGCCACATGTTGGAGTATGCATCTGGGGTGACGATGGTCTTGCCCCTTACATCTGCGATGGTCTGCAGCGTCGAGCCCTTGGGCACGATGAAAAGCGTCCGATAGTAATCTTTGGCCGTCGCCACCGGCTGGTAGCCGAAATCGCGAACCGCCTGAGCCGGCACGTCGTTGGGGCGCGCCAGCAGAAGCTCGTAGGCCTGCTTCTTCAGGTTCTCTTGCAGTCTGTCGCGGTTGCGTACGTTCACGATCGCGACCTGGACTTTGAGCGTTTTTCCGACCAATTGCGCGAATCCTTCATAGCGCTCCAGGATTTCCAGGAAATCCGCGTTGGCGGCTCCGCCCTCGTTGACGGCAAGGGTGATCCGCGGCTCGCTCTGGCCCGCCGCTGGTTTCGTGGCCGTTTTCTGCGCCATCGCGTTCGTGCCCGCTCCAATGGCGAGCAGGACCAGCACCAGCCGCAGGGCACGGGCGGTCGCGTGAAGCTGCATGATCGGTTTCATCTTGTCTCCCTTGGTCACGTTCGCGCCCTCCCGGTGCTACGACCAAGGCAGCCACTGCAGTCGGTTTCCCGCATGCAGCCCGGCTGCCTTGGCGTAGTCGCTTTAGGCCCGTGGCTTTGCGTCCCAGGCTTTCGCCCGGTTTGCCCTAACCAAAGTTAACAGTGCAAGCGCTGACGCTGACTACCGAAGGCAGTTCTTCACGATGGAGAAGGAAACAGACCGGAAGATAAGGTAGCCGGGCGAAACCAGAGTCAAAGATCTATCTTGTTGTCCGAAGCGTTATCCCCTCATCCGATATATCGATCGAACAGGACTTTTTTGTCGATAGGTAATCCCGCGCTCGTTACTTCGCGCCGCTTCTGCGGCGCATTTCGGGCAAAGTCCAGTCGATGTCTGCGCGGCCTTTGCAACCTAATCACAGCAGCCAACGTGGCGGCGGTGGCACGGCCAATGGCGCCGTCGGCGGGCAGGGCGCGATTTGCGTGGAGAACCTGTCGGTGGAATTCAAGCGCGACGGCGTGCGCGCGGTCGCCGTGCAGGACATCGATATCGAGATCGCCCCAGGCGAGTTCACCGCGCTGCTCGGTCCTTCTGGCTGCGGCAAGTCGACGCTCCTGAACGTGATCGGCGGCATGGTCCGCCCGACGCGCGGGGAAGTCCGCATCGACGGCGCTCCGGTAACAGAGCCGAGCGCGCGCTGCGGCGTCGTTTTCCAGCAGCATTCGCTGTTCCCCTGGATGACCGCCCTGGACAACGTCGCCTTCGGGCCGCGCATGCTGGGCCATCCCTCCCCCGAGTCGGTAGCGCGGGAGTTTCTCGCCCTCGTCGGCCTGGAGAAGTTCGCCCGCGCCTATCCGGCGCAGCTCTCGGGCGGAATGCAGCAGCGCGTCGGCATTGCCCGCGCGCTGGCGACACGGCCGCCGGTGCTCCTGATGGACGAGCCGTTCGGCGCGCTCGACGCCCAGACGCGCAGCATCATGCAGGAGGAGCTTCTGAAAATATGGTCGGAGCTCAAGACCACCGTGGTGTTCGTCACGCACGACGTCGACGAAGCGCTCTACCTTTCCGACCGGGTCTTCGCCATGAGCACCGCGCCCGGCGGCATCAAGGAGGAGATCCGGATCGACCTTGGCCGCCCGCGCACGCCCGATGTCGCGCTGAGCGAAAAGTACGGCGCGCTGGACCGGCGCGTCCGCCGGCTGATTCGTGAAGAGACGCTGAAAGTGTTCAACAACGCCTCCCGTTGAAAACGCATGCAACGCGCCCTGGCTAGACCTCCGCGCATCACCCTGCGCAGCCTGCTGGCCGGGCCGGGCTGGGTCGCCAACGCGCTCTGGGCCGCCGCCGGCATCGGCCTGTTCTTGCTGATCTGGACGCTGATCGCCCGGCGGCTCGGCAATCCGGTGCTGCTGCCGACCCCGGCCGCCGTGCTCGAGGGCTTCTATCGGCTGCTCGCCGACGGCTACCTGGTGCAGGACGTGCTGGCGAGCCTGAAGCGCGTGTTCGCCGGATTCCTGATCGCTGCCGCGATCGGCGTGCCGCTCGCCATGCTGCTGGCCTACTTCCTGCCGCTGCGCCGGCTGGTCCTGCCGCTCGTCACGCTGCTGCGGCCGATACCGCCGATCGCCTGGATCCCGATCGCGATCCTCTGGTTCGGCATCGGCGACAAGCCGAGCTTCTTCATCACCGCGATCGCGGCTTTCTTCCCGATCTTCCTCAACTCGTTCTTCGGCGGCACGTCGGTGGAGGAGCAGCATCTGAACGCGGCGCGCTCCCTGGGCGCCAGGAAGATGTCGCTGCTCGTGCGCATCATGTTCCCTTCGGCGCTGCCGATGATCTGGACCGGCCTGAAGATCGGGCTCGGCCAGTCGTGGATGGCGGTGGTGACCGCCGAGCTGATCGCGGCGCAATCGGGCCTGGGCTACATGATCCAGACCAGCCGCCTGAATCTCGAGACGAGCTACGTGCTCGTCGGCATGGTGACGATCGGGGTGCTCGGATCGCTGATGGGGCTGGCCCTGTCCGGCGTCGAGCGCTATGTGCTTCCCTGGAAGCGGAAGTAGCAAGCGGAGCGGAGGAGATATGCGACTGAAAAGCGTGTTTTGGACGGCAGCGTTGCTCCTGTGTTCGGCCGGCGCCGACGCCCAAGCGCCGACGCAGATCCGCATTGCCTATCCCAGCGGCATGAACGGCCAGATTCCGGTCGTCATGGAGCGCGCCGGCATCGCCAAGAAGCACGGCCTCGACGCGCAGTTCGTGTTCTTCCAGTATGGCCCGCCGATGATGGAAGCGCTCGCCTCGGGCCATATCGACGCGGTCGTGACCAGCCTGATGCCGGTGACGACGTTCCTCTCGCGCCAGCCCAATGCGGCGGTGGTCGTGGCGAGCCTGGGCAGGTCGAGCTACTCGCTCATGGTGCCGAAGAACAGCACGGCGAAATCCGTGGCGGACCTCAAGGACAAGCGCATCGCGGTGTCTTTCAATTCCGACTCGCACCTCGACCTGCTGCGCCTGCTCAAGGAGCGCAACCTGGATGCGAGAAAGGAGATCCGGCTGCTCAACGTGCAGCCGAACGAGCTCGTGCTCGCGCTCCAGGAAGGCTTTGCCGACGCCGTCGTCATCCGCCAGCCGCAGGTGCTGAAGATGGAGCAGCAGCTCGGTGCGCGCGTCGTGCACACCTGGCCGTTCGAGTTCGTCTCGATCATGCGCGCCGAATACCTGACGCGCAACCCGGACGCGCTCAAGCGCTACCGCGAGGCGCTGCGCGAATCGGTGCACTACACCGCCACCAACAAGGAGCAGGCGAGCGTCTGGTTCGGCGAGCGGCTGCGCATCGAGCCCGAGGTCGTGCGCAAGGTCTCGGAGGACGATCCGAACTGGCGCAGGGTGAAAACGCTGCGCGATGTATCGATCGACCTGTCGCCGAGCGTGCGCCAGCGCATGATCGACTGGTTCGAGTCGAGCTACGAGCACGGCATGATCAAGGGCAAGGTGGATACGCAGGGCGGACGGATCTTCGCGAACTGAGAGGACGGGCGCAGGCCTAGACCTTCTCCCAGGCCTCCACCGGCCCGGCGACCACGCGAAACAGCGGATGCGCCTGCGGGCGGCGCACGCTATTGAGCCGCACTGCGCGCGCCGGGTCGCGCACCTTCAGTTTGCCCATCAGGTGCTCCCACTCGTAGTCGAGCTGGCCGCGCCGGACGACCAGGGTATCGGCACAATGCCTGCGCGCGATCTTCCCGGCGGCGAAGCTGTAACCACGCTGCCGCGATTCCACATGAACGCCGCGGAGGTATTGGGCGATCGCACCCACGTCGTCGAACCGCGCGAGCTGCGGATGGTGGCGATAGCCGCGGGTTTGGCCGCGCAGTACGGCCTGCGCGAGCAGCGCTTCACGCCACAGCGCGACCAGGCCGCGCGCATCGAGATACTTCGGGTGCAGGCTCCAGAGACGCACGCTACGACTTCGGGTTGAGGACCCCGTCGTTCAGCTCGTAGATGCGCTCGGCGCGCGCGGCGAGCCCGGTGTCGTGGGTGACGATCACGAACGCGGTGCCGTGCGAAGCGGAGAGCCGCACCATGGCGTCGAACACCTCGTCGGCGGTGTGCGAGTCGAGGTTGCCGGTGGGCTCGTCGGCCAGCACGCAGGCGGGGCTGGTGACCAGGGCGCGCGCGAAGGCGCAGCGCTGGCGCTCGCCGCCCGAGAGCTCGCCCGGCTGGTGCTCGAGGCGCGCGCCCAGGCCGACTTCGGCGAGCACCTTCGCCGCGCGCTCGCGCGCCTCGCCAGGATCGGTGCGCCGGATCAGCAGCGGCATCGCCACGTTCTCGACCGCGGTGAACTCCGGCAGCAGGTGATGGAACTGGTAGACGAAGCCGAGCGTCGCATTGCGCACGCGGCCGCGCTCCACCTCGCTCATCGCGCTGAACGGCTTGCCCTGGATCATGACGCTGCCCGAGGTCGGGGCATCGAGGCCGCCCAGCAGATGGAGCAGCGTCGACTTGCCCGAGCCGGAGCGCCCGACGATCGCGATGCGTTCGCGCGAGCGCACCTCGAGGCTCACGCCCTGCAGCACCGGCACCGGCGCCGGCCCCTGGTAAGTCTTCTTCAGGTTCTGGCAGGAAACGACTGCGGCGGCGTTTTCACTACTCATAGCGCAGGGCTTCGACCGGATTGACGCGCGCGGCCCGCAGGCTCGGCAGGATGGTGGCGACGAAGGACAGCGCCAGCGCCATCAGGGCGACCGAGACCACGTCGCTCATCTGCAGGTCCGAAGGCAGGTCCGGAATCATGTAGACGTCCTTCGACAGGAACTTGATGTTGAAGGCGCGCTCGATCGCCGGCACGATCACGTCGATATTGAGCGCGGTGATGACGCCCACGATCACGCCGGCGACGGTGCCGACCACGCCGAGCACCATGCCCTGCACCATGAACACCTGCAGGATCGAGCCCGGCGCGGCGCCGAGGGTGCGCAGGATGGCGATGTCGGCCTGCTTGTCGACCACCGCCATCGCCAGGGTGGAGATGATGTTGATCGCCGCCACGAACACGATCAGCGCGAGGATCAGGAACATCATGCGCTTCTCGATCTCGACCGCGCGGAAGAAGTTGGCGTGGCTGCGCGTCCAGTCGGAGGCGAACAGCTCGCGCGGCAGCTTGGCGAGCAGCTCGTAGGCGACGGTGCGCGCGGCGAACAGGTCGTCGAGCTTGAGCCGCACGCCGCTCACCGCGGCGCCCATCTGGTACAGGGTCTGCGCGTCCTGCATGTGGATCAGGGCGAGCGCCGAGTCGGCGTCGACCAGGCCGGCCTCGAAGATGCCGGCCACGGTGAACTGCTTCAGGCGCGGGATCACGCCCGCCGGCGTGACGATGCCCTGCGGCGCGATGAGCGCGATCTTGTCGCCGCGCGTCACGCCGAGGGCGCGCGCGAGGTCGATGCCGAGCACCACGCCGAACTCGCCGGCGCGCAGCTCGTCGAGCGAGCCGGCGCGCATGTGGCGCGCGAGGTCCGCCACCTTCTCCTCCTCCGCCGGCAGGATGCCGCGAACCGCGGCGCCGCGCATCCCCTGCCCGTTCGAGAGCATCGCCTGCGCCTGCACGAACGGCGCGCTCGCCACCACGCGCGGGTGCTGCGCCGCGATCTGCGCCACGGCCTGCCAGTCGTCGAGCCGGTTGCTGTCGGCGACGATCTGCAGGTGCGAGACCACGCCGAGGATCCGGGTGCGCACTTCCTTCTGGAAGCCGTTCATCACCGACAGCACCACGATCAGCGCCCAGACGCCGACCGCGATGCCGATCATCGACACCGCGGAGTTCACGCCGATGAAGCGGTTGCGACGCCGGGCACGCGTGTAGCGCAAC
>DASRIR010000094.1:0-23082 GCA_035649875.1 Burkholderiales bacterium | reverse complement strand
CAATTTCACCTGCAGCGGCAGGGGCATGTCGCCGATCTCGTCGAGGAACAGCGTGCCGCCCTGCGCCGCCTGAAACAGGCCGCGGCGGTCCGCGACCGCGCCGGTGAACGAGCCCTTCTTGTGGCCGAACAGCTCCGACTCAAGCAGCCCTTCCGGGATCGCGCCGCAATTCACCGCGACGAACGGGGCCTCGACCCTGGGACTTGCACGGTGGATGGCTCTTGCGAAGAGCTCCTTGCCCGTGCCGCTCGCGCCGAAGATGCAGACGCTCGCATCCGAGGCGGCGACGCGCCGCGCCTGCGAAAGGAGGTCCTCCATGCTCGAGGAGCGCGTGATCAGCTCCGCGCGCCAGGATTCGAACGTCCCCGAAGCCGGCGGGCTCGAGAGCCGCATTGCCTCGGCGACGGTGTCCAGCAGCACTTTGGGCTCGAATGGCTTGGTGAGGAAGCTGAACACCCCCCTGCGCGTGGCGGTGACGGCTTCCGGGATCGTGCCGTGGGCGGTGAGGATCACCACCGGGAGCGAGGGCGAATCGCGGTGGATGGCGTCGAAAAGCGCCATGCCGTCCATGCCGTGCATGCGAAGGTCGGTCACTACGACCTGCGGGCGCGACACGGCGAGCGCCGCCAATGCCGCCTCGCCGGACTCGACCGCGGTCACGGCGTAGCCCGCGGCCGAAAGCCGCATCGCGATCAGCTGCAGGAGGTCCTTGTCGTCGTCGACCAGTAGCACCGGTCCGCGTTCACGGGTCATAGGGGTCATTTCTGTTTGCGGCGCAGTTTCTCTTCGCGCTCAAGGATACCGCGCTCGATGGCCCGCAGGGCCTCGAGTTGCTGCTTGAGCGCTTCCTCGCGCTTGTCGCGCTCCTTGTCCACCTGCTCGCGCGCCTTTTCCGAGCGCTCGCGCTCCCGCGTGGCGCTGGCCAGCTCGCGCGACAGGCGGTCCACCTCGCGCGCGGCGCGCTGGCGCTCCATGACCTGCGAAGAGAGCAGCGCCGCGAAGCGGCCGATGCCCGGCGCCGAGGCGTCGGCGACCGGCTCGAGGAGCTCGAGCGCTCGCGCGTCGTCGCGCAGCGGCGGCGGGAGTGTGGCGAGCAGCGTCGCGAGCCGCAGCCGGTCATTCGGGCTTGCAACACCGGCTTGCTGGGCGCGGGCGAGCGTGGCGCTCTGCTCCGCTGCGGGGGCGCGCGCGGCGGCGACTGCGTCGGCCACGATGGCGTCCACGGGGTTGACGAGCGGCTGCACCGTCGCGCAACCGCCGAATGCCAGGCCGAGGAGAACGACGAAGCGCTTCATGCCGCCATGCGCCGCGGCAGGGCGACGCGGAAATGCGCCCCGCGCTCCTCGGCGAGCACGCTGATCTTGCCGCCGTGCGCCTCGACGAACTCGCGCGCAATCGCGAGCCCGAGGCCGCTACCCTCGACGCGCGTGCTCGCCTTGGCGCGGCCGCGGAAGAAGGAGTCGAAGATCGACTCGCGCTCCTCCACCGGCACGCCGGGCCCTGAATCGATCACGTCGATGAACGCCTGGTCGCCGCTCGAGCGCGCCACCACCTCGACGCTGCCGCCGGCGGGAGTGAACTTGACCGCGTTGCCGAGGAGGTTGTCGACCACCGAGCGCAGCTTCTCCGGGTCGGCGACCACGCTCCCCGCCTCCGCGTTGACCTTCACGTGCAGGCCCTTCGCCTGCGCGGCGAGCTCGTGCGAGCGCGCGACCTCGCGCACCAGCGCGTCGAGCGCTAGCTTGCGCGGCGTGAGCGCCGCGGCCGCGTGCAGCGCGCGCTGGTAGTCGAGCAGCTCCTCGATCAGCCGCTGCAGCTTGATGCTGTTGTCCTTCATGATGGACACCACGCTGCGCTGGGAGCCGGACAGCGGGCCGCCGACTTCGTCGTGCAGCAGCTCCGCCCCCTCGCGCAGCGCGGTGAGCGGCGTCTTGAGCTCGTGCGACAGGTGGCGCAGGAAGCGGTTCTTCTCGTCCTCGAGCTCGAGCAGGCGCCGGCGCAGCCAGTCGAGGCGCTCACCGAGCGTCTTCAGGTCCTCGGGGCCGCGCACCGCGATCGGCTGGCCGAAATCGGCGCTGCCGAGCTGGCGGATCGCGGCGTCCAGCTCGGCGATCGGGCGGGCGATGTGGCGGGTCAGCGCCAGGGCGAGCCCGAGCGCGACCGCGGTGCTGAAGATCACGAGCAGGATCAGCTGCCGCTGGACGGTCTCCGCATCGGCGCGCAGGCGCGTCACCTCCCGGTCTGCGACCCGCGTGCTGATCGCGAGCACTTCGGAGGCGTTCTCCGCCAGATCCCCAGCGAGCGTCGCGACGAGACGCCGCTCCATGCGCTTCGGTGCCGTGAGCAAGTCGTACAGCGCCTGCTCCTGGGCCATGGTGCGCTTGAGCGCGGCGAGCTGATCGTCCTCGAGCGGGAGCTGCAACAGCTCGCTGGCGACTTGGCGGAAGCTGGCATGCACGCGGTGGAGGTCCGAGTCGACCCCGGGGGCGTTGAGCGTGGCTAGGCGCTCGAGCGAGCCGATGCGGTTCACGAGCGTGCGGCTCGCGCGCGCCGCCTGCGAGGCGTTGAATACCGCGCTGCGGCTGCGGTCCGCCAGCCGCTCGCTGTGCCACGCCGAGTACGCGAGCGCGGCAACCAGCGGCGCCGCGACCAGGATGAAGCTCGCGAGGCACAGCCCCAGAAACGACCGCGGATACGCCATGTCCTTATACTTTCAACTAAATTCTGCCGAAGCCGAGGACCAATGTCACAAAGCGCCGGACCCCGGGTCTACCTCGTTGCGGCGGTAGCCGCGAATGGAATCATAGGCGCGAAAGGCAGGCTACCGTGGCACATTCCGGAGGAGCTGAAGCACTTCAAGCGCCTGACGCTCGGGCACCCGGTCATCATGGGCCGGCGCACTTGGGAATCGCTGAAGGGCCCGCTCCCGCAACGGGAAAACATTGTGGTTACGCGTACCCCCGGCTATGAGGCGCCCGGGGCGGCGGTCGCGAATTCGCTCGATGCGGCGCTCGCCCTGTGCGCGGGCGAGTCCGTGGCGTTCGTGATCGGCGGTACCCAGCTTTTCGAGGAATCGATGCCGTTCGCCGCCGGCATGGTGCTGACCGAGATCCACCGCGACTACGCCGGCGACACCTGGTTTCCAAAATGGGACCGCGCCCAATGGCGCGAGTCCCAGCGCGAGCCCCACACCGCAGCCGACGGCACGAAGTTCGACTTCGTGCTCTACGAGAGAACGACCTAGTCCTTGCTCTCGAACACCCGCACTTCCGGCAACGGGAAGCCGTTGAACTGGCTCGCGTAAGCCGTGGTGTAGGCGCCGGCGTTCTGGATGTAGATGAAGTCGCCTTCCTGCAGGTCCGAAGGCAGCGGCTCGTCGCGCATCACCACGTCGACAGAGTCGCAGGTCGGGCCGCCCACCGTCCAGGCGACGTCCGGCCCCGCGCGGTCGGTACGCACGCGGTAGCGCAGGCCTTCGCTCGACTCGATGACTCCGCCGAACAGGCCCGCATCCCAGTGCATCCAGCGCTTGCCGGCGCGGGTCGCGGTGCCGAGCACCCGGCAGACGAAGTAGCCCGCGTCGGACACGAGGTAGCGGCCGGGCTCGGCGATCACCTGGATGTCCTCGGGAAACGCCTTGAGTCCCTCGTTCACCACCTCGCCGATCAGCTCGATCGACGGGATGGGCTTCACGTGGCGTACCGGGAAGCCGCCGCCGATGTTGAGCAGGCGCGGCCGGAGGCCCGCCTTGACCATGGCGTCGAACAGGACCTTTGCCTTCTCGAGCGCGACGCGCCAGTTTTCCGGGTTGCGGCACTGGGAGCCCACGTGGAAGGTAACGCCGGCGAGGTCGGCGCCCATCTTCGCCGCGGCGGCCACGATCTCGCGCGCGTCCGCGACGCCGCAGCCGAACTTGCCGGAAAGCGGCCAGTCGGCGCCGATGTTGGGGGTGGCGATGCGCAGGTACTGCTTTGCATCGGGCTTCACTTCGAAGACCCGGCGCAGCTCGTCCACGCTGTCGACCACGTACCACTCCACGCCCTTCGACGCGGCGTAGGCGATCGCCTCGCGCGATTTCATCGGGTTGGAGTAGAAGACTTCCGCCGCCGGCACGCCGAGCCCGAGCAGCACGTCGAGCTCCGCGGTGGACGCGATCTCGAAGCCCGCGCCCTCCTGCGCGAGCACCTTGAGCACGCGGCGGTCGGGGTTCGCCTTGACCGCGTAGTGCGGCCGCACGCGCGGCATGGCCGCGCGGAAGCGCCGGATCTTCGCGCGCACGATCGCGGCGTCGAGGATCAGGAACGGCCGGGTGTACTTCTGGCGTGCTGCCTGGCGCACGATCTCGAAGTCCAAGCTGACTTCGGGATGCGTGTCGAAGACTGCTTCGTGCGGCTGTTGCTTGAGTACTGCTGCGGCTTGTTTCGTTCGGATCGGACTACTGCGGTCCCCCATCAAAGTATCTCCTCGCGGTCAGTAACTAAGTTTCGGGAACGTCCCGGACGCATACGCCTTCGGCCGGACGCGAGTTCCTTTTGCTTGTCATGATGACCTCCTTCTCTCCTTTGAATCCAAAAAGAAAAAAACTTGAGCGGAGTATAGGGACATGACCCCGCATGTCAAGGCCTCGAGAGAAATTTTTCGTTTCTTTTTGCCGGCTAGATGCGCGGCAAAGTTACGCCCTTTTGTCCCTGGTATTTGCCGCCGCGGTCGCGATAGGAAGTTTCACAGAGCTCGTCCGACTCGAGGAAGATCACCTGCGCCACGCCCTCGTTGGCGTAGACGCGCGCCGGCAGCGGCGTGGTGTTGGAGAACTCCAGCGTCACGTGCCCCTCCCACTCGGGCTCGAGCGGGGTTACGTTGACGATGATCCCGCAGCGCGCGTAGGTCGACTTGCCGAGGCAGATGGTGAGCACGTTGCGCGGGATGCGGAAGTACTCGACCGTGCGCGCGAGCGCAAAGGAGTTCGGCGGGATGATGCAGACCTCGCCGCGGTAGTCGACGAAGTTCTTCTCGTCGAAGTTCTTCGGGTCGACGATGGTCGAGTTGATGTTGGTGAAGATCTTGAATTCGGTCGAGCAGCGGATGTCGTAGCCGTAGCTCGAGGTACCGTAGGACACCACCCGCCGGCCCGATACCTCCTTGATTTGATGCGCTTCGAACGGCTCGATCATGCGCTGCTCGGCCGCCATGCGGCGGATCCAACGGTCGGATTTGATGCTCATTTTTTTCCTCGGGGGCCTATCATAGCCGCTCAAGATGCGAACAACGGTCGTCCTGGCGGCCCTGCTGAGCACGGCCGCGCTCAGTGCGCAGGAGCCGTCCTTTACCGAGGCGGAAATCCGCGCCATCCTGGCGCACGGCCCGTGGCCGACGCCCATGACGACCGACCCGAGCAACCGCGTCTCCGGCAAGCGCGCCGCGCTCGAGCTCGGCGAGCGGCTGTTCTTCGATACCCGCCTCTCGGCCGACGGACGCTTCTCGTGCGGCACGTGCCACGTGCCCGAGCGCAACTGGACCGACAACCGCACGCGCGGCTTCGCAGCCGCCGAGGCGAGCCGCAACACGCCGACGCTGATGAACGTGCGCCTCGGCCGGTGGTTCGGCTGGGACGGAGCCGCCGACAGCCTCTGGTCCCAGAGCATCCGCCCGATGCTCGATCGGCGCGAGCTCGGCGCCACCCCGGCCCACGTCGCCGAGCTCGTGCGCAAGGACGAGGAGATCGCCTGCCGCTATCGGCGCGCCTTCGGGGCCGCGCCCTCGCCGACCGACGACGAGGCGGTGCTGGTGGATGTGGCGAAGATCCTGGCGGCGTTCCAGGAGACCTTCGAGAGCCCGCCGACCCCCTTCGACCGGTTCCGCAACGCGCTCGCCCGCGGACAATCCGCCTTCTATTCCGATGCGGCGAAGCGAGGGCTGAAAATCTTCATCGGCAAGGGCAATTGCAGCACCTGCCATAGCGGGCCGAATTTCAGCAGCGGCGAGTTCCAGGACAACGGCTTTGCCGCGCGCGGCCGCCCCGATCCGGGGCGGGTCGACGGTCTGAAGCAGGTGCAGGCGAGCCGCTTCAGCCTCCACGGGCGCTACAACGACGATCCGCAAAAGGGCGTTCGTTCGGTGGAAGCGCAGGCTGAACCCGGCGCCTTCAAGGTCCCTACCTTGAGGCACTTGATGCTCACCGCCCCCTACGGCCACCACGGCGAGTTCGCCACGCTCGCCGAGGTAATCCGGCACTACTCCGAGCAAGGCTCCGCCAAGCTCGCACCGCTCAGGCTCACCGCGCAGGAGCAGACTGATCTGGTCGTGTTCCTGGAATCCCTCAGCACGCTCAGCAACCCCTGGCGACCGGAGGACCATGGCCGCTGCCATTGATTTTTTTTCGGTCAGGCCGCTGACACGCCATCTCGGCGCCGAGATCTCCGGGCTCGACCTGGCGAACGATCTGCCGGAGGCGGCGTTTCGCGCGCTGTACCGCGCGTTCCTGCGCTACCAGGTGCTGCTGTTCCCGCCTATGGATCTGCCGCCGGCGAGCCAGGTCGCCTTCGCGCGCCGCTTCGGCGAGGTGCAGATCCACGTGATGAACCAGTACCACGCCGACGGTCACCCGGAGCTCTACCGGCTCTCGAACCTCGACGAGCAGGGAAGGCCGACCGGCCGCCATCCGGACAAGGGCACGCTCGCGTGGCACACCGACGGCTCGTGGCAACGCGTGACGGGACAGGCCACGATCATCTACGGCGAAGTGATGCCGGAGCACGGCGGCGAAACGCACTTCTGCGACATGTACGGCGCCTATGAGCGCCTCAGTCCTGACTGGAAGGCGCGCATCGCCAATCTGCGCGCGGTGCATAACCTCGATTTTTCCCGCACCCGGCGCCACGGCGAGGATCCGCTGACCGAGGCGCAGCGCCTCGCGCGGCCGCCGGTCGACCACCCGGTGGTGCGCACGCACCCCGAGACCGGCCGCAAGTGCCTGTACCTCGGCGATCACGCCGAGTACATCGTCGGCATGCCCTACGACGAGGGACGGGCGCTGATCGAGGAATTGAACGCGTTGGCGGTCCACTCCGACCTGAGCTACGAGCACCGGTGGAAGGCGCGCGAGCTGATCGTGTGGGATAACCGGTGCGTGATGCATCGCGCCACCGCCTACGACGCGGCGACGCAAGGCCGCGTCATCCGCCGCTGCACCGTGCTCGGAGAGATTCCGGCCTAAGTATTCTGGACGACGATATTCGGAAACTTTGACGTCATGTCCCGCTGCGACTCGGCGATCTTGACCGCGCAGCGGCGCGCGATCCGGCGGTAGATCTCCGCGACCTTGCCGTCGGGGTCGGAGACCACCGTCGGCTTGCCCGAATCGGCTTGCGTGCGGATCGCTTCGTCGAGCGGCAGCTGGCCCAGCAGCTCGGTCTTGTAGTCGCGCGCCATGCGCTCGGCGCCGCCCGAGCCGAAGATGTGGCTCTCGTGGCCGCACTTGGGGCAGACGTGGAACGACATGTTCTCGACCACCCCGAGGATCGGGATGCCGACCTTCTCGAACATCTTGAGGCCCTTGCGCGCGTCGATGAGCGCGATGTCCTGCGGCGTCGTCACGATCACCGCGCCCGTCACCGGCACCTTCTGCGCGAGCGTGAGCTGGATGTCGCCGGTTCCCGGCGGCAGGTCCACCACCAGATAGTCGAGGTCGCGCCAGTTGGTGTCCTTCAGGAGCTGCTCGAGCGCCTGCGTCACCATCGGCCCGCGCCAGACCATCGGCGTGTCGATATCGATCAGGAAGCCGATCGAGCTCGCCTGCAGCCCGTGGCCCTCCATCGGCTCGATGCGCTTGCCGTCCTTCGATTCCGGCCGGCCGGCGATGCCGAGCATCATCGGCTGCGAAGGCCCGTAGATGTCGGCATCGAGCACGCCGACCGAGGCGCCCTCGGCCGCGAGCGCAAGCGCGAGGTTGACCGCGGTGGTCGACTTGCCCACGCCGCCTTTGCCCGAGGCGACCGCGATGATGTTCTTGATTCCCGGCACGAGCTTCACGCCGCGCTGCACGGCATGCGAGACCACCTTCGAGGCCACCTTCACCGCGACGCTGCCGGCGCCGGCGCTTTTCAGCGCTTGCGTCAGCTGGCGGCGGATCGGCTCGTGCTGGCTCTTGCCCGGATAGCCGAGCTCGATCTCGAGCGAGACGTCGTCGCCCGAGACCTTCAGATTGCGTACGGAGCGGGTGCTTGCGTAGTCCTTGCCGGTGTTCGGATCAACAAGCTTGCGCAGCGCGTCCTGAATGCTGGCTTCATTGACGGACATGATTGAAGTGTAAGCTAAAATCGCCCTCCCCCATGGCTTCCAGGAAGCTCTTCGTCACCACCGCTTTGCCGTATGCGAACGGCCCGTTCCACATCGGCCACATCATGGAATACATCCAGGCCGATATCTGGGTGCGATTCCAGCGCATGCAGGGGCACGAAGTGCATTTCATGGGCGCCGACGACTCGCACGGCGCGGCGATCACGCTCGCCGCCGAGGCAGCCGGGACCTCGCCCGAAGCGTTCATCGATGCGATCCAGAAGGGCCGCAAGCAGTACCTCGACGGTTTCCACCTCAGCTTCGACAACTGGCACTCGACCCACTCGCCCGAGAACACCGAGCTGTCGCAGGACATCTACCGCAAGCTGAAAGCGGCCGGCCTGGTCTACACCAAGCCGGTCGAGCAATTTTTCGACCCGGTCAAGAAAATGTTCCTCGCCGACCGCTACATCAAGGGCGAGTGCCCCAACTGCGGCGCGAAAGACCAGTACGGCGACGCCTGCGAGAACTGCAGCAAGGCCTATTCCGCCACCGAGCTGAAGAACCCTTACTCCACGCTCTCGGGCGCGAACCCGGTGCTCAAGTCCTCCGAACACTACTTCTTCAAGCTCTCCGACGAGCGGTGCAAGACGTTCGTCCGGCAGTGGCTCGAAACCCCGCAGCGCCTCCAGCCGCAGGTGGTGAACAAGGCGAAGGAGTGGCTCGATGGGACCGGCGACAAGGCGCTCGCCGACTGGGACATCTCGCGCGACCCGCCTTACTTCGGCATCCGCGTTCCCGATATCAACGAAGAGAAATACCTCTACGTCTGGGTCGACGCGCCGATCGGTTACCTCGCCTCTCTCAAGAACCACTGCGGCAAGAAGGGCCTCAGCTTCGAAAAGACGCTCGCCGACTGCGAGCAGATCCACTTCATCGGCAAGGACATCATCTACTTTCACACGCTCTTCTGGCCGGCGATGCTGCAATTCGCGAGCAGGCCCTACAAGGTGCCGGACCACGTGTATGTGCACGGATTTATCACTGTGTCCGGCGACAAGATGTCCAAGTCGCGCGGCACGGGGATCGACCCGCTGCGCTATCTGAAGCTCGGGATGAACCCGGAATGGCTGCGCTACTACATCGCCGCCAAGCTGAACGCGAACGTCGAAGACCTCGACTTCAGCCCCGAGGACTTCCTCGCGCGGGTGAACAGCGACCTGGTGGGGAAGTACGTGAACATCGCGGCGCGCGCCGCGAGCTTCATCTCCAAGCAGTTCGGCGGCGAGCTCCATCCGTCAAATGATGGCAGCCCGGCGCTCGCTTCGGCCGGACTCATCGCGGAGGCCTACGAGCAGCGCGAGTTCGGCAAGGTCGTCCGCGAGGCCATGCGCCTCGCCGATGGGGTCAACCAGCGCTACGACCAGCACAAGCCCTGGGAGCTCGCAAAGGATCCGGCGAGGCGCGCGGAGCTGCATCGCGTCTGCAGCGAAGCGCTGGAGGCGTTCTTCGTGCTCACGGTCTACCTCGCGCCGATCCTGCCCGCGACGGCGTTGCGCGTGGCGAAGGAGCTCTTCGGCATCGAGCGCGAGCTCAAGTTCGAGGATCGCACGCTGCGGCCGCGTCGCATCCGGCCGTTCAAGCATTTGGTCACCCGGGTCGAGGAGGCGCAGCTCGACGCGTTGTTCGAAGTGCAAGAATCTGTGAAGGAAAAACCGGTGAGCGCAGAAATCACAATCGAGGACTTCAACAAGCTCGACCTGCGCGTGGCCCGCATCGTCGCCGCGGAATTGGTCGAGGGCGCCGACAAGCTGGTCAAGCTGACGCTCGAGGCCGGGGACGGGAAACGCACCGTATTTGCCGGGATAAAGTCGGATTACGCTCCGGAAAAGCTCGAAGGACGACTCGCGGTGCTGGTGGCGAACCTTGCGCCGCGCAAGATGAAATTCGGCGTCTCGGAAGGCATGGTGCTGGCCGCCTCGGGGGACGGACCGGGAATTTTCCTCGTTTCTCCGGACGCGGGAGCAAGTCCAGGCATGCGCGTAAAATGAGCCGTCGCGGCGCGTAAGCCGCACTGGGGAGGATCGACACGTTGGACAGCGCCGGCCGCACGCTCGTCTGCAGCGTCCTGTTTCTCGACATCGCCGATTATTCGCAGAAGCCGGTCGCCGAGCAGCTCCAGCTCAAGCAGGCATTCAATCAGGCCCTGGGGGTGGCGCTCGAGCATGTGGTGCCGCGCGACCGCATCATCCTCGATACCGGCGACGGCGCCGCCATCACTTTCATGGGCGACCCGGAGGACGCGCTGTTCGCCTCGATGGCGATGCGCGACCTCGCCACCCACGTGCCGGTGCGCCTGGGCGTCAACCTCGGCCCGGTGCGCCTGGTGAAGGACCTGAACGGGCAGATGAACATCATCGGCGACGGCATCAACGTCGCGCAGCGCGTGATGAGCTTCTCCCGACCGGGGCAGCTGCTCGTCTCGCGCTCCTTCTACGAGGTGGTGTCGTGCCTTTCGCGCGATTACGTGAGCCTCTTTCGCCACGAAGGCTCGCGCACCGACAAGCACGTGCGCGCGCACGAGGTTTACGCGGTGGTCGGCGCCACGCCGCAGCCGCGGCGGGTGGATGATGCCGAGGTGCGCAGCGAAAGCACCGCGCCCGGCGCTGCCGGCTGGTTCTCCGCGACCGGACCGCTCGGCCTGCGGCGCTCGGCGCTGGTCGTCTCGCCGCTCGTCTTCTTGCTGATCGTCGCCGGCGGCGTCGGCGCGCGCGCCACCCGCCCCGAGCCGTTCAAGCCTGTGCCGCAGAAGGCGGCGGCGAAACCGGTGATCGAGGCACCGCCCGCCGCGCAGACGCTGCCGCCGGCCCCCGCCGCAGGCGGAGGCGCAGGCGTGATCGACGCGCCGCCGCCCCAGCCGAAAAAGCAGGTGGTCGCGCGCGTAGACAAAAAACCGGAGAACGCAGCGCCGGAGAAGCCGGTCGCGCCGAAAGGCCCCGCGCGCCTCGAGCTCGCGGTCGCGCCCTGGGGCGAAGTAGTCGTGAACGGCAAGAGCCGCGGCATCAGCCCGCCGCTGCGCACGCTGGAGGTGCCGGCGGGCACGCACCAGGTCGAGATCCGCAACTCCACCTTCCCGCCGTACGTGGAGAGCATCGAGGTCAAGCCGGGTCAGGCGGCAAGAATCCAGCACCGGTTCCGCTAATGCGCCCTGCCCTGATCCTCGGGCTTGCCCTACTGCTCCCAGGCTGCGCGCAATTCGACCAGCTGGTGCAGAAAACCAAAGCGCAAACCTCGCTGGTGAAGGGCCTGCGCCAGTTCGACGCCGGCGAGCACGAGGCCTCGGCGAAAACCCTGGCGGAAGCGCTCGAGCTCGGCCTCGGCAACAAGGACCGCGCCGAGGCGCACAAGCATCTCGCCTTCATCCACTGCACCGCGGGGCGCGAAGCGCGCTGCCGCGAGGAGTTCCGCAAGGCGATCGCCGCCAATCCGAAGACGCGACTCGACGCGGCCGAGGCCGGGCACCCGGTATGGGGACCGATCTTCCGCTCGCTGAGCGGGCCGGGCGCGCTCAGCGCCGGGCTCAAGCAGTACGAAGAGGGCGAGTACGCGGAGTCGGCGAAGAATCTGCAGGGCGCGATCGAGCTCGGCATCGAGGCCAAGGAGCGCGCCAACGCCCACAAGCACCTCGCGTTCATCCATTGCTCGTCCAACCGCCAGCAGCAGTGCCGGGAAGAGTTCCGCAAGGCGCTCGCGGTCGACCCGGCGCTCGAGCTCGCGCCCGCCGAGGCCGGGCACCCAGTGTGGGGACCGATATTCCGCTCGCTGAAACCCGCCCGATAGCGCCCAAAGCGATCGGTTAAGCGGGTCGGTTAAGCTTTCGGGATGGATCAACCGCAGCTCGGCCGGTACATCATCGACTCGGAGATCGGCCGGGGCGCGATGGGCGTCGTATTCAAGGCCACCGACTCCGTTCTGCAGCGCACGGTCGCGGTCAAGACCGTGAACATGTCGCTCGAGAAGGACCACGCCGACAAATACGAGGCGCGCTTCTACCAGGAGGCGCGCGCCGCCGGCGGCCTCAACCATCCGAACATCGTCACGGTGTACGACGCCGGCAAGGCGGGCGACGTGGTGTACATGGCGATGGAGTACATCCAGGGCGTCGAGCTGCGCACCCTCTTCGTCGAGGGCCAGCCGATGGGCGTGCCGCAGTCGCTGTCGATCGCCGCGCAGGTGGCCGAGGGCATCGCCTACGCGCACCAACAGGGCGTCGTGCACCGCGATATCAAGCCCGCCAACATCATGGTGGTGGCCGACGGGCCGGTGAAGATCACCGACTTCGGCATCGCGCGCATGCGCGCGTCCGCCGACCTCACGCAGACCGGCGTGATGCTCGGCTCACCGAAGTACATGTCGCCCGAGCAGGTGATCGGCAAGCGCGCCGACCACCGTTCCGACATCTTTTCGCTCGGCGTGATCCTGTACGAGATGCTGACCGGCGCGGCGCCGTTCAGCGGCGAGAACGTGACCGCGCTCATGTACCAGATCGTCAACTTTGCGCCGCCGGCGCCGAGCTCGGTGAATCCGCACGTGCCGGAGATGCTCGACTTCGTGGCGGCGAAGATGCTGGCGAAGCCGCTGGAGGACCGCTACCAGGACGCGCGCGAAGTCGCCCGCGACCTGCGCGAATGCGAGCGCGCCCTCGCCGCCCCGGGCAGCGCGACCCTGAGCGGCACCCGTCCCTTCGGCCTCGCGAGCGGGGCGCAGCCCCAGATGATGAGCACGGACGCCAAGACCGTAGTCCTCGCCCAGTCGGTGAACCGCACACGTCAGCAGGACGAGAAGGCGCCCGAGGACACGAGCGCGCCGCCGGCGCGCGGGGTGTCGCATTCCTTCGATTCGAACGAGGCCACGCAGCGGCTTGCGGTGCTGACCGGCGCGGCCACCCTTCCGCAGACCGCGACGCAGGCGATCGGCGCGGTGCCGCACGCGGCGCGCGGGCGCTGGCGGCGGCGCGACTGGCTGCTGCTCGGCGGCGCGGCGCTCGCCGGCCTGATTGTGGCCGGCCTGGTTCTGCGACTCTAGCCTACGGCTTCAGGTAGGCGAAGCCCTCGCGCTGCTGCAGGCGGGTGACCTCGGCGACGCCCGACGGCACCCAGGTGACGTCGGCGATGAACTGCTCCTTGGCGAGCTTGCGGTTGCGCAGCGTGATCTCGCAGACGTCGAAGCGCACGCCGCGGTGCTTGAGCTGCTCGACCAGGTCCTCGTAGCGGTTGCCGTTCGCGTCCTTCGCGTCCTTCATCAGGAAATCGACGCCGCGCGCGTGCGACACCACCACAATGCGCGCGTTGGGGTTGACCTCGAGGTGGTTGCCGATGTTGCGCAGGCCGTTGGAGGCCTGCGGCAGGCCTTCGCTGAGGTGGTAGACGACCCTGTCGGGCGGCGGGCCGGCACTCGCGCACCCCGTGAGCAGCAAGAGCAAAAGAAGCTTGCGCAGCCTAGGCCTTTCCGCCGCAGCTCGCCGGCATCGCGCCGACCGGGTAGCCCTTGCAGTTCCAGCTCACCTTGCCGCCCTGGAGCGCGGGCGTGAGGGTGATCTCGATCGCCTTGTCCGCGTTCCACGCGCGGATCGCGCCGTTCTCGGCGGCGATCCACTTCATCCTGCCGTGCTTCGGGTCCTGCGTCTCGACCACCTTGATGCCGTTCGCCGCGCCCGCCAGATTGCCGGATTTTTCCGCCGCCGCCGCCACCTGCTGCTTCGCCGGCTCGGCGCCGGCGATCAGCGCCTGCGCGGCGGCTTTCGCGTCGGAGTCGGCCATCGTCGGCAGCACCCACGCGACCGCGACGTAGCCGGCGAGCGCCAGCCCTGCTATCACCAACAACGCTCCCCGCATTTTCTTTCCCCTTTTCTCCCTCTCCCACCCCGCGAAAATCAGCTTACCATGGGAACGCTTTTCGCGATGATCACGCAGCGGCTGCGCATCACCGGACGCGTGCAGGGCGTGGGCTTTCGCTACGCGCTCCAGCACCAAGCGCGCCGGCTCGGGCTCGCGGGCTGGGTGCGAAATCGCGCCGACGGCAGCGTCGAGGCGCTGGCGCACGGCGCGCCCCAGGCGCTCGCGGCGCTCGCGGCTTGGGCGCGGCGCGGCCCGCCCGCGGCGCAAGTGACGGGTTTGCAAATCGAAGATACTCAGGAACAAGTACCGTACGGGCTTTTCGAGCTGCGGCCGACGCTTTAGGCGGCCTTTCCGCGCTTCAGGGCGTGCACGGCCGAGAACTCCCAGGGCCGGCACGCGGCGAGCAGCGCCACCGCCACCCGCCGCCCGCTCGGCAGCGCAGAGTCGGCTTCCGCCATCTCGTTGAACTCGGCGAGCAGGCGCTCGAGCTTGCGCTTGAGCGCGGCCGCCGACTCGAGCGAGAGCTCGCGCGGCTCGAAGCGGATCAGCTCGAGCGGCGCGTCGAAGCGCCCGTCGAGGAATTCCGCCATTGCGCGCTTCGCGTAGGCCTTCTTCGCCGGCCCGCCCGGCCGCCAGGCGAAGTCGCGCGGCACGAGCAGGCGCACGCGTTCGCGCGGGCCCCACTCGATCAGCCGCAGCTTCTCGAGCCGGGCGAAGGCGATGGTGAGCTCGGTGCGCGTGAGCGCGCGCGAGGTCACGATCTCGTCGAAGCTCCAGCCGTTCAGCACCAGCCAGAACACCCCGAGCAGGCGCTCGTCGCGCGCCAGCCCGAGCTCCTGCTCGTGCGTGAGCGGCGTCCCGCCCATTGCGTCCCGGCTCATGCGCGCCACGTCGTAGAGGTCGAGCTCGACCGCGTCGAGTACTTCCTCGATGCGCGCGAGCGTAAAGGTGCCGCGCGAGAACATGCGCTTGACGCTCGCCTCCGAGAGCTGCAGGCGCCGCGCGAGCTGCGCGTAGGTGAGCCCGCGCGAGCGCACGCTCTTCTTCAGCGCCTCGACGAAGCGGCTGGTTGCGGGCATGCGACTTACGGTATCACTTTCCGCCACTTTGCAAGCGGCTGTTGCGGCGCGGCGCGCGTTGCAGAAAAAATCTTCCCGCAATTCAACCAGGGAGGGAGAGCCGTGGCCACCGCGCGTTCTATCCCGTTGTCCGCCCTCGAGCTCGCCGCCGCGATGCGCGCGGCCGAGCGCTACGATGTCTCGCGCCTGGACCGCGTGTTGCGGGTCGACGAAAGCCACGGCCTGATCGAGGTCCAGGCCGGCACGCCCTGGAAAATGATCGCCGCCTGCCTGCGTCCGGGCGATGCGCGCGCCGCGAGCGCCGCCACCGCGATGTCCACGGTCGGCTGGGGCCTCGACCACAACGCCGCCGGCCCCGACGGCCGTCCCGCCGTCATGCATGTCGAGTCGATCGCCGTCGTCACCTCGGGTGGCGAGCTGCGCCGCGCGAGCCGCGCCGCGCACCGCGAGCTCTTCGCGCTCGTCGCCGGCGGGCTCGGCCTGTTCGGCGCGCTCTACAGCGTGACACTCGACATCGGCTCGCTGTCGAGCGCAGTCCACAATGCCGCGGAACCGGACTGGCGCGGCGTAAAAGGAAAGGCGCTGCGCCTGCTGGTACCGCCGGAGAGGCTGGAGGCCTTTCTCGCCGACGCGCGCAGCCGCTGCGAGGAGTGGCGCATGCCGCTCGCCGGAATGGAGCTGCGCCGCACGTTGCCGGAGCGCGACAGCTTCCTGCGCTGGGCGCAGCGCGACTACGCCGCGATCACCCTGCATCTCGCGGCGCCCCCGGTGCTCGGCAACGCGGTGCGCGCGACGCAGCTGCGCCGCAGCCTGATCGACGCCGCCATCGCGCGGGGCGGCAGCTTCGCGGTGTCGTGCACGCCGGAGGCGACGCGCGAGCAGGCCGAAGCGTGCTATCCGCAGCTCGCGCAGTTCCTTGCCGAGAAGCGGCGGCTCGATCCGGCCGAGCGCATCGTGAACCCGTGGTACCTGCACCACCGCCGGCTGCTCAGCGGCCAGCGCTGCGCGGTGCGCTTCGCCAACTAGCTGCTAAATTAGCTCGAAAAAAGCAGCTCGACGTTCTCGGGCGCGAGCCACTCCCCGAGGTCGGAGATCAGCTTGCCATCCGGGCGCACGCGCCAGCCTTCGCCGAGCACCACTTCGCACGCCGCGGCGCCGTTGCCGTAGGAAACCACGACCTGGGCGCCGTTGCCGCTGGTGCGGTAGGGCGCGAGCACTTGCTGCAGCCGCTTCGCGTCCGCGCCGCCGTTCATCGACAGCTTCAGCTTGGCCGCGTAGCGCGCTCTCAGGGTTTCCAGGTCGAGCAGCTCCTCGGCGAGCACGCGCATCCCGCCCGAGAACTGGTCGTCCTGCACGCGGCCGCAGACCACGAGCAGCGCGTCTTCCTTGAGCTTGTCGCGGTGCTTCTCGAACAGCTCGTTGAACACCGAGATCTCCACCTGCGCGGTGGCGTCGTCGAGCATCACCACCATCATGCGGCCGCGGCGCGTCATCTGCACGCGCGCCGAGACCACGATCCCGGCCATCCAGACCCGGTCCGCCGGCGCGAGCTTCGCAAGCGGCGTGCGCGGAAAGCGCGCGAGCTCGCGCTCGTAGATCGAGAACAGGTGCGCCGAGAGATAGAAGCCGAGCGCGGCCTTCTCCTCCAGCAGCTTCTGCCGCGCGTCCCAGGGCGGCGCCTCGACCGTGACGTGCGCGCCGCCGCGCGGCGCCTCGGTTTCGCCGAACAGGCTCACTTGCGAAGCCTGGCGCTCGGCCTGCTCCGCCGCCTCGAACGCGCGCCCGGCGGACGCGAGCAGGCGCGCGCGGTTGGCGTCGATCGCGTCGAACGCCCCGGCGCGGATCAGCGCCTCGAGCACGCGGCGATTGACGAGCCGCTTGTCCACCCGGCTGCAGAAGTCGAAAAGACTCTGCACGGGAGCTTCTTTCCGGGCCGCGATGATGTTCTCGATCGCACCCTGCCCGGTGCCGCGCACCGCGCCCAGGCCGTAGCGGATGGTGCGGGCGTCGACCGGCACAAAGCGGTACTCCGAAGTGTTGACGTCCGGCGGCAGGATCACGAGGCCGTTGGCCACCGCGTCGTCGTAGAACTGGCGCACCTTGTCGGTGTCGTCCATCACCGCCGAGAGGTTCGCGGCGGCGAACGCGGCGGCGTGGTGCGCCTTCATGTACGCGGTCTGGTAGGCGAGCAGCGCGTAGGCCGCGGCGTGCGACTTGTTGAAGCCGTAGCCGGCGAACTTCTCCATCAGGTCGAAAAGCTGCGTCGCCTTCGCTCTGGACAGGCCGTTCTTCTCCGCGCCCTCGAGGAAGATGCCGCGCTGCTGCGCCATCTCCTCGGGCTTCTTCTTGCCCATGGCGCGGCGCAGGAGGTCGGCGCCGCCGAGCGAGTAGCCGCCGATCACCTGCGCGATCTGCATCACCTGCTCCTGGTACACCATGATCCCGTAAGTCGGGCCCAGGATCGGCTTCAGGCGCGGGTCGAGGTACTCGACGCTCTTTCCATGCTTGCGCTCGATGTACTCCGGGATCAGGTCCATCGGGCCGGGCCGGTACAGCGCCACCAGCGCGATCACGTCCTCGAAGCGGTCGGGGCGTGCGCGCTTGATGAGATCCCGCATGCCGCGCGATTCCAGCTGGAATACCGCGGTGGTGTTGCCCGCTGAGAGAAGCTTGTAGGTCGCCGCGTCATCCAGAGGTACTTTCTGTAAAGAAAACCCCTCTTCTTCCAGCCCACGGACATAGCGCTCGGCCCAGTCGAGGATGGTGAGCGTCGTCAGGCCGAGGAAATCGAACTTCACCAGGCCGATCGCTTCGACGTCGTCCTTGTCGAGCTGCGAGATCACCTGCGCGCCTTCCGCCGCGTACAGCGGGCAGAAGTCGGTGAGGCGCCCGGGGGCGATCAGCACGCCGCCGGCGTGCATGCCGACGTTGCGCACCAGGCCCTCGAGCTTCTCCGAGAGCTCGAGCAGCTCGCGCACCTCGTCTTCCTTCTTCTCGCGCTCGGCAAGGAGCGGCTCCATCTTGCGCGCGTCGTCGAGCGTGATTTGCTTGCCCGGCTGCACCGGCACCAGCTTCGCCAGCTGGTCGCAGAAGCTGTAAGGCAGGTCGAGCACGCGGCCGCAGTCGCGCAGCACGGCGCGCGCCGCCATCGTGCCGAAGGTCGCGATCTGCGAGACGCTCTCCTCGCCGTATTTCTTGCGCACGTAGTCGATCACGCGGTCGCGGCCGTCCTGGCAGAAGTCGATGTCGAAGTCCGGCATCGACACCCGCTCGGGATTCAGGAAGCGCTCGAACAGCAGGTCGTACTTCAGCGGATCGAGGTCGGTGATGCCGAGCGAATAGGCGACCAGCGACCCGGCGCCCGAGCCGCGTCCGGGCCCGACAGGGACGCCGCTCGGATAGGAGGCATCTCTTACATTCTTGGCCCAGTTGATGAAGTCGGCGACGATCAGAAAGTAGCCGGCGAATCCCATCTGGATGATGGTCTTCAGCTCGAACTCCAGGCGCTCGACGTTGTCGAGCCCGCGCCGTTTCAGCCCCGCGTGCGCCTGCTCGCGCAGGTAGTCCTCGACGCTCACGCCGGCCGGCGTCGGGAACGCCGGCAGCCGGCTCTTGCCGAGCTCGATCGCGAGGTTGCAGCGACGCGCGATCTCGATCGAGTTTTCCAGGGCGTGCGGGATGTCGGCGAAGCGCTGCGCCATTTCCTCCTGGCGCTTGAAGTACTGCTCGCCGGTAAAGCGCTTCGGCCGCCGCTGGTCGCCGAGGATATGGCCGGTGGCGATGCAGACTCGAGCTTCGTGCGCGCGGAAGTCGTCGGGATCGAGGAACTGCACTGGGTGCGTGGCGACGACCGGCAGCCCTGCACGCGTGGCGAGCGCCACCGAGCGGGCGACCAGCGCCTCGGCGTGCGGCTGGCCGGCGCGCTGGAGCTCGATGTAGTAGCGGCCCGGGAACAGCGCCGCCCACTCCTGCGCGAGCCGCTCCGCGGCGTCGGCGTGATCGGCGAGCAACGCCTGGCCGACATCGCCCGCCGCCGCCCCTGAAAGCGCAATCAGCCCGTCGGTGTCGCGCAGCCACTCGCGGGCGATCTCCGCCCGGCCGCGATGCTGGTTGCGCACCCAGGCGCGCGACAGCAGGTCGCACAACCGCAGGTAGCCGCTGCGCGAGGCGCACAAAAGCAGAAAGCGGTAGGGCTTGTCGCGATCGGCGCCGTTCTCCAGCCAGCAGTCCGCTCCGACGATGGGTTTCACGCCCGCGGCGCGCGCCTCGCGGTAGAACTTCACCATGCCGAACAGGTTGCCGGCATCGGTGAGCGCGAGCGCCGGCATGCCGTCGTCGCGCGCCCGCTCCACCGCCTTGTCGATGCGCACGATGCCATCGGTCACCGAGTACTCGCTGTGCATCCTCAAGTGAACGAAACGCGGCGCTGTCATGTCAAAAAATTCTACCCGGAAGAGGTCGTCATGAGACGTTTGGCCTACATGCTGTTGCTCCTCGTAACGTGCGCATTCACCTCCGTGGCGGCGCAAACGCAAAACCGCAGCGCGGAGCTTGACAAGGCGGTCGAGGAAGCGCGCGCGGCGTACCTCGCGCTGCAGGAAGCCGAGAAGCGGCGTGACGCCGGTATCGCCCCCGAGTCAGGCGAGCGACAGGCCACTGCGGTCGGCGGCACACGCCCGACCGAGGCCTACCTGGGGCGCCAGGCGCAGCTCGAAATGGAAGTGGAATCCGCGCGCAAGCGCTATGAAGCCGCGCAGAAACGCTGGAACGACCTGAAGTAAAGCAGCACCGGTCCTACGCGATGACGGCGTCGGGCTCGCCCGATCCCCTCTCGATCACGCCGATCTCATACACCGTCTCGCCCTCGCGCTCGAGGAGCGCGCGCGCGGCCTGCGCATGCTCGCGCGCGAGCACGACCACCATGCCGATGCCGCAGTTGAACACGCGCCACATCTCTTCTTCGGCGACGCCCCCGGTGCGCTGCAGCCACCTGAAGACGTCCGGACGCGGCCAGGCGTCGGCGCGGATCACCGCGCGCGTTCCGGCCGGTAGCACGCGCGGCACGTTGCCGACCACGCCGCCGCCGGTAATGTGCGCCAGCCCCTTGACCGGCACGGCTTCCAGGAGCTTGAGCACCGGCTTCACGTAGATTCGCGTCGGAACCAGCGGATCGAACGGCGGCTTGCCGCGCTCAAGGATGCGGCGGATGAGCGAGTAGCCGTTGGAATGCGGCCCGCTCGACGCGAGCCCGAGCAGCGCGTCGCCCGGAACGATCGAGCGGCCGTCGATGATGCGCGCCTTCTCCACCACGCCGACGCAGAAGCCGGCGAGGTCGTATTCGTTCTCCGGATACATGCCGGGCATCTCGGCGGTCTCGCCGCCGATCAGCGCGCAGCCCGCCATCTCGCAGCCCGCGGCGATGCCCCGGACTACCGTCGCCGCCACCCCAACTTCGAGCTTGCCGCAGCCGAAGTAATCGAGGAAGAAGAGCGGCTCGGCGCCCTGCACCAGCACGTCGTTCACGCTCATTGCCACCAGGTCGATGCCTACGGTGTCGTGGCGGTTGAGCGCGAACGCGAGCTTCAGCTTGGTGCCGACGCCGTCGGTACCGGAGACCAGCACCGGGTGCCGGTACTTCTTCGGGATCTCGCAGAGCGCGCCGAAGCCGCCCAGGCCGCCGAGCACTTCCGGACGAAGCGTGCGCTTCGCGAACGGCTTGATCGCCTCGACCAGCGCATCGCCGGCGTCGATGTCGACGCCCGCTTCGCGATAGGAGAGTCCTTTCGACATGCTAGATTGGGATTCTAGCGAGATGCAGCAGCTCGTCCTCAACATCGGGCCCGCGGTGGAGCCCGATTTCGACAACTATGTCGCCGGCCCGAACGTGGAAGCGGTGGCAAGCGTGCGCAGCTTCGCGGCGCGCAGCACCGGCGAGGCCGTGCTCTACCTTTGGGGCGAGCCAGGCAGCGGGCGCACGCACCTCCTGCATGCGGCCGCCAGCGTGAACCCGGGCCTCGTGACCGCCGACGACGTCGAGTCGCTCGACGCTCCGGCCCAGCAACTCCTTTTCGCCGCGATCAACCAGGCGCGCGAGGGTGGCCCTGCGGTGCTCGCCGCGGGCCGCCGGCCGCCCGCGCGGCTTCCGCTGCGCGAGGACCTGCGCACCCGCCTCGCCTGGGGCCTGGTCTACCAGCTGAAGCCGCTTTCCGATGACGAGAAGGCGCTCCATCTGCGCTCGCAGGCCGCCCGGCGCGGCCTGCGCCTGTCCGACGAGGTTCTGGGTTACCTGCTCAGCCGGCTGCCCAGGGATCTCGCCAGCCTGAATGGGGTCCTGGAAGCCCTGGACCGCTACTCGCTCGCGGCCAAGCGGCCGGTCACCCTGCCCCTGGTGCGCGAAGCGTTGGAGCGAAGAGCCGGGCAAGCGTGGCTCGGCCGCCACAAAGACAATCTTTGATCTGTCGGGCGTGCACGACTGCCTCGACAGTCCTGGAGGCGGTGAGTAGATTAGGTTTCACCCATGCGCGCCGCAACAACCCTGTTAGTCCTTTCGCTGCTTTCCGGGCCGGCCCTGGCGCAGTCCGGCCTGCGGCTGCCCCAGCAGGGCGAGCCGGGGCTCGACCCGAGCTTCGCGCGCGGCTGGCTTGCCCCGGACTACGACCGCTTCGGCTTCGCGCTTAACAACTGGCGCGAGGCGGTGGGCTTCGCGCCCGGTCAGCGCATGCAGTGGACCTACAGCCTGAGCGACCGCTACAGCCTCGGCATGTCGATGGGCAGCAGCGCCTACCTCGACGAGCAGCGCCAGCTCTCGATCTACGGCAGCTATTACTTCACCCCCGACTGGGCGCTCAGCGCCGAGACGCTCTCGCGCGACGCGCAAGGGCTGTTCCGCCTGCAGGACTTCCGCATCGGCGTGCAGCGCCGCTTCTAAGTTTCGCCGCAAAGTCAAAGTAAACTGCGGCGCGCATGCGCCTGGCCCTGTTCGACCTCGACAACACGCTGCTCGTGGGCGACAGCGACTACGAGTGGGGCCAGTTCATGTGCGACCAGGGCGTGGTCGAGCGCGCGCAGTACGAGGCCCAGAACCGCATCTACTACGCGCAATACGTCGACGGCACGCTCGACATCCACGAGTATCTCGGCTTCGCGCTGCGCCCGCTCGCGGCGCACGCGCCCGAGGACCTGGCGCGCTGGCACGGCGAGTTCATGCGCACCCGCGTCCGGCCGATGATCCTGCCGGCGGCGCGTGCGCTGGTGCGCCGCCACCTCGAGGCCGGCGAGCTGTGCGCGATCATCACCGCCACCAATAGCTTCGTCACCGCGCCGATTGCCCGCGAGTTCGGCATCGAGCACCTGATCGCGACCGAGCCCGAGCGGGTGAACGGGCGCTACACGGGGCGGGTGGCCGGAACGCCGTGCTTCCGCGACGGCAAGCTGGTGCGCCTCGACCAGTGGCTCGCGGGCCTCGGCCGGCGCCTTGCCGACTTCGAGGCGAGCACCTGCTACAGCGACTCGCACAACGACCTGCCGCTGCTCCAGCGCGTCACGCGCCCCGTGGCGGTGGACCCGGACGAGACCCTCGCCCGCGAGGCCGCGCGCCGAGGCTGGGAAAGCATCTCCCTCCGGTAGAATCCGCCGCAAAATGATCAAGAGGTTCATCCGGCGGGTGCTCGGGCTGCCGTCCGAGGGCCCGCTGCGGGTCCCGCGCGAAAAGCACGGCATCGGCCGCGAGCGGCTCAGCCCCGCCGCCGCCAAGGTATGCGCCGTGCTGCGCGAGGCCGGCTTCTCCGCCTACGTGGTCGGCGGCGCCGTGCGCGATCTGCTGCTCAACGTCA
>DASRIR010000093.1:0-10841 GCA_035649875.1 Burkholderiales bacterium | reverse complement strand
CAATTTCACCTGCAGCGGCAGGGGCATGTCGCCGATCTCGTCGAGGAACAGCGTGCCGCCCTGCGCCGCCTGAAACAGGCCGCGGCGGTCCGCGACCGCGCCGGTGAACGAGCCCTTCTTGTGGCCGAACAGCTCCGACTCGAGCAGCCCTTCCGGGATCGCGCCGCAATTCACCGCGACGAAGGGCGCTTCCGTGCGCGGGCTTGCCCGGTGGATGGCCCGCGCGAGAAGCTCCTTGCCCGTACCGCTCGCGCCGAAGATGCAGACGCTCGCATCCGAGGCGGCGACGCGCCGCGCCTGCGAAAGGAGGTCCTCCATGCTCGAGGAGCGCGTGATCAGTTCCGCGCGCCAGGATTCGAGCGTCCCCGAAGCCGGCGGGCTCGAGAGCCGCATTGCTTCCGCCACCGTATCCAGAAGGACTTTCGGTTCAAAGGGCTTGGTCAGGAAGCTGAAGACGCCGCGCCGCGTGGCGGTGACGGCTTCCGGGATCGTGCCGTGGGCGGTGAGGATCAGCACCGGAAGCGAGGGCGAATCGCGGTGGATGGCGTCGAAAAGCGCCATGCCGTCCATGCCCTGCATGCGAAGGTCGGTCACCACGACCTGGGGGCGTGAAACCGCAAGGGCGGCAAGCGCCGCCTCGCCGGACTCGACCGCGGTCACGGCGTAGCCCGTGGCGGAAAGCCGCATCGCGATCAGCTGCAGGAGGTCCTTGTCGTCGTCGACCAGGAGCACCCGGGGGTTCTCGTTCGGCATCACTTACCTCTTCTCTCCTCGGAGGCCCAAATTGTTGCGGCGCATCTTTACGCAGCGTCGGCCAGCGTACGCGCCGAACGGCGCGGCAGGGTTACACGAAAATGACCGCCGGCGCCTCCCGCGACGACCGCGATCTGGCCGCCGTGCGCCTCGACCAGCTCCCGCGCGATCGCAAGTCCAAGGCCGCTGCCCTTTACGCGCACCGCGCTGCCGCCGGCCTTGGTCCTTCCGCGGAAGAACAGGTTGAAGATCGACTCGCGCTCCTCGGCCGGCACCCCGGGTCCCGTGTCGAGCACCTCGATGATCGCCTCGCCGGCAACCGCGCGCGCCGACACGGTGATGGTGCCGCCGGTCGGGGTGAACTTCACCGCGTTCGAGATCAGGTTGTCGACGATCGAGCGCAGCTTCTCCGGGTCGGCTTCCACCGTCGCGGACTCCGCGTCGATCACCAGGCGTAGCCCCTTCGCCTGGGCGGCGAGCTGGTGCGCGTGCGTCGCCTCTTCCACCAGCATGGCGAGCTGCACGGTCTTCACTTCGAGAGAAGCCGCCGCATGCAGCGCGCGCTGATAGTCGAGCAGCTCCTCGATCAGGCGCTGCAGCTTGATGCTGTTGTCCTTCATGATCGCCACCACGCTGCGCTGGGGCGGCGCGAGCGGTCCGGCGACCTGGTCGTTCAGCAGCTCGGCGCCCTCGCGCAGGGCGGTGAGCGGTGTCTTGAGCTCGTGCGACACGTGGCGCAGGAAGCGGTTTTTCTGCGTCTCGAACTCGTCGAGACGCCGGCGTAGCCAGTCCAGCCTTCTTCCGAGATAGCGCAAATCCTCGGGCCCGCGCACCGCGATCGGGCGCGAGAAATCGGCGCCGCCGAGCTGGCGGATCGCGGCGTCGATCTCGCCGATCGGGCGCGCGATGTAGCGCGTCAGCGCGAGCGCGATCGCGAGCGCGACCGCGGTGCTGAAGATGAGGAGCAGGATGATGTTCCGCTGCACGTTCTCGGCGCTGACGCGCAGGCGCTCGACCTCGCGGTCGACCACGCGGTTGTTGATCGCGAGCACGTCGCGCGCGCTGTCGATCAGCGCATCGACGCGCCCCGCGACCGCCTTCGAGTCGAGGCGCGGCCGCGCGGGGTCGGTGAGCAGCTCGTACAGCGTCTGCTCGTGCTCGATGGTGACGCCGAGCGCGTGCGACTGCGCGTCGTCGAGCGGCAGCTGGCCGATCTCGGCGGCAAGCTGCTTGAAGCTGCGGTGCACGCGCGCGTAGTCGGCGGCGAGCTCCGGATCCTTGAGCAGCGCCATCTGCTGCGCGACGCGCTCGATCGCCGCGATGCGGTCGACGAGCGAGCGGCTTGCGCGCGCGGCCTGCGACGCGTTGAACACGGCGGTGCGGCTCTTGCTCGCGAGGCGCTCGGTGTTCCACGCGGAGTACGCGAGCGCGCCCACCAGCGGCAGGATCACGAGCGTGAAGCCTGCAAGCAACAGCGCGAGGAACGAACGCGGGTAAAAAATCACTATGTGAGTTTTCCACGACATTGGACCAGCGCCAATGTCACGCGTTCACGACGCTCCGCTGATCCTGTCGTCGTTTTTCCACGACGACCGTGTCGTGGGAAGGCACATCCTCTGTCACTACCGCATTGGGTCCGATGGTCGCGCCGCGCCCTATGCGCACCGCGCCGATCACCCTTGCACCCGCGCCGATGCTGACATTGTCCTCGATCAGCGGCGCGCCGAGCAGGCTGACCTGGTTCATGATCGTCACCCGGCTGCCAAGCCGGGCGCCGGCCTCGATCACGATGCCGAAGGGATAGGGCATCAGCACCGGGGAGCCGAGCCGGCAGGAAATGTCGCAATTCATGAAGAACTGGACGAGCGGAACCTTGTGCCGCACAGCCCACTGCAAAACACGCGCCGCCACCGGGTTCTCGCCCACCAGCGCGCGCGGGTAACGGCGCTCGACACGGCATTCGAGCCAGCGCAGGATCGCGCGCTCGAGCTCCACCACGATCGCCGCGAGGCCGCGCTCGCTATGGACCGCGACCACGTCCTCGCTCTTCGGCTCGGCATGCGGGTCGAACACCACGCGCAGGCCCGCGCCGCGCGGGGCGTGCGCCCCGGCCTCGAAGAACGTCAGCCCAAGCGGCGCGAGGTCCGCCGCCACCTGGCGCAGGACCTCGCTGCGCACGCCGCTCTCGCGGCCCATGAACGCGATTGCGAGATGCGCGGGCTGTGCGAGGCTGCGCGCCGCCACCGCGAGCCGCGCGACCACGTCGCCGGGCTCGGGCATCACCGCGCGGCGCAGCGCGCGGCGCAACTCGCCGAGGTGCGCGCGCACGCCCGCCCACTCGCCGTGCTTTGCGGCCTGCGCGACCAGGCGGACGTTGGCGCCCGAGCGCCAGAAACGCGCGATGCGCTCGATCGCGCCGCGCGGATCTTCCCGCCACAGCGAGTTGAGGCACGCCGCCCGCTCGGGGGCGAGCTGGCCATTCTCCACCGCGTCGACCAGCGCGTGGGCGAAATGCGTTTCGGGCGCGCCCTCGAGCAGCTCGTCCGCGCGGAGGTAGCAGCGCAGCCCGCGGCAGTAGTCGCTGCACACGCGAATGCTCACGAAGCGCGGCCGCCCGATCTCGTCGCTCCAGGCGAGCACGAAGCGCCATGCGCGGCTGTCTTCAGGGGCGAGCTGCACGAGCTGGAGGTCGAGGTCGTGGCAGAAGCGCGCCACGCTGCGCGGCATCGCGGCGAGCGCAGCCGCCGGCACGACGAGCTGCAGCTCGTACGGGGCGCGCTCCGGGTAGTCCTGGATGTCGCCGAGCAGCCGCCAGCGCACCTGCTCGCCGCTCAAGCGGTCGAACAGCGCCTGGGCGACGTAGCCGCGATCGTCCATCAAACGGGGCTCAGGACAGTGCCGACCACGCGCGCCTGGCAGCACTCGAGCAGGTCGCGCAGGCGCTCCAGCGCGGCCGCCTCGCTTCCCTGCTTCACCACCACCAGCGCGCCGCCGGCGAACGCCGCGGAAAGCTGCAGGTCCGGCCCGCACGCCGCCGCCGGCGTGTCGACCAGCACCACCTGGTAGCGCTTCGCCGCGGCGGCGAGGAGGTCCTGCATGCGCTGCCGGCTGAGGAGCTCGAGCGGATCGGCGCCCGAGCGGCCGGCCACCAGCACCGAGAGGTTCTCGGCGCAATGCGCGAGCTGGCTCGCGCGGCCTTCGAGGAAGTCGGCGAGGCCGGCGCGGTTGCGCAGGCCGAAGGCGCGGTGCAGCGCCGGCGAGCGGAAATCGGCGTCGATCAGGAGCGTCGGCGCGCCGCTCGCGGCGAATGCGCGCGCGAGCTCCGCCGCGACGCGGGTGCGGCCCTCGCCCGCCTGCGCGCTGACCACGGCGAGCACCGGGCGGCCGCGGCCGAACCAGTGTGCCCGCAGCTGCTGCGCAAGCGCGTGCGCCGCGAGCGGCCGGGCCGCGACGATCGGGAGACCCAGCGTATCGATCAACTCATTCTCGGAGCGCACCGCGCGGGGGTTGCGCCGGCGCAGGAGCAGCAGGCCCAGGACGGCGCCGGCTACCAGGGCGGCGAGAACATTGGTTGCGAGGCCCGATGACTCGGGAACCACCAGGGGCGGATCGACCAGCACCGGACTGCGGTGACTGTCGATAAACCGCTGGACCAGCGCGAGCGCGGCCTGCGGGTCCGGGGCGCTGTAGTGCGCCCTCCGCATCCCCTCCGGCGTCAGCACGCCACCGGTGGCGACATAGCGCTGCGGCGAAAGGAGCGCCGCGGTGAATGCCGATGCCAGCGCGAGCGTCAGGACGAGCGCGAGCAACCGCCACCGGGACAGGACCATGGGACCCCCACTTGCAATGCGCGTGCCAGGAAGGCGCCCGTTATGAATCAAGGAGTTCTTTCGTCCTCATGGGCCATGACTGTCGCCCGGCGGCGACAGTCCGTTTGTAGTTAGGGCGCGGCAGACAGTGCCGGAGGCCGCGGCGTAGACTCGGCGCCCTTCACACGAACAAAAGGAAGAAACGACGCATGATTTCGCGTTGGATTCGCGCAACCGGGCTGCTTGCAATGGCGCCCGTTGCGGCATTCGCGTTCGAAACCGTCGACACGCTGCGCTACCCGTCGTCGGGGGCCTTTCCCGCGTATCCCGCCGATCCGGCCGGACTATGGAGCATCTTCGCTTACGCCGGCGTGATGCACGACGACAACCCGTTCCGCCGGGAGTTCGTCGAAGAGTCGGACACGGTCCTGCGCTACGGCGCTGGCGGCAGGCTCATCAGCCACGTGGTCGGCCGCCAGCGCGTGCTGCTGGAAGGCTTCGGCGAGTACTGGGACTACGACCACTTCAGCGACATCGACCACTTCGGCTATGGCCTGCGCGGCGAGTGGCTGTGGGAGATCGGCAACAACGCCGACGGCGTCGCCGGCTACTCGCGGCGGCACCGCCACGCGGACCTGGGCGAATTCCGCGTCGAGCGCCGGTCAATGATCACCACCGACCGCTGGATCGTGGACGGCGGCTACCGCTTCCATCCCGACTGGCGCTGGTTCGCGGGGGTGGATTATACGACCGAGGAGCGCGATGGCGAGTTGGCCGGCGATCCGAGACTCGAGCGCACGACTTTCGCGACCAGCCTCACCTATCGCACGCCGCTCGCCAACTTGATCGGCGCAGCGCTCAGAGTCTCCAACGGCAATGCGCGCGCGGTGACCGCCGTCGGGGTTGTCACGCCGACCGATTACCAAGAGCGCGAGATCGCGGGCACGCTGGTCTACAACCTCGGCGCGCAACTGCGCCTCAGCGGCCGCCTCGGCCAGACGGAACGCGAATACGAGACGACACCGCAGTTCGATTTCAGCGGCACCACCTACCGCGCGGCGGTCGACTGGCTGCCCACGGGGCGGCTGACCTTCAACCTCGAGGGCTATCGCGAGCCCGACTCGAGCCTCGACTTCGACGCGACGCACGTGATCCGCCAAGGCGCGTCTGTCGGCGCGGCATTTGCCGCGACGTTCAAGGTGGTATTCACCGCACGCTTTATCAACGAGCAGCGCCTGTACCAGGGCGACCCCGGCACCGCGCTGCTCGGCCTGCCGAAGCGCGACGATACGTTGCGCACCTGGCGCTTCGCGGCTGGCTGGGAGCCGCAGCGGCATTGGCAGCTGAGCCTCGGTGTCGATATCGGCGAGCGCACCTCGAACCGCGTGGGGCAGAACTACGAGTACACGCAGTACATGGCCAACCTGCGCTGGAGCTACTAAGGTCTGAAGAAGTCGCCCCCGCGAACGCGGGGGTCCAGTTTTCTTAGGGGGCGCCGGCGCGCCCGTAGACGTCGTCGAAGCGCACGATGTCGTCCTCGCCAAGGTAGGCGCCGGACTGCACTTCGATCAGCTCGAGCGGCAGCTTGCCGGGGTTCTCGAGGCGGTGGCGCGTGCCGGGCGGGATGTAGGTCGATTCGTTCTCGGTCAGAAGGAAGGTCTCGTCGCCGCGCGTCACGCGCGCGGTGCCGCGCACCACGATCCAGTGCTCGGCGCGGTGGTAGTGCATCTGCAGCGAGAGCGCGGCGCCGGGTTCGACCACGATGCGCTTTACCTGGAAGCGCTCGCCCGACTCGATGCCGTCGTAGCTGCCCCACGGGCGCTGGACCTTGCGGTGCGCGAGGCACTCGGCGCGCCCGGCGGCCTTGAGGCTCGCCACCATCGCGCCGATCGCCTGCGCCTTGTCCTTGCGCGCCACCATCACCGCGTCGGGCGTCTCCACCACCACGACATCGTCGAGCCCGATGCAGGCGAGCAGGCGGTGCTGCGAGATGAGGAGCGCGTTTCGCGTATCCGCGGTATGCACGTCGCCGTGGATCACGTTGCCGTTCGCGTCCTTGGCCTCCAGGCCCCAGAGCGCGTCCCAGGCGCCGACGTCGGACCAGCCGGCCTCCAGGCGCACCACCATCGCGTCGCTCACCCGCTCCATCACCGCGTAGTCGATCGAATCCGCCGGGCACTCCGCGAACGCCGCCGGATCGACGCGCAGGAACGCGCCGTCGCGCTTGCCCTGGCGGTAGGCGCGCTCGCAGGCCTTGAGGATCTCGGGGCGGAAGCTGCCGATGACGTCGATCCAGACCGAGGCGCGCACCGCGAAGATGCCGGCGTTCCACAGGTACTGGCCGGATTCGAAGTATTCCCTCGCCTTGGCGGCGTCGGGCTTTTCAACGAACTGCTCGACATACTGGGCGTTCGCGCGGATATATCCGTAGCCGGTCTCCGCCGTGGCGGGCGGCACGCCGAAAGCCACGATGCCGCCGCGCGCGGCGAGCGCCACGCCGCGCTCCATCGCGCGCTGGAAGGCTTCGCGCTGGGCGATGAAATGGTCCGAGGGCATCGCGACGATCACCGGGTCGTCCGCGGTCACCGCGTGCACCGCCGCGAGTGTGAGCGCAGGGGCAGTGCCGCGCCCCTTCGACTCGAGAATGATCGATTTGGGCCGCACGCCGGCGCGGCGCAGCTGCTGCTGCACGAGGAAGCGATGGCTCTCGTTGCACACGACGAGCGGCTCGCCCGCGCAGCGCAGCGCCGTCTCCTGCAGCAGCGTGCGCTCGCCGTTGACGGCGTGCAGCGGCTTCGGATGATGTTCGCGCGAGAGCGGCCACAGGCGGGTGCCGGACCCTCCGCACAGGATTACGGGTTGGTGCACTTATCTAAACGCGGGCTGCGCGCCGCCGTTCGCCAAAGAGCCTCTGATAGCTCCAGTCTGCAAGGAAGCGAGCGGTGTAGTCCGCCTTGGCGCACTCCCCCATCTGGCGCATCTTCTCCGGAAAGGCTTCCGCCCAGGCCAGGCGGCGCGCCAGGTCGCGCGCCGACCCGGGCTCGAACAGCAGCCCATTGCGCCCCGGCTCGACGATCTCGGCCAGGCGGCCGATGCGGCTCGCGATCGCCGGCAGCGCGTTGGCGAACGCCTCGACCAGCGGCCGCGGCAGCGCTTCGTAGGAAAGGCTGGGCAGCACCAGGTAGGCCGCGGCGCGCATGCGCTCCTGCACTTCCGCCGGGCCGACCCGGCCGAGCACGCGGACGCGGGGATGCGCGGCGAGGCGCGCCTCGTCGACGCCGGTGCCGATCACTTCGATGCGCGTGCCGGGGAAGAGGTCGAGCGCCTCGGCGAGCGTGCCGATGCCGTTTTCCGCCGCCAGGCGCCCGACGAACAACCCGCCGGAGCGTCTCATTCCGGCGACCAGCGCTTGCGCGTGCGGTACTCGATCTTGGGCGCGCGGCGCGGCGCGGCGGGCGTCGCCTCCTCGCGCTGCGGCAACACGGCTACGCGAATCTTTTCCTTGGTCCGTTCGGCCCTCTCGGGCTTCTTGTGCTGCTCCTCTTCCTGCTCGCGCGCGGCGCGGCCGCGGAGACGGCCCGATGCGTAGAGGTAACCCGCCGCGGTTGCTGCTGCCGACATTTCTCAGTTCTCCTTCATCCAGATCGAACGTTTTTCGAGAAGCTTCCAGTACGCCGCGACCACCGGATCGCCGCGATCGACTCCGCGATGGAGGATCACGCCGAGCAGGTAGACGAGCGTCAGCGCGCCGATCACCTCGAGCCGCCACGACCACGCGGGGTACGCGGCGAGCGCGAACTCGTGCGCGCGGCTCATCGCGCGGCGCAGCAGCGCCACGGTCTTCACGCGGCGCTGGATCATCAGGTAGTGCAGCACATCGTCGAGCGGGCTCGCGTCCGCGTGCGCGTTGCCCCAGTCGAAGACGAAGAGCTGCGAGCCGAAGGTGCGGATGTTCCAGGGCGCGAAGTCGCCCTGCGCCAGCACGTAGGGCCCGGTCCAGTAGAGCAGGGCCCTCTCGCAGTCTTCATAGGCCTCTTGCAGAAGAGATTCATCTCGGGGTAGCGAGCGTTGGATCCACTGGCATTTGCCGGCGTGCTCGAGATCGGTGACCCGGAAGCGCGCCTTGCCGAGATTGGCGAGGAAGCGAGCGTGATCGGTGGTGAAGGCCCGCGTCTCGCCGGTGCCGGGCTGGACGCCGATCACCAGGTAGAAGCGGCCCGCTGCGTCCGTGCCCTCCTCGATCAGGCGCGGTACCTGGCCCTCGAGCGTGCGCACGCCCGAGAGCTCGCGCAGCCAGACCGCCTCGCGCGCGAGCCGTTTCGCGGCTTCGGCATCGCGGGCGGTTTTCACCAGGTGCAAATCGAACGACATCTAGCGCCGCACTTGCAGGATCTGCAATCCACGCGCGAACTCCTCGCGGTCGAGCTTGCCGTCCCGGCTGCGATCGGCGCGCTCGAAGTTCGCCGAGAGCCCGGGCACCGCGCCGGCTTCCGACTTGTCGATGAATCCGTCCTTGTTGCGGTCGGCGCGCTCGAAGTCGGGCTCGTCTCCGGCGCGCGCGGGCGCGGTGGCGCCGCCGGTCGCGGGCGCGGTGGCGCCGCCGGTCGCGGGCGCCGTAGCGCCGCTCGCGGCGGGCGCCTCCTTCGACGCGTCGGCGTTCTTCACGGTCTGGGCGGTGACGATCGGCAGCGCTGAAATCAGCGCCACGAAGCACGCTCCGAGGAACAGCAGGAACACGCTTCGCTGTTGGCGAAGTCTGGGATTCATAGGAGCACCGGTCGAGCGGAAGGTGGCAATTTTGTAGGTGACGACTTCTCGCAAGCCCCGTGCCACCTGAGTGAATTCCCGCTGCGACAAGTAGTTAGCTCATTGAGGGGCGCGCGGATGCGCGGCGTGCGTCGTGCAGCCGGGACCCGCCGCCGCGCGTGCCGGATCAAGCGCTTGTTCTTACTGAGTTTTTTTCGTCCGCACGGCGCGACGTCGACGAGTCACTAACCGTGTAACCGCTTCTACCATCGCGGCCGGGTCGGCGCGATTGCGGCCGGCGATGTCGAATGCCGCGCCGTGCGCGACGGAAGAAAACAGCACCGGCGTTCCGATCGTCAGCGCGGCGGCGCCGTTCGGCGCGAGCACCTTCGCCGGGATATGACCCTGGTCGTGGAGCATCACGACGTAGGCGTCGTAGCCGGTGCGCTGGATCAGCGTGTCGGCGCCGACCGGTCCATCCGCAAGAATTTGCTCGCCGCGCGCCGCCTCGATGGCGGGGCTCACCGCCGTCGTCTCTTCGTTCCCGAACAGCCCGCCCTCGCCGGCGTGCGGATTGACACCGCTCACCGCGATTCTCGGCTCGCGGTAGCCGAGCTTCTTCAAGGCCGCATCCACCGCACGAATCGTCCGCAGCACGCGATCCTTGGTGATCATCCGCAATGCGGCGGAAACACCGGAATGCAGCGTCGCGTGCGCGATGCGCACCTCGCGACCCGCATGGCGGAAGCAAAGCATCAGGATCGCGTCCTCCGGCGGCAGCCCGAGCGTGCGCGCGACGAGCGAGGGATAGCCATCGAATTCGATGCCCGCGGCGCGGATCGCGGTCTCGCTGTGCGGCGCCGCGACCACCGCGGCGAACTCGCCCTGCGCCGCGCCGTGAATCGCGCGCTGCGCCGCGGCCACCGCCGCACGGCCATGCGCGGGATCGATCTCGCCGATGCGAAATTCGGCGGGACCAAGCTCGACCATCTCAAGTTTTTTGCGGGGTAAACCACATGCGCGCGCATGCGCGGCGAGCGCTGCGCCGCTGCCGATCAGCACCGGGTGGCAGAGCGCGCGCACCCTGGGATCGAGCGCCGCCTTGAGCGCGACCTCCGGGCCGATGCCGCCCGGATCGCCGATCGCGATCGCTATTTTTTGCTTTTTTTCAATAACGCATCGAGGCGCGGATACACCCGCCGCGCGTTGCCCTCGAATATTTTCTTTCGATCGGCATCGGAAATACCCAGCTTGTCGATATAGCGCTTGGTGTCGTCGAAGTTGTGGCCGGTCTCGGGATCGACGCCCTTCACGGCGCCGAGCATCTCCGAGGCGAAGAGGATGTTGTCCAACGGAATCACTTTGAGCATCAACTCGATCCCGGGCAGGTGATACACGCACGTGTCGAAGAAGACGTTGCCGAGCAGATGTTCCTTGAGAAGCGGCTTCTTCATCTCCTGTGCGAGGCCGCGGTACCTCCCCCAATGGAACGGCACGGCGCCGCCGCCGTGCGGGATGACGAAGCGCAGCGTC
>DASRIR010000092.1:0-13308 GCA_035649875.1 Burkholderiales bacterium | reverse complement strand
GGCCGGATAGAGCTCAAGGCGGAGGTTGCCCATGCTGGTGCGCACGTCGACCTGCGGATCGGCCGCGAGCGCGTTCGGCACCACGGCGGCGGTCGACAGAATGACTAGGTGTTTGAGTTTCATCCTGCTCCTTGCTTTTGGCGGGGCTTCAACCGCTCCCCTCGTAAATGATTTCCCAGCCCGACCAAGTCGCGGCTCTGCCAGTCGGCGCGCCCCGGGCGGCCAAACTCAGCATTGTGCTAATATTTTCAAGGCCCTACGAAAGCATCGGCATTCTAGACTAATCCTGAAGATCTTCAACTCCCTCGGCAGGGCAAAACAGGAATTCGTGCCCCTGCGGCCGGGCGAAGTGCGCATGTACGTCTGCGGGATCACCGTTTACGACTACTGCCACCTCGGCCACGCGCGCATGCTGGTGGTGTTCGACATGGTGCGCCGCTGGCTGCGCGCCAGCGGCTATCGCCTGACGTACGTGCGCAACATCACGGATATCGACGACAAGATCATCCGCCGCGCCCGGGAAAACGGCGAGCCGATCGATGCCCTCACCGCGCGCTTCATCCGCGCGATGGACGAGGACTGCGCGGCGCTCGGCGTCGAGAAGCCCGACCACGAGCCGCGCGCCACCGCCTATGTCGCGGAGATGAAGGAAATCGTTTCTGCGCTGGAGAAGAAGGGTCTCGCCTACCAAGCCGGCAGCGGCGACGTGAACTACGCGGTGCGGCGCTTTCCGGGCTACGGCAAGCTCTCCGGCAAGTCGCTCGACGAGCTGCGCGCCGGCGAGCGTGTCGACGTCGATGCTTCGAAGCAGGATCCGCTCGATTTCGTGCTCTGGAAGCGCTCCAAGCCCGACGAGCCCAAATGGCCCTCGCCCTGGGGCGACGGCCGGCCCGGCTGGCACATCGAGTGCTCGGCGATGAGCTCCAAGCTCCTCGGCGATCACTTCGATATCCACGGCGGCGGCGAAGACTTGCAGTTCCCGCACCATGAGAACGAGATCGCGCAGTCCGAGGGTGCGAGCGGCGGCAGGTTCGTCAACTACTGGATGCACAACGCGTTCATTCAGGTCGACAAGGAAAAGATGTCGAAATCGCTCGGCAACTTCTTCACTGTGCGCGACATCCTGCAGAAATACGACGCCGAGGTCGTGCGCTTCTTCATCCTGCGCGCGCACTACCGCAGCCCGGTCAGCTATTCGGACCAGAATCTCGAAGACGCCAAGAACGCGTTGACGCGCCTGTATACGGCGCTGAAGGACTTCTCGGGCAGCGCTTCGGTCGATTGGAGCGAGCCGCACGCCAGGCGCTTCAAGGAAGCGATGGACGACGATTTCGGTACGCCCGAGGCCATGGTGGTTCTGTTCGAGCTCGCCAATCGGGTCAACAGCGGCGAACAGCGGCTGGCGGGGCAACTGCAGGCTCTCGGCGGCGTGCTCGGCCTGCTCCAGCGCGATCCGGCCGCCTTCTTCCAGGGCAGGTCCGAGGGCTGGATCGAGGAGAAAATCGCCGAGCGCGAGGCGGCGCGCAAAGGCAGAGATTACGCAGCCGCCGACCGCATCCGCAAGGAGCTCCTCGAGCGCGGCATCGTGCTCGAGGACAAGGCCGGCAAGACGACTTGGCGCCGCCTATAGCGTGAGCGCGACATGGACCACGCCGCCATCGCGGCGCTGCTCCATCGGCAACCCGCTGCGGGCAAAGACCGCCAGCATCGGCAGGTTGTCGGGCAGCACGTGCGCTTTCAACTGTTGCAGGCCGCGGGCGCGCGCGATACCGGCGAGGTGAGCAAGCAGCCGGCCAGCGATGCCCTGATTGCGAAATTCGCCGTCGACGGTAAACGCTATTTCTGCAGCGCCGTCGTCGACGCGGACGTAGCGCCCGCCGCCGACCACGGTTTCATCGGTCCCCGACTCTGTGATGACGACCAGGGCGACCTCGCGGTCGAAATCCACCTCGGTCAGGCGGCGCAGCTCCGTCCCGGTCAGCCCCTTGCGGTAGCCGAAGGTGCGCAGGTAGATCGCCTCGGGCGCGAGCCTGCCGTAGGCCTTGCTCAGGCGCTCGCGGTCGTCGGGCCGAATCGCGCGGATCCTGACTGGCGTGCCGTTGCGCAGAGTCTCGTGGACCTCGAACCCCCGCGGATCCAAGCGGTCCTCGCTTGCCTCAAGCCATGATGTTCACGCCGCCGTCGACGTACATCGTCTGTCCGGTTAGACGCCGCGCGTAGGACGTCGCCAGGTAAGCGCAGGCAAAGCCGACGTCGTCGATGTCGACGAGCTCGCCAATCGGCGCCCGGCTCGCCGCCTCGTTCAGCAGCAGGTCAAAGTCCTTCAGCCCGGATGCGGCGCGCGTCTTGAGCGGGCCGGGCGAGACCGGGTGCACGCGGATGCGCTTCTCGCCCAGCTCAAAAGCGAGGTAGCGACACGCGGCTTCGAGTGCCGCCTTCACCGGGCCCATGACGTTGTAGTTCGGCACGACCTTCTGCGCGCCGTGGTAACTCATCGCGAACATCGTGCCGCCGTCGGTCATGAGCGGCGCGGCGAGCTTCGCCATGCGGATGAAAGAGTGCACCGAGACGTCCATCGCGCGCTTGAAGCCCTCGGCGGAGCAGTCGATGAGCCCGCCCTGCAGGTCGGCCTTGGGCGCGAAAGCGATCGAGTGCACCAGGATGTCGAGCCGTCCCCAACGGCTCTGCAGCGCGTCAAACACCGCCTCGAGCTCGCCGGCGCGCTCGACGTCGAGCGGGAGAAAGACCGGCGCTTCGAGCCGGCGCGCGAGCGGCTCGACGTGCGGTTTAGCCTTATCGTTGAGATACGTGATCGCCAGCTCGGCGCCGAGCGTGCGGAACGCACTTGCGCAACCGTACGCGATCGAGTGCTCGTTGGCGATACCGACGACCAGCGCGCGCTTGCCGGCGAGAACGGGGTTATGCGGTGGGGGCATGCACTTCGCTCTTTTGCAGCACCTCGCGCGTGTGCCGCGCGATCATCAGTTCTTCGTTGGTCGGGATCACCCAGGCCGCGACGCGGCTCGAGCCGGCCGTAATGCGCGGGCCGTGCGCGGCGTTCGCCTGCGCGTCGAGCTCGACGCCGAGCCAGGCGGCCTGGCGGCAGATTCTCTCCCGCACCGGCGCAGCGCGTTCGCCGATGCCCGCGGTGAACACCAGCGCGTCGAGTCCGCCGAGGGCGGCGGCGAGCGAGCCGAGCTCGCGGCCGATGCGGTAGACGAAAAGATCCACCGCGAGCTTCGCGCGCGGCTCCGCCGACTCGAGCAACACGCGCATGTCGCTCGACACGCCCGATACGCCGAGCAGGCCTGACTGCTGGTAAATGAGCTTCTCCAGCGCGCGCGCGTCCATTCCGCGCGAGTCGATCAGGTACAGCATCACTCCCGGGTCGATGGCGCCGCAGCGCGTGCCCATCGGCAGGCCGTCGACCGCGGTGAAGCCCATGGTGCTCGCCACGCTGCGGCCTGCCTGGAGCGCGCACATGCTCGCGCCGTTGCCAAGGTGCAGCACCACCGTTCTGCCGCGCGCTGCTTGCGCGTCGACCTGCGGCAACACCGAGGCGATGTACTCGTAGGACAGGCCGTGGAAGCCGTAGCGGCGCACGCCGGCATCGGTAAGCTCCATCGGCAGCGCGAACATCTGCGCAAGCGGCGGGTTGGAGCGGTGCATCGCGGTGTCGAAGCACGCCACCTGCGGCAGTGCGGGCGAGCGCTCGAGCAGCGCGCGGATCGGCGCCAGGTTGTGCGGCTGGTGCAGCGGCGCGAGCGGAACCAGGCGCTCGAGCTTCGCCAGCACGGCGGCGTCGACGCGCACGGGCGCGCCGTAGTCGGCGCCGCCGTGCACCACGCGGTGCCCCACGGCGGCCAGGCGGTGCTCGGAGCCGTAAGCGCTCTTCAGCCAGTCCACGATGTGCGCCAGCGCGCCTTCGTGGCCCAGCTTCGCGTCCGCGGGCCACTGCTTTTCGGCGATCGTCCTCCCGGCTGCGTCACGGGCGAGGAAACGCGCCCGGGTATGGATCCCCTCCATCTGTCCACCCGCGATCGGCGCGAGCGGGTTTCCTCCAAGAAGCGAGAACTTGATGCTCGACGAGCCGGCGTTCAGCACGAGGATTGCGTCGCGCATGTTCGTTCCTAGGCGGCGATCGCTTTCGCCGCGTTGTCGCGACGCGTCGCCGCGACGAGTGAGGCGACGGCGCACGACGCGAGCCGCGCCATCACCGAGTCGGCGCGGCTGGTGAGGATGATCGGCACCTTGGCGCCGAGCACCACGCCCGCCGAGTCCGCCTTGGCGAGGAACGACAGGCTTTTTGCCAGCATGTTGCCCGCTTCGAGGTCCGGGACGATCAGCACGTTGGCCCGCCCCGCGACCGGCGACACGATCTTCTTGATGCCCGCGGCCTCGAGGTTGATTGCGTTGTCGAGGGCGAGCGGGCCATCGAGGATGCCGCCGGTGATCTGGCCGCGGTCGGCCATCTTGCAGAGGGCAGCCGCCTCGATGGTGGAGGCGACCTTGGGATTGACGGTCTCCATCGCCGAGAGGATGGCGACGCGCACTTCCGGAAAGCGCAGCGCGTGCGCCAGGTCGATCGCGTTCTGCACGATGTCGACCTTGTCTTCCAGCGTCGGCGCGATGTTCACCGCGGCGTCCGAGATGATGATCGCGCTCTCGTATGAGGGCACGTCCATCACGAAGCAGTGGCTGATGCGCCGTGCGGTGCGCAGCCCGGTGTCGCGCCTCACCACCTCGGCCATCACCTCGTCGGTGTGCAGCGATCCCTTCATGAGGGCCTCGGCCCTGCCGGCGCGCACCAGCTCGACCGCTTTCGCTGCCGCGGCGTGGCTGTGCGGCGCATCCACGAGCTCGCAGCCCGCGAGGTCGACCTTGAGCCTGGCCGCCACCGCCTGGATCCTCGATTTCGGCCCGACCAGCAGCGGGCGGATCAAGCCGAGCTTGGCAGCGTCCACCGCGCCGGAGAGCGAGGTTTCGTCGCACGGGTGGGCGACTGCGGTCGCCACCGGCGGCAGCGCCTTGGCGGCGTCGATCAGGCGCCGGTATTTCTCGTGGCTCATGCGGACCTCAGCTCCTGCGCCGGCTGCTCGATCCCCAGGATCGCGGCCACGCGCCGCAGGCGCTCGACTTGGCGCGGGGTGAGCTCGCCGCGCGCGCGCACCACTTTGCGTGCCGCTTCGTAGCCGCGGCGCCGGATCTGCGTATCTGGCGCGAGCTTGGGCAGCGCCGCGATCGCGCGCTCCTCGTGCAGCGCGAGCACGAACGCCTGGCGCTTGAGCGCCGCCTTGAGGGCAGCGAGCGAGGGTACATGCTCGGGCTTCGTTTCCTCGAGCATGCGGCGCAGCAGGTTGAACGGCCGCACGTCGCCCACCCGGTCCTCGCGCCCGATGTACAGGAGCAGCCGCGCCCAAGCGTCGAGCACCGTGCCGCTTTCGATCTGGGAGTCGATCTCCTGCAGCTTGAGGCGCTTCAGCTCCTCGCGCTCCCAGGTGGCGGCGCGCGCACCGCGCTGGCTGCGGCTGCCGGGGAGGATGCCGACCGCGGCGGCGAGCCAGGGCGACTCGTACAGCGCCTTGAACAGGCGCTCGCACAGGGCATCGCGCGTATCGCGATAGCGATCGAGGGCTTCCTCGATCTGCGTGGACATTGTCTTCTCCGCCTGCGTGAACGGGTTGTCGGGCGCGACCGGCCGGCGGTTCTCGCGCACCCATTCGGCCATGCCTTTCACCCACCACATCCAGGGGTTGAGATCCGAGAACGCCCAGCGCTCGGCGCGGGCCGGATTGGCGTCGCGCATCATGCGCGCCGCCGCGTCGTTTGACAGCGCCTTCACCACGGGCGAGGCGAACGTCTCGTACAGCCCCTGGTTGATCTGCGAGACGCGGTTCACCACCTCGAAGGCGCGCTCGTCACCGCGGCCGTCGTCGAGCTTGAGGAGGTCGTCGATGGTGCGCGGGTGGAACTGCATCAAGTAGCGGCCCTGGACGTACTCGAGTCCCGGCATGTCGGGCGTGGTGTCGGTGATCACCGCCTCGTACAGCCCGGGCGGCAGCGTGTCGATAAGCTCGAGCGCGCTCGCGAGCTGCTCGGTCTCCTTCTTCGCGACGCTCGCCGAGACGAAGATGCCGAGGTGGCCGATCTTCTCGTGCAGGCAATACACGATGGTCTGGTTGTTGAGCCGGATCTCCTCCACGTTCTGGTACAGGTCGGCGATCCAGTTGAGCGCCTGCTGCGGCGGCGTGATGTTGTCGCCCCAGGAGGCGAACACCACGATCGGCGAGCGGATGTTGCGGATGTCGACGCGGTGCTTGCCGTCGAAGGACTCGACCTCACCGGCAGCGAGCTTGTTGCCGACGAAGAGATTCTGCGCGATCCACTCCATCTCCTCCCGGTTGAGGAGGTAATGGCCGCCCCACCACCGCTCGAACTCGAGGAACCGGCTGCGCTCGGTGTCCACCTTGGCGTACAGGTTGTAGAGCTTGCTCCAATAGGTGTTCGAGGGGTTCAGGTTCTCGAAGTTGTTGACGAGGTAGGCGCCGTCGAACTTGCCGGCGCCGAGGTCGCCGACGAACGAGGCAAGCCAGGTGCCGCCGAGCAGCCCGCCGGTGTAGCGCATCGGGTTGATGCCGGCGACGCCCGCCCAGTAGGAGATGGGCGAGCCCGCGAGCAGGATCGGTCCGACAAGATCGGGGGCAAGCGCCGCGAGCATCATCAGCGCCCAGCCGCCCTGGCAGTTGCCGATCACGAAAGGCTTGTTGTCCGGATCGGGGTGCAGCTCGCGCAGCTTGCGCATGAAGGCGATCTCGGCCGAGCACACCGACTCGATCGTCTGCCCGGGCAGCGGCTGCGGATAGAACATGACGAAGTAGCAGGGATGGCCGAACTTGAGCGCGATGCCGAGCTCGCTGTCCATCTTGAAGCCGCCGATGCCCGGGCCGTGCCCGGCGCGCGGGTCGATGACTACGAACGGCCGCAGCGCGGGGTTGGTCTGCGCGTAGCCCTCCGGCGGCTTGATGCGCACCAAGGCGTAGTTCGCCGGCTTCTCTAGGCTCCTGCCGTCGAGCACCACGTCGTGCTCGAACACCAGCACCGGCGGACTGCCCAATTTCTCATGCTCTAGGTATTGGTTGCCGCGCTCGCGCAGGACATCGAGGGTCAGGATGGAGCGTTGCCAGGCGTCGACAAAATAGGCGGTTGCGCTCGAAGGGTCGATCTTCATGGGGGTTTCCTTGCCGGTAGGACCAGTTCACTTGCGGTGCCAGGCCGCCCCCGGATTGACCCGGATCAAGCCCGGGTGTAACCCTACGCCTGTACTTCGCAACTGTCACGGAGGTTAGGAATGAAGCTTTGGATCGGAAATCTCGACCCGCAGACTACCGATGACGAAGTGCGCGAATTTCTCGGCAAATATACCAAGCTGCACATTACGGGCCTGGTGCGTCATCCCGGTGACGGCTCGCGCCCGGCGGTCACGCTCGAGATCGCCGGCGGCGACATCGTCGCGCTCGGCGAGGCCCAGCGGCGCCTGGACGGTATGTACTGGAAGAACAGGCCGTTGCACGTCGCCATTCCTTCCAGGTAGCCGCTAGACTCCGGGGGCCGGCGCAGGGTGCCGGCCCGCCATGACACCCTTCGAATTGGTCCAGCCGGCCACGCTCGGCGAGGCGCTTGCGCTCCTCGACGCCGAGGATACGCGCCCGTTCTCCGGCGGCACTGCGCTCATGCTGATGATGAAGGCGGGCGTGCTGCGGCCGCGCCGCCTCGTCAGCCTGCAAAAGCTGGGCCTCGACCGGATCGAGGCGAACGGCGGGCTGCGCATCGGCGCCATGGCCACGCTACGGGCTTTGGAGACATCCGCAGCCGTCAGAAGCGGCTGGCCGGTCATCGCGCGAGCACTGCGCACGCTTTCGAACGTGCGGGTGCGCAACGTCGCCACGGTCGGCGGGGCGCTTGCGCACGCCGATCCGCACATGGACCTGCCGCCGCTGCTCGCCGCGCTCGGCGCGCGCCTGCTGGTTTCAGGGAGAAGCGGCGAGCGCAGCTTGCCGGTGGAGGAGCTGTACGCCGGCTACCTGGAAACCACGCTAAAGCGCGGCGAGCTCGTCACACGCATTGAGGTCCCGCCGATGGGCAAGAGCAGCGGCGCGTATTTGAAGTGCACGACGCGTTCGGCGGATGATTGGCCGGCCGTCGGCGTGGCCGTGGTACTGGGTGACGAGAACCGCATCTTCGTCTCCGCAGCCACCGATCGTCCCACGCGCCTGGAAGACGAGGCTTCGATCGAAAAACTGAAAATCGAAGGCGACTCGCACGGGTCGGCCCAATACAAGAAGCAGCTCCTCCGGGTCTATCTCAAGCGGGCAATGGATGAAGCGCGCAACGCATCCCGCTGAGACCGCACAGGTCGGGCGCTCGGTACCGCGCCTGGAATCGTGGCTCAAGGTCACCGGGCGCGCGGAATACGTGCACAACCTGCGGCTGCCGGGGATGCTCTACGGCAAGATTTTCCGCAGCACGGTCGCGCACGGACGCATCAAGCGCATCGACGTCGCCGCGGCGCAGGCGCTGGCCGGCGTTTACAAGGTCATCACGTCCCGGGAAATCCGGGATGTCGTGCCAGACCCCTATTACGGCCCGGCGTTCCACGACCAGCCGATCCTCGCGACCGACAAGGTGCGCTATGTCGGCGAGCCGGTGGCGGTCGTGCTCGCTTCGGACCCGCACGTCGCCGAAGAAGCCGTGCACCTCATCGAGGCCGAGTACGAAGAGCTGCCGGCGGTCTACGACGAGGTCGAGGCCATGACCTCGAAGGCGATCGTGCACGATGCGCTCAAGCCCGCCGGCACGTTCCCGGACCTCAAGCACCTCAAGGGACGGAAGAACACCAACATCGCTCTCGATTTTCGCCTGCGCAGAGGAGATCTTCCGGCTGCCCTGAAGCGCGCGGACCACGTCTTCGAGCACCGTTTCCGCACCCAGCAGGTGATGCACACGCCGCTCGAGCCGCTCGTTTCGGTCGCCGAATCGACCGAGAGCTCGCTCACGATCCACACCGCCTCGCAAAGCCCCTCGTTCGTGCGCATCGAGATCGCGCGACTCCTCGGCTGGCCGGAGAACCGCGTGCGGGTCCGGGTGCCATTCCTCGGCGGCGGCTTCGGCGCCAAGCTCTACATCAAGCTGGAAGCGCTGGTGGCCGTGCTTTCATTGATCACGCGCCGCCCGGTGAAGATCGCGCTCAGCATGGAAGAGCAGTTCTTCACCATCACTAAGCACGCGAGCACGTTCCGCATCAAGAGCGCGGTGACGCGCGACGGGCGGATCGTCGCGCGTGATTGCGAAGTGTGGTGGAACGGCGGCGCCTATGCCGACATCGGCCCGCGTGTGACGCAGAAGTCGGGCTTCACCGCGCCGGGACCGTACGACATCGAGAACGTATCGATCGACTCCTATGCGCTCTACACCAACCTGCCGCCGGCGGGCGCGCTGCGCGGATTCGGCATCCCGCAGCTCGTCTGGGCCTACGAAAGTCACACCGACCTGATCGCGCGCGAGCTCGGCCTGGATCCGATCGAGTTTCGCCGCCGGAACCTGCTGCGCGAGGGCCGTCCGCAGGCAACCGGCACGCCGATGAAGGACGCGGCGCTCGAGAAGGTGCTCGCGCGCCTGGAAGCGCTGATGGACTGGAAGACGCCGCTCGAGCGCGGCGCGGGCTCGATCCGGCGCGGCCGTGGCATTGCCATCGGCTTCAAGGCCTGCATCGCCAATACGACCTCCCTCGCGGCGGTGAACGTCAACGCCGACGGGAGCTGCACCGTTTACACCAGCTGCGTCGACATGGGGCAGGGCTCCGACACCGCGATGGCGCAGATCGCGGCCGAGGTGCTGCAGATCCCGGCCGAGTCGGTGACCGTGGTGCACTCGGACACCGACGTCACCCCGTTCGACATGGCGACGCTCGGCTCGCGCTCGCTGTTCCACTCCGGCAACGCGGTGAAGCTCGCCGCCCAGGATGCCTTGAACAAACTGAATCAACTGAAGGAGGAGTTGAAACTCTCCGCCGACACCGCGATCGCCGATGTGTTCAGGAAGAAGTACGGCATGCGCGCGGGCTCGGTCACCGGCACCGGCAATTTCATCCCACCCTACACGCCCCCCGACGAGAACGGCCAGACCGCCAACGCCACGCCGTTCTGGATGGTCGGCGCGAGCGGCGTGGAGATCGAGGTCGATACCGAGACCGGCCGCGTGCGCGTGACGCGGCTCGTCAACGTGGCGGACGTCGGCACGCCGATCAACCCGAAGATCGTCGAGACCCAGCTTTCGGGGGCGGCGATCATGCAGCTGGGCTTCACGCTGTTCGAGAAAATGCTGTTCGACGCCGACGGACAGCTGCGCAATGCCTCGCTCGCCGAATACAAGATCCCGGGCTTCCTGGATCTGCCGAAATCCATTACCAACGAGGCCGTGACCTCCGAACAGACCAACGGTCCGTTCGGCGGCAAGGGCGTGGGCGAAACCGCGACCTTCTCGGTCTCGCCGGCGATCGCGAACGCGATCCACGACGCCATTGGCGTACGCCTTACCGAGCTGCCGATGAATCCGGAAACCGTGTGGAAGAAGCTGCATGCGGCGTGAAATCCGCTTTCGGCTGAACGGCGAGGCGGTGTCGGCGCAGGTCGCGCCGCACGAAAGCCTGGTCGAAGTGCTGCGCGACTCGTTCGGGCTCTCCGGGGCGCGCGAAAGCTGCGGCCAGGGGCTGTGCGGCTGCTGCACGGTGCTGGTCGACGGCACCGCGGTATCCGGCTGCCTGTACCTTGCGACCCTCGCCGAGAACGCGGAGGTGAGCACGATCGAGGGCGGCATCGGCCTCGACGCGGTGCAGGAGGCGTTCATTGAGGCGAGCGCGTTCCAGTGCGGCTTCTGCACGCCCGGCTTCGTACTGATGACGCGCCAGCTCCTCGACGAGCACCCGGATCCGGACGACGACACCATCAAGCACTATCTGTCGGGCAACCTGTGCCGCTGCGCGGCCTACCCGGAAATCATCGAGGCGGTTAAGCTCGCCGCACAAAAACGGAGGAAACGATGAGAGTTCTCTTGCTGGTTCTGGCGCTGGTCGCGCCCTTCGCCCAGGCGCAGGACTATCCCAACAAACCCATCCGCATGCTGGTCCCGTTCGCGCCCGGCGGTGCGGTCGACACCACGGCGCGCGTGCTGGCGCAGGCGATGCAGCAGCGCGTGAACTGGCAGTTCGTGGTCGAGAACCGGCCGGGCGGCAACGGCTTCATCGCCACCACCGCGGCGGCGAAGAGCGCGCCCGACGGCTACACGCTGCTCATGGCGCATACCGGGGAATTCGCGGTGAACCCGGCGCTGTTCCCCGACGTGCCCTACGAGCTCGAGCGCGACTTCGTCGCGATCACGATGGTGAGCGACGCACCGATGCTCTACCTCGCGACCGCGAAGGCGCCGTTCAACAACTTCCAGGAGCTCGTCGCGCAGGCGAAGGCGAAGCCCGGCTCGATCACCTACGGCTCGGCGGGCAATGGCAGCATCAACCATCTTGCCGGCGAGTGGCTGGCGCAGGCCGCGGGCATCGAGCTCCTGCATGTCCCGTACAAAGGCGGCGCGCCGGCTGCCGCGGCGGTGGCTGCGGGCGACGTGCACTTCGGCGTGATGGCCGCGCCGGGCGCGCTGCCGCACATCAAGTCCGGACGCGGCAAGGTGATCGGCATCACCACGGCGAAAAAGTCGCCGCTCGATCCGTCGTGGGCAACGCCGCGCGATGCCGGCATCCCCGACCTCGATGCGTCGATCTGGGTGGGACTCTTCGCGCCGAAGGGCACGCCGCAGGCGGTCGTCGATCGCATCAACAAGGAAGTGCGCGAGACGCTCAAGGTTCCCGATGTGCAAAAGCGCTTCATCGAGAGCGCGGGCGGCGAAGCCGTGGGGATGAGCCAGCAGGAGTTCCTCGCCCGCATCAAGGCCGACGCCGAGCGCTACAAGCGGGTGGTGCAGAAAGCCGGCGTCAAGCCCGGCTAGGAATGGAAAAGCGTCCCGGCCCTTTTTGCAGAAAAGACCCCTGTTAGCCTTCGAAAACTCCTTGAACTTCGGGGTAACGTAGTTGTGGCCCGCCTGGTGCCAGGCGGAATCGAGATGAAGCAATAGCATAAGGAACGAAGTTTGCTACTCGTCTGTCATGGGAAAGGCGAGCCGTGGCAGGCGATCGGTAGTAGTGACGGTCCTGCGGGATGCGCTAGAGATTTCGGCAAAGAAGCGTAGAGCCGAGATACTGCGCAATCCGCCGAAAGGAGATCCGTATGGCCGATGATGTGGGATGGAATCCGGGGGCACCATCTAAATCGGCCCCCGCCAAGAGTTCCGACTCGCTTCGTGTCCTCATTGCCGATGATGATCGCGATACCGTTCTTACCCTCGCTATGTTGTTACGCGATGAGGGACACGAAGTGCGGTGCGTCTATTCAGGCTCCACGGTACTCGAAGCCGTGAGGCAGTTTGACCCGCACGCAGCACTGGTAGACATCAACATGCCGGGGCTAGACGGCTTCGACGTCGCGAGGGGCTTGCGCACCAAGTACGGCGAGAAAGTCCTTCTGATAGGAATCAGCGGGGTTTACAAGAAGGGTTCGGACCGCGTGCTGGCGGGGCTCGTCGGCTTCGATCACTACCTGGTGAAACCGTATTTGGCGAGCGAGGTTCTTGAATTGCTTGAAACCTTGAGTAAGCCACGCATTCCGTAGCCAAGGCCATCCTGAGCGCGCCCGTTTGGCCTGCAGGCTGGCGCGATGGAGAGGGCCGCGAGAGCGGCCCTTTTTTATTTGCGCCTTAGACGCGCCCACCGATACCCGCTGTTTTGGCTCCCTCAATAGCTGCAATTGCTTGCAATGCCGGGAGCTCAGCTGCTCCCGCTCGGCCCGTGGCTTCTCAGCCTAGCAGCCTGAGTCCTAGCTGGGTACTAACACTAGGTCTCTCGCTCAGCCCTCGAAGAACTCCTTGACCTTGTCGAGCCAGCCCTTGGAGCGCGGGTTGTGGCGCGCGGCGTCCTGTGCGGTGATGCCTTCGAACTCGCGCAGCAGCTGACGCTGGCGCTCGGTGAGGCTAACCGGCGTCTCCACCACCACGTGGCAGAAGAGGTCGCCCGGGAACTGGCTGCGCACGCCCTTGATGCCCTTGCCCTTCAGGCGGAAGGTCTTGCCGCTTTGCGTCTCGGCGGGCACGCGGATCTTGGCCGAGCCCTCGAGCGTCGGGATCGAGATGTCGCCGCCGAGCGCGGCGGTG
>DASRIR010000091.1:0-12163 GCA_035649875.1 Burkholderiales bacterium | reverse complement strand
CACGGCCACCGGCGGGTGATGCATCGCATCACGCTCGCCGGCGACCGGCCGAGATAGAAAACTAGGTCTTGATCGTGGCTGCGCCTTTCAGCGCCGCCATGACCCGCTCCGGCGTCATCGGGAGTTGCCGGACCCGCGCGCCGGTCAGCTTGAAGACTGCGTTGGCGATCGCCGGCGCGACTGCCGGCACGCCGACCTCGCCCATGCCGGTGGGCGGGTTGTCGGTGACCAGGAGCTTGGTGTGGATCTCCGGCACGTCGCTCATGCGCAGCACGCGGTACTGGTGGAAGTTGCTCTCGCGGATCGCACCCGCCTTCACCGTCAGCTCTTCCGTCAGCGCCGCGCCCAGGCCGTAGACCACCGCGCTTTCCATCTGCGCATGGCAGTTCTCGGGCTGCACCGCGAGGCCGGGATCGGCGGCCAGCCAGTAGTTGTGCACCCGGATGCGCCCGCTCTTGCGGTCGAGCGAGATCTCGGCGATGCCCGCGGTCAGGGTGTCGTGGTAGTCGGAGAAGGCCAGACCGAGCGCACGGTCCTTGGGCCGGGGCTTCGACCACTGCGCCATGTCGGCGACCGCGCGCAGCACCGCGCTGACGCGCGGGTCCTTCGTCAGATCCAGACGCAGCGTCAGCGGATCCTTGCCGGTCGCGTGCGCGATCTCGTCGAGGAAGGACTCGGCGGCGAACTTGGTGTACCCCGCGCCGATGCCCCGCCAAGGCTGCACGCGCATGCCGCGCTGCTCGCGCACCCCGTCTGCCAGCATGTTCGGGATGTCGTAGTAGAGCTGCTCCATACCGCGCCAGCCGATCAGGTCCTTGCCGCCGGTCGCCTTGAAGCGCGGCGGGGCGGCAATTGCGTCGACGTTCTCGGCCACCATCCGGTGATGCCAGCCGACGAGGCGGCCGTTGGTGTCCAGCCCGGCCTTCAGCAATTGGTAGGTCATCGGCCGCGGGCGCGCCGCCGCCAGGTCGTCCTCGCGCGTGAGCATCAGCTTGACCGTCTGCTTGGTGGCGTTGGCGAGCGCGATCGCCTGCGCGACCGCGTCGGGCGCGATGCGCCGGCCGAAGCCGCCGCCGAGCAGCTGCTGGTGCACGGTGATCATGTTGGGCGTGGTCTTCAGCACGCCGGCGCCGGCGATGGTGCAGAGGAAGTTTGACTGCGTGCCGGTCCAGACCTCCGCCGACTTGCCGTCGTCGGACACGCGCGCCACGCAGTTCATCGGCTCCATCTGTGCGTGGTAGCAGTGCTCGGAGAAGTACTCGGCGGTGAGCTGCTTCGCCGCGCCGGCGAGCGCGGCGGGCGCGTCGCCCTTGGCGAACCATTCCAGCGCTTTGGTGTTCGGGTCCTTGCCGTGGCGCGCGTACTCCGCCTTGGCCTGCGCCGAGTCGAAGTCCTTCGCTGGCGAGCCGGAGAAGTCCCAGTCGACCTTGAGCGCCCGGCGGCCGTTGCGGGTCGCCTGCACGGTGTCGCCGATCACCGCGACGCCGAACGGCATCGGGATCACCCGCGTCACACCCTTGATCTTCATCACCTCGTCGGTGTTCACCTTGGCCGCCTTGGCGCCTTCCATCGGCGACTCGAGCACCGAGGCGTAGACCATCCCCGGCAGACGCACGTCGATGCCGTACTTCGCCGAGCCGTTCACCTTCGACGGCACGTCGACGCGCGGCGTGTCCTTGCCGATCAGCCGGAACTGCGCCGGCTTCTTGAGATCGGCCTCGCCGAGCTTCGGCGGCTCGGCCGGCAGCGTGGCGAACTTCACCACCTCGCCGTAGGAGATGCGTCGGCCGGACTTCGCGTGCACCACGACGCTCGGCTCGGTGCTGAGCTCTTCCAGCGGCACGTTCCATTGCCGGGCGACGTTGTCCATCAGCACGCGCCGCGCCTGCGCGCCGCCCATGCGTAGCGGCATCCAGAATCCCGGCACCGTCAGGCTGCCCGCGTCGAGCATGGCGCCGTTGAACAGGCGATGGTAGTTGCCGTAGATCTTCGGGTTGGGCGGCGCGTACTGCGTCGTCACCTTTGCCCAGTCCGCGTCCAGCTCCTCGGCCAGGATGAGCGGCAGCGAGGTGAGCACGCCCTGCCCCATCTCCGCGGAGGGGATCATCACCGTCACGGTGTCGTCGGCGCCGATCGACACCCAGGCATTGAACGTGGCGCTCTGCGACTGCGCGATGGCATTGGACACCTTGCCGGCGAAGGTGAACGAGAACGTGAGCGCGCCCGTCGTCTGCAGGAAGCCGCGGCGGCTGATTTTCGTCTCGAGGAGCATGGCTACACCTCCTTCGCGGCGCGCTGGATGGCGCGCACGATGCGCGGATAGGTTCCGCAGCGGCAGATGTTGCCGTTCATGTGACTCACGATCTGCTCGCGCGTCGGATTCTTGTTCTTGGCGAGCAGCGCGGCCGCCTGCATGATCTGGCCGGACTGGCAGTAGCCGCACTGCGGCACCTGCTCGGCGATCCAGGCCTTCTGCAGCGGGTGGTCGGCGGCGGGCGAGAGCCCCTCGATGGTGGTGATCTTCTTGCCTGCCGCAGCCGACACCGGCGTCGAGCAAGAGCGCACCGGGCTGCCGTTCACATGCACGGTGCAGGCGCCGCACTGCGCGATGCCGCAGCCAAACTTGGTTCCGGTGAGCCCGAGCTCCTCGCGCAGCACCCAAAGCAACGGGGTGTCGGCGGGCTGCTCGGAATAGGCTTCCTTGCCGTTGACGACGAACTTGATCATTCTGGGTCCCTCCTCCTAGTAGCGGAATCGTACACCGAAGCGCCGCCACAACCATGTCCCGACCGGCCAGAACAGGATGACGAAGGTGGCGATGGCGAGCCACATGGCGATTGGCCGCGTGACGAACGCGGTCACGTCGCCGTCGGACTTGATCATCGACTTGATGAAGTTTTCCTCCATCATCTGGCCGAGCACCACGCCGAGGATCGCGGGGGCCACCGGAAAGCCGTTCTCCTCCAGCACGAAGGCGAGCAGGCCGAACACCAGGATCAGCAGCACGCCGAACACGGTGTTGTTGATGGCAAACGAGCCGACGATGCAGAACAGCAGGATCGTCGGCATGACGATGTTGCGCGAGACGGTGAGCACCCGCTTTGCCACCTTGATCGCCAGCCAGCCGAGCGGAATCATGATCAGGTTGGCGAGGATGAAGACCAGGAAGATGGCGTAGATGTTCTGCGGGTTGTTAACGAACAGCGACGGCCCCGGATTCAGGCCCTTGATGTAGAGCACGCCGATCGCGATCGCGGTGATCGAATCGCCCGGGATGCCGAACACGAGCGCCGGGATCCAGGCGCCGGCGAGCGAACTGTTGTTGGCCGCGCCCGACTCCACGATCCCCTCGACGTGGCCGGTGCCGAACTTCTCCGGCTCCTTGGAGAACTTCTTCGCGGTCGCATAAGACATCCACGCGGCCATGTCGGCGCCCGAGCCCGGCTGGATGCCGATCACGGTGCCGAGCGCGCTCCCGCGCAGCAGGCCCCATTTGTACTTGACCAGCAGCGCCCCCATTCCCCGGAAGATGTTGCCGATGCGGTCGGTCGCGAGCCTGAGCGGCGGATCGAGGTGCACCATGAAGCGCAAGATCTCCGACACCGCGAACATGCCGACCATCATCGGGATCAGGCTGATGCCGCCGGTGAGCTCGGCGCTGCCGAAGGTGAAGCGCGGAAAGCCCGCCGGGTTGTCGAGGCCGACGCAGGCGATCAGCAGTCCGAGCAGCAGCGAGATCGTCGCCTTCAGGATGCTCGCGTTGCCGATGAACACCGCGCCGGCGAGGCCGAGCACCACGATCCAGAAATACTCGTAGTCGCTGAACCGCAGGGCGATGTCGGCGAGCGCCGGCGCGCCGACGATCATCACCGCCGTGCCGAACAGGCCGCCGATCGCCGAGAACACCAGGCCCGCGCCGAGCGCCACCTCGGCCTGGCCTTTGCGTGTCATCGCGTAGGCCTCGTCGGTATACGCCGCCGAAGCCGGTGTTCCGGGAATGCGCAGCAACGCGCCGGGAATATCGCCGGCAAAGATCGCCATCGCGGTGCAGGTCACGATCGCCGCGATGGCCGGCACCGGCGGCATGAAGAAGGTGATCGGCACGAGCAGCGCAGTGGCCATCGTCGCGGTCAGGCCCGGAATGCAGCCGACGAACAGGCCGAACAGCGCGGAGAAGAGGATCACCGTCAGGACGTACGGATCCATGATCAGCGCGAAGGCCTGCGCGTAGGTCGCGAGCATGGCCTACCAGAGCACCGGCAGCACGCCCCACGGCAGCGGCACGCGCAGCACCTTGTAAAAGATCACATGGATGAGGACAGGAAGGACGAGCGCCAGCGGCACGGCCAGGGCCGGCCGCACTCTCAACGTCAAGAACAGGGAAATGAGGATGATCGCGCCGCAGATCAGAAATCCAAGCACGTCCGCGGCGAGGATGTAGAAGACCAGCGCGCCGATCGCCACCAGGAAATTGCGGATATGGCGCGGCGAAGCGAGCCAGGCGCCGACTGCGACCATGGGCTGGCTTGCCCTCTCGCGCCAGCCGCGCCAGATGAGCGCGAGCGAGCAGCCGCCGAGGATGAGAGCGATCAGCCCCGGAAAAGCGCCCGGGCCGATCTTCTGGCCCGGGATGTTCGGAAACCCCTGGATGTGGACCAGGACCGCGATCGACAGCGCCAGGAAAACGGCGCCAAGGATCGCGTCGTTGAACTTCACCTACGGCTACTTCGCGAGGCCGACCGCCTTGAGCGCCGCTCCCAGGTTGGCGTCCGACGCCGCCATGAACTTGGTGGTCCCCTCGGGATCGGCCCACACCATGCCGAGGCCCTGTTTCGTCATGAAGTCCTTGTAGTCCTTCGAGTCGTAGACCTTCTTCAGCGCGCTCGTCAGCGTCTGCTGCACCGGCGCCGGAATGCCCTTGGGCGCGGCGATCACGCGCCAAGCCGCGATCTGCCAGTTGGTGCCGAGCTCGGACTTGATCGTCGGCACTTTCGGATAGAGCGACCCCGGATTGGCGTCCATGATGGCGAGCGGCCGCGCCTTGCCGGCGTCGATCATCGCGCGCGCTTCGGGAAGCGAGCACGGCACGACGTCGACGCCCCCGGCGACCAGGTCCTGCATGCCGGGCGCCGCGCCCTGCGACGGCACCCACGGCAGCGCCCCGGGATCGATGCCCTGGTCCTTGAGCAGGCCGGCGATCGCCAGGTGCCAGATGCCGCCTTGGCCGGTTCCCGAGGCCTTGAGCTTGCCGGGATTGGCCTTGATCGCGGTGAGCAGGTCCTTCACCGACTTGTAGGGAGCATCGGCGCGCACGGTAATGCCTGCCGGGTCGGCGTTGACCAGGCCGATCGGCGTGTAGTCGGTGTGCTTGAGCGGCGTCAGGCCGACGTGATGCATCATCGTGATCTCGACCGTGATCAGGCCGATGGTGTAGCCGTCCGGCGTCGACTTGGCGATCGCGTCGTGGCCGACCACGCCCGAGCCGCCGGTGCGGTTCACCACGTTGAACGGCTGCTTCAACTCCTTTTCGAGGAGCGTGGCGATGATCCGCGCCGTCGCATCGGTGCCGCCGCCCGCGCCCCACGGCACGATCATCTGCACCGGCCGGTTCGGGTATTGCTGCGCGGATGCACCCGTCGCAGCCGCGAGCAGCGCGAGCGCTAGTAGCTTCTTCATGACTCCTCCTCAGGTTGTCGGACAAATATTGTAGGTACAATTTTGTCTTCCCGGAGGCACTCATGAACGCACCCGCGCAGGCCGGGCTCCCCGCCCTTTCCCTCAAGGACCCGAAGCTTTTCCGCACCCAGTGCTATATCGACGGCCAGTGGGTCGGCGCTTCCCAGACGATCTCGGTGCGCAACCCGGCGAACGGCTCGGTGCTCGCCACGGTGCCGAAGCTCGGCGCAGAGGAGGCGCGGCACGCGATCGACGCGGCTGAACGCGCCTGGCCGGCGTGGCGCGCGAAAACCGCGAAGGACCGCGCGGCGATCCTGCGCAAGTGGCACGACCTGATGATGGCCAACCAGGAGGACCTCGCGCAGATCCTCACCGCCGAGCAGGGCAAGCCGCTCACCGAGGCGCGGGGCGAGATCGCCTATGGCGCTTCCTTCATCGAATGGTTCGCCGAGGAAGGCAAGCGCGCCTATGGCGACGTGATTCCGCAGCACCAGGCCGACAAGCGCGTCCTGGTGATCAAGCAGCCGATCGGCGTGTGCGCGCTCATCACGCCATGGAACTTCCCGAACGCGATGATCACGCGCAAGGCCGGTCCGGCGCTCGCCGCGGGCTGCACCGTCGTGATCAAGCCCGCCGGCCAGACGCCCTACTCGGCGCTCGCGATGGCCGAGCTCGGCGAGCGCGCCGGCATTCCGAAGGGCGTGCTCAACGTCCTCACCGGCGACTCGAAGGCGATCGGCGGCGAGCTCTGCGCCAACGCGAAGGTGCGCAAGCTGTCCTTCACCGGCTCGACCGAGACCGGCCGCGTGCTGATGCGGCAGTGCGCCGATACGATCAAGAAGCTGTCGCTGGAGCTCGGCGGCAACGCGCCATTCATCGTCTTCGACGACGCCGACCTGGATGCGGCGGTGGACGGCGCGCTCGCGTCCAAGTACCGCAACGCGGGCCAGACCTGCGTATGCGCGAACCGTTTGTACGTGCAGGACGGCGTGTACGACGCCTTCGCCGCGAAGCTCACCGAGAAGGTCAAAGGCTTCAAGGTCGGACCGGGCACCGAGCCGGGCGTGGTGATCGGGCCGCTGATCGACGAGAACGGCGTAAAGAAGGTCGAAGCGCACGTCGCCGATGCGGTGGGCAAGGGCGCCAAGATCGTTCTCGGCGGCAAGCGGCATGCGCTCGGCGGCCTTTTCTTCCAGCCGACGGTGCTCACCGGCGTAACGCCGGATATGCAGGTTTCCTTCGAAGAGACGTTCGGCCCGGTCGCGCCGCTCATCCGCTTCAAGACCGAGGACGAAGTGATTCGCCTCGCCAACAACACCGAGTTCGGCCTGTCGGGCTACTTCTACAGCCGGGATATTGGACGCATCTGGCGGACGGCGGAGCAGATGGAGACCGGAATCGTCGGGGTTAACGTCGGCATCATCTCCACCGAGATCGCGCCCTTCGGCGGGGTCAAGCAGTCCGGCCTGGGACGCGAAGGCTCGAAGTACGGCCTCGAGGAATACCTCGAGATCAAATACATCCTGGTCGGCGGCATCGACAAGTAGAGTGAAAGGCGAGGAGTTCAAGGACGACTTTCGCAAGGCGCTGCCGCGCGAAGTCGTCCAGCGCCTCACGCGCCGCTCGGCTTGGCGCGCGAGCGCCGCGGTGCTCCAAGACTTCGCCGTCTTGGCGGCGGCCATCGCTGCCGGGCTCTACTGGTGGCCGAACCCGCTGGTGCTCCTGGTCTCGATCCTGGTCATTGGAAGCCGCCAGCACGCGCTCTTCGTCATCGCCCACGACGCGGCGCACTACCTGCTCTACGATAACCGGTCGCTGAACGAGATCGTCGGGCGCGCGTGCGCGATGGTGCAGGGACTTTCGATGTGCACGTATCGCGTGATCCATCGCCTGCATCACAACAACCTGTACGGCGAGCTCGATCCCGACACCGCGTTGCACGGCGGCTACCCCCGCGGCCGCGGCTACCTGGTGCGCAAGCTATTGAAGGACCTCTGCGGCCTGACGGCCTGGAAAACCTACGCATACTTCCTCGGCGGTGCGCCGGCGCTGAATACCGCCACGAAAGTCGCGGTGCGACCGCTCGATGACACCTCCGAGAAACTGCGCGGCGAAGCGCGACATGACCGAAACGCGGTGATCGCGTTCCACGTCATGGCGCTCGTCCTCTTCGCGATCTCCGGCTATCTCGTCGAATACCTGGTGCTGTGGGTGCTGCCGCTCGTGACCGTGGTGCAGGCGATCCTGCGCCTGCGCGCGATCGCCGAGCACGGCGCGACGACGGATTTCTCTTCGCCGCTAACGGCAGCGCGAACCAATATCGCGCCGGCGTGGCTCGAATGGCTCATCTTCCCGCACCAGGTGAACTACCACATCGAGCACCATCTCTACGCCTCGGTACCGCACTACAACCTGCCGACGCTGCACGCCGAGATGGTGAAGCGCGGCGTGCTGGAGGGCGCGGAGGTCTTATCCTTCCGCGCCACGCTGCGGAAGATCTTCGCGGACCGCGCGGTTACTTCTTCGGCGGCTCCGGGAATCTGACCACCGGTCCCGACGGCGCCTTGTCCGGCGGCAGATAGGCCGGCGCGGGCTTGCCGGCGGGGCCGAGGTGACGGACGTAGCGATAGAGCGCGCGCAGGTCGCTCGTTGTCATGGCCTGCACGTTGAACCACGGCATGGGCGGGCGGGCCTTGAGCGTCTTGCCCTTCTTCACCCATTCCTCTTCCGTCAGTTCCTGGAAGTAGAGCCGCAGGTTCGTGGCGTACGTGGTTCCCCAAGGTCCCTGCCAGCCCAGGGCGTCACCCGCGAGCCATTGACCTTCGGGCACCTTTCCGCCTTTCTGAGGATATTCCGCCGTATGGCAGTCATTGCAGCCGCCGATCTGCACGAGATAGCGACCGCGCTTCACCAGCGGGTCTTCGGCTTTCTGTTGCGCATACGCCGGCAGCGCAAGTGCCGCGGCGGCGAGGATCGTCACAGCTCTCATTTCACCCCCTTCTTGATCTTTAGACGCATCGGCTTCATCGGCGAGCCGACGAATCCTACCCGCCGGTACATCGCCTGCGCGCGCTCGTTTTGCATGTCGGTCAGCAGCGTGATGCGCAGCACGCCCTCGGCGCGCGCCTGTTCGACCACGTGCCGGAGGAGCGCGGCGCCGATGCCGCGCTTGCGCTGCTCGGGGGCGACGACGAGGTCCTCGAAGATCGCGGCCTTGCCGCCCTCGGCGGTGCTGATGGTGTAGAGGAGGCTCGCCATCGCCACGACCTGGCGGCCTTCGCGCGCCACGAAGATCTTCCCCTTGCCGGGGTCGGCGAGGATCGCCTGCAGCGCGACGCGCTGCTTCTCGGCGTCCGCGGAGAACTCCGCCTCGGATTCGAACAGGATCCCGAGCAGCTCGACCAGGCGCGACAGGTCCGAGGCTTTAGCGGTCTCGAACTTGACGTCGGTCATACGTTGAAACGGAAGTGTATGACGTCGCCGTCGCGCACGGCGTATTCCCTACCCTCGAGGCGCAGCTTGCCCGCTTCCTTGGCGCCCTGCTCGCCGCCGCAGGCGACGTAGTCGTCGTAGGAAGCCACTTCGGCGCGGATGAAGCCGCGCTCGAAGTCGGTATGAATCACGCCCGCGGCCTGCGGCGCGGTCGCGCCGGCGCGCACCGTCCAGGCGCGCACCTCCTTGGGTCCGGCGGTGAAGTAGGTTTGCAGCCCGAGCACGCGGTAGGCCGCGCGCACCACGCGGTTGAGCCCGGGCTCGTCCATACCGACGTCATCGAGGAAGATTTTCTTGTCCTCATCGGGCATGTCGGCGATCTGGGCTTCGAGCGCCGCCGATACCGGAACCACCGGCGCGTCTTCCTTGGCGGCATAAAACTCAACTCTCCTCAGAAGCTCCTGAGAACCCTGTTCTCCCACATTGGCAACGTACATCGCCGGCTTCATGGTGAGGAGAAAGAGCGGCTTGAGCACCGCCTGCTCCCCCTTCGAGAGCTCCGCCGTGCGCGCCGGCCTGCCCGCATCCAGCACCGCGCGCACTTTCCTCAGCGCCGCGACCAGCCGTTGCGCTTCCTTGTCGCCGCCGGCCTGCGCCACCTTTTCGTGCTTGGCGAGCTGCTTCTCCACCGAGTCCAGGTCGGCCAGCGCGAGCTCGGTGTGGATGGTCTCGATGTCGGACACCGGGTCCACGCGCCCCGCGACGTGCACCACGTTGGGATCGTCGAAGCAGCGCACCACGTGCGCGATCGCGTCGGTCTCGCGGATGTTGGCGAGAAACTTGTTCCCCAGCCCTTCACCCTTGGAAGCGCCCGCCACCAGCCCGGCGATGTCGACGAACTCCACCACGGCCGGCACCACCTTCTGTGGCTGCACGATCTCGGCGATCACGTCGAGGCGCAGGTCGGGCACCGGCACGATGCCGACGTTCGGCTCGATGGTGCAGAACGGGTAGTTCTCGGCCGCGATCCCGGCCTTGGTCAAGGCATTGAACAAGGTGGACTTGCCGACGTTCGGCAAGCCCACGATGCCGCACTTCATTTTTTACCGAAGAGAGACTTCAGCAGCCCGGTTTTTTCCGGCGCCTTCGCTGGAGCGGATTCCTTCTTCGGCTCTTCGACTTTCTTCTTCGTTTCTTCGACCTTCTTCGCTTCTTCGATCTTCTTGGCAGGCTCGGCCTTTTTCGGCTCTTCCGTGTGCAGCTTGTTCATCGCCGCCTGCAGGTCGCCCGCCAGGATCTGTGGCAGCAGCGCGAGCGACTTGTCGATCGCGGCATCGATCGCAGCGCGCTCGTCGGGCGAGGGCTTCTGCAGAACGTAGTCTGCGCCCTCGCTGCCAGCGGGCGGCTTGCCGACGCCAAGACGCAGGCGCCAGTAGTCGTGCGTCGCGAGCCGCTGCGAAATGTCCTTCAAGCCGTTGTGCCCGGCGATGCCGCCGCCCTGCTTGAGCCGCGCGGTCCCCGGCTCGAAGTCGAGCTCGTCGTGCACCACCAGCACTTCCTCGGGTTTGATCTTGAAGAAGCCGGCGAGCATCTGCACCGGCTGGCCGCTGAGGTTCATGTACGACTGCGGCAGGAGGAAGAAGGTTGAACTGCCGGCGCCGCGGCCTTCGAGCTTGCCGACCAGCGCCTTGAACTTCGGGTCCTTGCGCAGCACGATGCCGTTCGCCTGCGCGAACTTCTCGACCAGCCAAAAGCCCGCGTTGTGGCGCGTGCGCTCGTACTCCTTGCCCGGATTACCCAGGCCGACGACTAGCCTGATCACGAGGCGGCTCTACTTCTTGTCTTTCTTGTCGGCCTTGTCGGCGGGCTTCTCGGCGCCCTTGGCAGCGGCGGGTTTCTCGCCACCCTTGGCCGCGCCCTCGGCAGGCGCTTCGCCTTCCTTCGGCTCGGCGGCCTGCTCGGTGGTCGGAATTTCCGACGGCGCAACGGCGGCGGCGGCAGCGGCGGCTTCCTCTTCCTCGGTGACGAGCTGCGGCACCACGACCGTGGCGACCACCGGGTTCTCGTCCTTCTTCAGCATCAGCTCCACGCCCTTGGGCAACTTGAGGTCCCGTACGTGGATCGAATTGCCGACCGCGAGGTTGCCGAGGTCGACCTCGACGAACTCCGGCAGGTCGTCCGGGAAGCAGCTGATGTCGAGCTCGTTCAGCACGTGGCTCACCACCCCGCCCTGGTCCTTCACGCCCGGCGACTTCTCGGCGTTGGCGAAGTGCAGCGGCACCTTCATGTGCAGCTTCTTGTCCTTCAGCACGCGCTGGAAGTCGACGTGCTGCACCTGCGGCTTGTACGGGTGCATGTTGACCGAGCGCAGCAGCACCTGCTCCTTCGCGCCGGCCACTTCGAGGGTGAGGATCGAGGCGTGGAAGCGCTCGTTCCTCAGGTTGAGATAGAGCGCCTTGTGGTCGAGCTCAATGTTGAGCGCGCCCTTGTCCCCGCCGTAGACGATGCCGGGGACCAGGCCCTTGCGGCGCAGCCTGCGCGCCGCGCCGGTGCCCTGGGTTTCGCGCTTCCGCGCGCTGATTTCGATAGCCATGGGATTTCCTATTCGATGAAGAGTGAGCTCACCGATTCCTCGGTGTAGATACGCAGGATGGTCTCGGCGATCAGGCCGGACACAGACAGGATGCGAATCTTGCGGCAGGCGCGCGCGTCCTCGCCGAGCGGGATGGTGTCGGTCACCACCAGCTCGTCGAGGTCCGACTTGGCGATGCGCTCGACCGCGCCGCCGGAAAGCACGGCGTGCGTGCAGTAGGCCACCACGCGCGTGGCGCCTTCTTCCTTCAGCACCTGCGCGGCCTTCACCAGCGTGCCGGCGGTGTCGACCATGTCGTCCATGATCACGCAGGTGCGATCCTTCACCTCGCCGATCACGTTCATGACTTCGGAAACGTTGGCCTTGGGACGGCGCTTGTCGATGATCGCGAGATCCGACTCGAGGCGCTTCGCCAGCGCGCGGGCGCGCACCACGCCGCCGACGTCGGGCGAGACCACGATC
>DASRIR010000090.1:0-2012 GCA_035649875.1 Burkholderiales bacterium | reverse complement strand
CGCTGCTTCTTCACCCCACAGCAGCACCGGCGCGTCGCGGCTTGCCTGCACCGCGGCGATGGCGGCGTACGTCGCGTCGAACTCCCGCTGCGCGACGGCGCCGAGTCGGATCCAGCGCGCCTTCACGCGGCGATTATTCCATGAGTGGTCAAAGCTCGATGTCCTCGCGGATCGCGGCGATGCCGGCCGCGGCGCAGGCGTCGTCCTCGCGCCCGCCGGGCGCGCCCGACACGCCGATCGCGCCGAGCAGCGAGCCGCCGGCCTCGATCATCATGCCGCCGCCGACCGCGGCGACGCCGGGGCGGTTGCGGATGCCGCTCGCCGGCCGGCCCGGCTGCGTGGCCTCGGCCAGCTCGCTGGTGTTGGTGCGGAAGCTTGCCGCGGTGTAGGCCTTGGCGGCCGCCATGTCCGTGGTGTGCGGGCCGGCGAAGCGGTCGCGCAGCAGCACCTGCACCACGCCCATGCGGTCGACCACGGCCACGGTGGCCTGGAAGCCGCGCTCGCGGCAGCTCTTGAGCGCGGCCTGCGCCGCCTTCAGCGCGGTTTCCGGGGTGAGGACCTTGACGCTGAACGTGGCGTCGGCCGCATGCGCCCCGCCGAGCGCGAGGCCGAGCAGCAACGCCATCCGATTCACTTCTTCCTCATGAAGAAGGTGAATTCCCGGTCGGCCTCGGCGTGCGACATGAGCTCGTGGCCGGTCTGGCGCGAGAAGGTCTGGAAGTCCTTGACCGCGCCCGGGTCGGTCGCCACCACCTTGAGCACCTGGCCCGAGGCCATGTCGGTGAGCGCCTTCTTGGTGCGCAGGATCGGCAGCGGGCAGTTCAGTCCGCGCGCGTCGAGTTCCTTGTCGAAGTTCATGAAGTTATTATGCCGCACATGGAAGACGCGACACCGCTGCCCGCGGCGCCGAGCACGGCCCCGAGCGGCTGGCTGCTGACGATCACGCAGCTGCCGACCGAGGATCCGGCTTCGCGCATGCGGGTGCTGCGCACGCTCGAGTCGCTCGGCGCGGCGGTGATGCGCGAAGGCGTTTTCCTGCTGCCCGACACGCCGGCCAACCGCCAGTCGCTGCACACGCTCGCCGAGTACATCCTCAAGGTGGCGGGCAGCGCGTATCTGCTGCACGTCGCCGCGGTGACGCCCGCGCAGCAGGACGATTTCAAGAAGCTGTTCGACCGCTCGGCGCGCTACGAGAACCTGATCAAGACGGTGGAGAGCCTGCGCGTGGGCTTCGGCCACTCCGACCCGAGCGCGATCTCGCGCGTGGTCCACAAGCAGCGCCGCGAGTTCGAGAGCATCGCCGCGCTCGACTTCTTCCCCACCGCGTCGCGCGCGCGCGCGCAGGAGACGCTGGCCGCGGCCGACGCCGAGGTGCGCAAGCTGCTGTTCCCGGCGCAGGCGCCGGCCGCGCTCGCCCCGGGCGAGGCGCTGCTCGGCCGCACCTGGGTGACGCGCAAGCCGCTGTGGGCCGACCGCCTGGCGAGCGCCTGGCTGATCCGCCGCTTCGTCGACCCCGAGGCCACGCTCACCTGGCTGGAGAAGACGCATTCGCTGCCCGACAATGCCGTCAGCTTCGGCTTCGAGGGCGCGCATTTCGCCAACAACGAAACGCGCGTCACCTACGAGGAGATGATCCACCGGCTGGATCTGGCGAAGAACGCCGCGCTGGTGAAGATCGGCAGCATCGTGCACTACCTCGAGGCGCGCGGCACGCCGGTCGCCGAAGCCGCCGGCGTGCAGACTTTGCTGCAGGGAGCGCAACGGCGCTCGACCAGCGACGCGGAATTGCTCGCCGAGGCGGAAAAGACCTTCGATCTGCTCTACGAGGCGTACTACCAGCCACCCAAGAACTAACGCTTCGCGTCCTGCAGTTCCTGCGCGTGGCGGGCGCGCAGCTCCTTGAGCCGCGCGTCGATCACCGAGAGCTGGTAGAAATCGCCGTCGCCCGCGCTGCGCGCGATCTGCAGCTGCTCGATCGCCGCCGGCAGGCTGCCCTGCAGCACGTAGACCTC
>DASRIR010000089.1:0-2004 GCA_035649875.1 Burkholderiales bacterium | reverse complement strand
CACCCCACAGCAGCACCGGCGCGTCGCGGCTTGCCTGCACCGCGGCGATGGCGGCGTACGTCGCGTCGAACTCCCGCTGCGCGACGGCGCCGAGTCGGATCCAGCGCGCCTTCACGCGGCGATTATTCCACGTTCGGTCACAGCTCGATGTCCTCGCGGATCGCGGCGATGCCGGCCGCGGCGCAGGCGTCGTCCTCGCGCCCGCCGGGCGCGCCCGACACGCCGATCGCGCCGAGCAGCGAGCCGCCGGCCTCGATCATCATGCCCCCGCCGACCGCGGCCACCCCGGGGCGGTTGCGGATTCCGCTCTGCGGCCGCCCGGGCTGGGTGGCCTCGGCGAGCTCGGTGGTGTTGGTGCGGAAGCTCGCCGCGGTATACGCCTTGGCGGTGGCCATGTCCGTGGTGTGCGGGCCGGCGAAGCGGTCGCGCAGCAGCACCTGCACCACGCCCATGCGGTCGACCACCGCTACGGTGGCCTGGAAGCCGCGCTCGCGGCAGCTCTTCAACGCCGCCTGCGCCGCCTTCAGCGCGGTTTCCGGTGTGAGGACCTTGACGGTGTAGGTGGCGTCCGCGCCGTGCACCGCCGGGCCGAGCAGCCCCAGCATCGCGAACGCCAGGCGCTTCACTTCTTCCTCATGAAGAAGGTGAACTCCCGGTCGGCTTCGGCGTGCGACACGAGCTCGTGCCCGGTCTGGCGCGAGAAGGTCTGGAAGTCCTTGACCGCCCCCGGGTCGGTCGCCACCACCTTCAGCACCTGGCCCGAGGCCATGTCGGTGAGGGCCTTCTTGGTGCGCAGGATCGGCAGCGGGCAGTTCAGGCCGCGCGCGTCGAGTTCCTTGTCGAAGTTCATGAAGTTATTATGCCGCACATGGAAGACGCGACACCGCTGCCGGCGGCGCCGAGCACCGCGCCGAGCGGCTGGCTGCTGACGATCACGCAGCTGCCGACCGAGGATCCGGCTTCCCGCATGCGCGTGCTGCGCACGCTCGAGTCGCTCGGCGCGGCGGTGATGCGCGAAGGCGTTTTCCTGCTGCCCGATACGCCGACCAACCGCCAGTCGCTGCACACGCTCACGGAGTACATCCTCAAGGTGGCCGGCAGCGCGTATCTGCTGCACGTCGCCGCGGTGACGCCCGCGCAGCAGGACGATTTCAGGAAGCTGTTCGACCGCTCGGCGCGCTACGAGAACCTGATCAAGACGGTGGAGAGCCTGCGCGTCGGCTTCGGCCACTCCGACCCGAGCGCGATCTCGCGCGTGGTCCACAAGCAGCGCCGCGAGTTCGAGAGCATCGCGGCGCTCGACTTCTTCCCCACCGCGTCGCGCGCGCGCGCGCAGGAGACGCTGGCCGCGGCCGACGCCGAGGTGCGCAAGCTGCTGTTCCCGGCGCAGGCGCAGACCGCGCTCGCGCCCGGCGAGGCGCTGCTCGGCCGCACCTGGGTGACGCGCAAGCCGCTGTGGGCCGACCGCCTGGCGAGCGCCTGGCTGATCCGCCGTTTCGTCGATCCGGAGGCCACGCTCACCTGGCTGGAGAAAACGCAGTCGCTGCCCGACAACGCCGTCAGCTTCGGCTTCGAGGGCGCGCATTTCGCCAACAGCGAAACGCGCGTCACCTACGAGGAGATGATCAACCGGCTGGATCTCGCGAAAAACGCCGCGCTGGTGAAGATCGGCAGCATCGTGCACTACCTCGAGGCGCGCGGCACGCCGGTCGCCGAAGCGGCCGGCGTGCAGACCCTGCTGCAGGGCGCGCAGCGGCGCTCGAACAGCGACACCGAGTTGCTCGCCGAAGCCGAAAAGACGTTCGACCTGCTCTATGAGGCGTACTACCAGCCGCCGAAGAACTAACGCTTCGCGTCCTGCAATTCCTGCGCGTGGCGGGCGCGCAGCTCCTTGAGCCGCGCGTCGATCACCGAGAGCTGGTAGAAATCGCCGTCGCCCGCGCTGCGCGCGATCTGCAGCTGCTCGATCGCCGCCGGCAGGCTGCCCTGCAGCACGTAGACCTC
>DASRIR010000088.1:0-6846 GCA_035649875.1 Burkholderiales bacterium | reverse complement strand
GCAGGTCGGGCGCGATCGGATGGGCAAGGCGGAGGGCACGGGCCTGGGGCTCGCGCTCACCAAGCGCTTCGTCGAACTGCATGGCGGTGCGATCCGCCTCGAAAGCGCGCCGGGCAAGGGGTCGACCTTTACCGTCTCGCTCCCGCTGCGATGACGCACTGCTGGGACGATGTGATCAGCGCGGAAGCGCGCGAGATGTATCGCGCTTACGAGCGCGAGCACCGCGTGGGGGAGCGCCCGGCGGTGCTCGCCATCGATCTCTATAACCTGGTGTACGAGAGGGAACATCCGAGCAGCTGCGGCGAGTTTGCCTGGACGGCGCTCGAGCCGACGCGGAAGCTGCTCGCGGCGGCGCGTGCGGCGCGGATTCCGGTGATCTACTCCACGCGCGACCCGGATATGCGCGTCGCCTCGACGCACCGGCGACGGGAGCGCTTGAGCAAGGATTGTTACGAAATCAAGAAGGAGTTTGCGCCCGAACCGGACGACATCGTGGTCCGCAAGCAGCGCGCGAGCGTCTTCTTCGGCACGCCGCTCGTCGCGCACCTCAACCAGCTCGGGGTGCGCAGCCTGATCGTGTGCGGCGAATCAACCTCGGGTTGCGTGCGTGCGTCGGTGGTCGACGCCTATTCGCACGGCTACCACACCATCGTGGTGGAGGAGTGCACCTTCGACCGGCACCTGCTGTCGCACAAGGTGAACCTGTTCGACATGCATCACAAGTACGCCGGGGTCATGCACCTCGACGAGGTGCTGGCACAGCTGCGCGCGGCCTAGGCGCCGCGCAGGGGCGCGATCTCGTCGCAGATGCGGCGCGCTTCGCTCTCTTCCCAGTCGAGGCCCAAGGTCTCCTCGTCCCAGTCCTCGGCTTCCTGCTCGAGGGGGAATTCGTCCTGGTCCGGGCCGTACACGTCGTCGAGTGTCATCGCTGCCTCCTCGCTTGTGAGTGCGGGCCTATTCTTGGCGCGGCTTTGTTACAGGGCCGTTGTGTCGCGATGCGCTATCCGGCGGCCTTGCGCAGGTCGCCGAGCAGGAAGCTGCTGGTGAAGTCGAGGTCGTGGTGATCCTCGGTGTCCACGGTCTCGAGCAGCCCGTTCTCGACCAGGTGATCGAGGATCTCCAGGATCTCGTCCTGCGAGAAGCGCGCGAGGCGCGTGCGCAGCGTGTCGGGGTGCATCTCGCCCTCGACCAGGCCGACGAGGCGGCGGTACTCGAGCGGCACGCGCGCATCCTGGCGGTGCCATGCGGCCTCGCCTGCCTGCGTGCGCCGGTAGAGTCGTCCGTTTGCCATGGATCGATGCTGTGCCCCTTGGCGCCCGCTGAAAAGCGTCCTAAAAACCTTTTGACAGGAAAAGCGTGACTTCCTTCGCCTAGACGCAGCCCGCCTGACGCTCTTTTACGTGGACGAGAGCGGTGATCGCTTCGTTGACTGGCGCGGCCACGCCCACATCGCGGCCGACGCGCGGAATCGAGCCGTTGATCACGTCGATCTCGGATTTTCGCTTTGCCAACAGGTCGAGCAGCACGGATGGCCGCGCGTTCGGAATTTTCGACCCGAACTCGCGCACGTAGGCCACCGGGTCGTCGAAGCCCAGTCGTATCTGCTTTTTGAGAGCGACTGAAAAACCCTCCGTCGCGCATGCGGCGGATATGCGCGACAGGTCGGGATCGGCCATGACCTCTCCGACCGTGCAGCCCGCGATCGCGCACGGGCCGGAGTAGGCGCAGTTGCACAGGAGCTTCTCCCACACTAGCTGGTCGATATCGTCGAACACCTTGACGCGGAATCCCGCGCCGCGCCACACGTCCTCGACCTGTCGAAGGCGCTCGGTAATGCGACCGCCGCTCATTCCTCCATATTCGCCCAGCCGCACGAGCTCCCAGCCGTTGTGGTGCGCGTGGCCCGGCGCGCGCATGGAAGCGCCGAAGCCGCCCACCACGCCGACCATGACGCGGTCCTTGCCGAGGATCGAAGCGGCCGTGTCCGGCCCGCCGAGGCCGTTCTGGATCGAGAGCACCGGGGTTTCGGGTTTTAGTAGCGGCTTCAGAGAACCTGCGGCATCCGCCACGTGCATGGCCTTCGTGGCCAATACCACGAGGTCGCAGGGGCCCGCGTCGCGCGGCTCGCTGGTGGCGTTGACACGCACCGTGCGGTCGCCCGAGGCGCCTTCGACGCGCAAGCCATTCTTGCGCATGGCGTCGACGTGCTCGCGCCAGCGGTCGATCGCCCAGACCTCATGGCCGGCCGAAGCGAAGAGCCCGGCGTACACCGACCCCATCGCGCCCGTGCCGACAATTGCGATTTTCACTTCGCGCGATTCCAGACCACCTGGCCGGTGGGGGGGCCGCCGGCCGAGGGCTTCGGGTTGGTGTAGCGCAGCTGGTTGCCCTTGAGCTCGAACGGGCGCTTCTGGTCGGTGCCGTTCCAGTTCGGGAAGGTCGAATTCTCAATCTTCAGGTTGATCGCCTTTTCCGTCTCGTCGACCGAATAGCGGCCGAAATGCGCGACGCTTCCCGCCACCACGGCCTTGTTCTCGTCCGGCGTGCCATTGACGCGGCTGTTGGAGGCGAATTTCGGCAGATCGTCGCGCGTGATGATCAGCGCGTAGCGCCCGTCGGCGGTGAAGATCAGGCGTCCCTTGGGGCTCCTGCCGTAGGTGTCGCCGGCGATTTCCAGGTCCCAGGCGCCCACCAGGCTCTGTGCCGACTGCGCGATGGCCGTGCCTGTCGCTAGTCCGATTGCAAGTGCCAGTGCCACGCCTTTCATATGACCCTCCGTTGGGTTGACTTCAGGCGACTTCGAATAGTCCTGCTGCTCCCATTCCTCCGCCGATGCACATGGTGACGACGACGAGCTTCGCGCCGCGGCGCTTGCCCTCGATCAGCGCGTGGCCCGCGAGGCGCGCGCCCGACATGCCGTAGGGGTGGCCAAGCGCGATCGCGCCGCCGTTGACGTTGAGCTGGTCGTTCGGGATGCCGATGCGGTCGCGGCAGTAGATCACCTGCACCGCGAACGCTTCGTTCAGCTCCCAGAGGTCGATATCCTTCACCTTCTTGCCGGTCTGCTCGAGGAGCTTGGGCACCGCGAACACCGGCCCGATGCCCATCTCCTTCGGGTCGCAGCCCGCCGCCGCAAAGCCGCGGAAGATGCCCAGCGGTTTCAAGTTGCGGCGCGACGCCTCGCGCTCGGACATGACTACGCATGCGGAAGCGCCATCGGAGAACTGGCTCGCGTTGCCGGCGGCGATGCAGCCGCCCTCGATCGCCGGCTTGATCTGGGACACGCCCTCGTAGGTGGTGTCGGGCCGGATGCCTTCGTCGTCGGACACCGTGATTTCCCGGACCGTCTCGTGGCCGGTGTTCTTGTCGACCACCTTCATCTTGGTGGTGATCGGCGTGATCTCGTCCTTGAACTTGCCCTCGGCGCGCGCCTTCGCCGCGCGGCTCTGGCTCTGCACGCCGAACTCGTCCTGCTTCTCGCGCGGGATCTCGTAGCGCCGCGCGACGTACTCGGCGGTCTGCAGCATCGGCCAGTAGGTCTCGGGCTTGTGGCGGTGCAGCCACTCGTCCTGGAAGTGGTGCTTGTTCATCTCGTTCTGCACCAGCGAGATCGACTCGACGCCGCCCGCGACGTAGATGTCGCCTTCGCCGGCCATGATGCGCTGGCTGGCGAGCGCGATGGTCTGCAGCCCGGAGGAGCAGAAGCGGTTCACCGTCATGCCCGGCACGCTGATCGGGCAGCCGGCGCGGATCGCGATCTGGCGCGCGATGTTCCAGCCGGTCGCGCCTTCGGGGTTGGCGCAGCCGATGATCACGTCCTCGACTTCGTCCGCGTCGACGCGGGCGCGCTCGAGCGCGGCGTGCACCACGTGGCCGCCCATCTTGGCGCCGTGGGTCAGGTTGAGCGCGCCGCGCCAGCTCTTGCAGAGCGGCGTGCGCGCGGTGGAAACGATGACGGCTTCGGTCATGGGGGTCCTTTCAGCGCAGCAGGGTTTCTTTCAGGAACGCTTTCACGTGCTCGAGCGCCTGCGCCTTCACGCGGGCGTCGGCGGCAGCCCCTGCGCCAGGGCCAGGCAGGGGAAGAGGAGCAGAACCGGTCCGAATTTCACGAGTTGAAGCGCTTGCCTTCCTTCGCGAGTCGCGCGAGGAGCGGCGCGACGGTCCACTGCGATCCCTGGTAGCCGTCCTGGAACCTGCGGATCGAGGCCAGCACCTTGTCCAGGCCGACCTGGTCGGCGTAGAACATCGGCCCGCCGCGGTACGGCGGGAATCCGTAGCCGGTCAGGTACACCATGTCGATGTCGGAGGCGCGCAGCGCGATGCCTTCCTCCAGGATGCGCGCGCCCTCGTTGGCGAGCGCGAAGATGCAGCGCTCGATGATCTTGTCGTCCGCGATCTTGCGAGGTTTGACGCCGATTTCTTTTCGATAGTCGGACAGAATTCTTTCAACTTCCTCGTCGGGGATGGGCTTGCGGCTGCCCTTCTCGTAGCGGTACCAGCCGCGCCCGGCCTTCTGTCCGAACCAGCCCTTCTCGCAGATCAGGTCGGCGATCTTCGCGTACACCATGTCGGGGCGCTCCTTCGCGCGCCGCTTGCGGATCTCCCAGCCGATGTCGTTGCCCGCCATGTCGTACATCGCGAACGGCCCCATCGCCATTCCCCAGCGCTGGAGCGCGCTGTCGACCTGCGCCGGGGTCGCGCCCTCTTCGAGCAGGAAGAGGCTCTGCTGCACGTACTTCTCGAGCATGCGGTTGCCGATGAAGCCATCGCACACCCCGGAGACCACCGGCAGCTTCTTGAGCGTCTTGCCGAGCTTCATCGTCGTGGCAAGTACGTCCTTGGCTGTGTTTCGGCCGCGCACCACTTCCAGAAGCCGCATTACGTTGGCCGGCGAGAAGAAGTGCGTGCCGACCACGTCCGCGGGGCGCTTGGTGGCGGCGGCGATCTCGTCCACGTCGAGAGTGGACGTGTTGGTGGCGAGGATCGCGCCCGGCTGCATCAGCGCGTCGAGCTTCCTGAAGAGGTCCTGCTTCACGTCCATGCGCTCGAACACCGCTTCGACCACGAGGTCGGCGCCCTTGATCTCCTTGAGGTCCGCCTTGGGCGAGATCAGGGCCATGCGCTTGTCCATGTCGTCCTGCGTGAGGCGGCCCTTCTCGACTGTCGCGGCGTAGTTGCCCTTGATCCGTTGAATGCCCTTGTCGAGCGCTTCCTGGGTGGTGTCGACGAGCGCTACGGGAATTCCGGCGTTCGCGAAGCACATCGCGATGCCGCCGCCCATGGTGCCCGCGCCGATCACCGCCGCCTTGTTGACCGGGCGCACCGGCGTGTCCTCGGGCACGTCGGGAATCTTCGAGGTCTGGCGCTCGGCGAAGAACATGTGGCGCAGCGCCTTCGACTCCACGGTGTTCACCAGGCGCTGGAAGCGCTCGCGCTCGACCTTGCGGCCTTCGTCGAAGGGCAGGGTGGCCGCCGCCGCGGCGCAGGCCACGATCTCGAGCGGCGCCGGGTAGCCGCGCGATTCCTTCGCCACCTTGTCGCGCACCTGCGCGAAGAAAGCCTCGGGGTCGCCGTTCAGCTTCGCCTTCATGTCGCGGATGCGGCGAATGGATCTGTCCTGCTGCAGGAACTTGATCGCGCCTTCGAGCAGATCGCCGACGACGATTTCGTCCACCAGGCCGAGGTCCTTGGCCTTCTCCGCGGGGATCGTGTTGCCGGTCGTCATCATGCGCACGGCATCGGCCATCGGGATGATGCGCGGCAGGCGCTGGGTGCCGCCCGAGCCGGGCAGGATGCCGAGCTTCACTTCGGGCAGCCCGAGCTGCGAGCGCGGCGCCGCCACGCGGTAGTGGCAGCCGAGCGCGAGCTCGAGGCCGCCGCCGAGCGCGAAGCCGCCGATCGCCGCGACGAGCGGCTTGGTCATCGCGTCCTGCTGGTCGTTCACCTCGAACAGGTCGGGCTTCTCGCGCGGCTTGCCGAATTCGCGGATGTCGGCGCCGCCCGAGAACGCCTTGGCGGAGCCGATGATCACCGCGCCTTTCACCGTCGGGTCGCCTTCGGCCTTCCGCAACGATGCCATCAGCTCCGCGCGCAGCGCATTGCCCAGGCCGTTCACGGGCGGGTTGTTCATGGTGATGACGGCAATGCCGTCGCGGACGGCGTAGTGGGCGACGTCGCTCATTCAGGGCCCTCCGAGGGGGGACGGCCGATTTTAGCCGTTGTCCAGATACAATCCACGCTGGGAGGAGGGATTGGCCGAAGCCGTGGCTTCGCAGCCGTTGTTGCGCGTGCACGAAGTTGCCGTGCGCTTCGGCGGCATCGTCGCGCTCGACGGCGTGTCCTTCGACGTCGCTCCCGGACAGATCGTCGGCCTGATCGGCCCCAACGGCGCCGGCAAGACCACCCTCTTCAACTGCGTGTCGCGGCTCTACGAATGCGACCGCGGCGAGATCCGCTTCGACGGCGCGAGCCTGCTCGAAGTGCCGCGACACCGCGTCGCCGCGCTCGGAATCGGGCGCACGTTCCAGAACCTGGCGCTTTTTCGCACCATGACGGTGCTCGACAACGTGATGGTCGGCCGTCACTGCCGCATGCGCGGGGGATTCTTCGCCAACGCGCTGCGGCTGCCGTTCGCGGTCAAGAGCGACCGCGACGCCGAGGAGCGCGCCCGCGCGCTGCTCGCGCTGCTCGGCCTCGACCGGCTCACCGCCGCGCGCGTCGCGGACCTGCCGTTCGGCACGCAGAAGCGCGTCGAGCTCGCGCGCGCGCTCGCGTCCGAGCCGAAGCTCCTCCTCCTCGACGAGCCGGCGAGCGGCCTCAACCACGAGGAGGTCGGAAAGCTCGCCG
>DASRIR010000087.1:0-30356 GCA_035649875.1 Burkholderiales bacterium | reverse complement strand
CGTTTCGGCAAGCCCCGCCATCCATGTGCGATTCAGTTCAGGGTTGCCCGTTCCCATGAACGCGAGAGGGCAAGGCACTTCACGGCTGTGGATTGCCGTTGTAGTTCTTGCCTATGTTGGATGGGCTGCGTTCTGGTTGGGCGTCTGCGCGTTTCCTATTGCAGAAGAGTGTGTCTCCGCGACTCTTGTGCTCTATGTGACAGGGTTTCCTCTCGCAGTGCTTACGTTCCCAATGGGTTCGACGCTCCTGCATGTTGCGATAGCTGGTGCCTTGGGCGCCGTCCAATGGGGTGTTCTGATCGGGTTACTCATGCGGGCGCGCGCGAAGAAGCGGGACGTGGCGGTTCAATAATCGCCCCGGAACTTCTACCGCAGTTCGTCTGAAGCGAGGTCGGCTTGAGTGGTGAACGAGTCGGCGTAGAACTCGTCCTCGGGTAGCTGGCACCGCTCGGTGAAGTCTTTTCTCGCCGAATCCACCATGATCGGCACGCCGCAGGCGTAGACCTGGTAGCGGGAGAGGTCTGGCAGGTCTTGCATTACGGCGCGATGCACGAAGCCCGAGCGGCCGGTCCACTGGTCTTCGGGCCGCGCTTCGGAGATCACGGGGACGTAGCGGAAATTCGCGTGCTCGCGCGCCCATTTTTCCGGCAGCGCGTTGAGGTAGAGGTCCTTCGGCCGGCGGGCGCCCCAGTAGAGCACCATTGGGCGCGCGTTGTTGCGGTGTAAGGCGCTTTCGATGATGGACTTGATCGGCGCGAAGCCGGTGCCGCTGGCGACGAACACGATCGGTTTTTCGCTGTCCTCGCGCAGGAAGAAGCTGCCGAGCGGTCCTTCGAGGCGCAGGATGTCGCGCTCTTTCATCTTGTTGAATACATGGTCGGTGAAGGTGCCGCCGGCGACCTGGCGGACATGGAGTTCGAGGAACTCGTCCGCGTGCGGAGGGTTCCCCATCGAGAAGCTGCGCCGGTCGCCGCCCTTCAGCAGGAAATCGATGTACTGCCCGGCGAGGAACTGCAGCCGCTCGTTCGCCGGTAGCTTGAGCTGCACGATCATCACGTCGTCCGCGACTTTCTCGAGCTTCTGCACGCGGCACGGCAGCAAGCGCACTGCGATGTCTTTGGCCGCGCCGATGGTGCGGCACTCGATCACGAGCTCGCCAAGCGGCTTGGCCTGGCAGAAAAGGGCCTTGCCGTGCGCCTTTTCCGCTTCGGTGAGCACGCGCGCGTGGTAGTGACCGTAGTCGACGCCGCCCTGCAGGATCTTGCCCTTGCATGAGCCGCAAGCGCCGTTCTTGCAGCCGTAGGGCAGCATTACCCCCTGACGCAAGGCCGCGGTGAGCACGGACTCGCCCTCCTGGACCTCGAAGCTATGGCCGCTCGGCTGAACGGTGACTTTTTGCATCGCTAGAATAGCTGGATGCAGTCTACCAAGCTCCTGGTGCTTACCAACGTGCCGGATCGCCCGACGGCCGAGAAGCTCGCCGACATGCTCGTCGAGAAGCAACTTGCTGCATGCGTCAACATCCTGGCGCCTTGCCGCTCGGTGTACCGCTGGAAAGGCGCGGTACAGCACGACGAAGAGCACCCGATGCTCATCAAGACCACGCAAGAATGCTATGCAGCATTGGAGCAGGCGCTGCGCGGCGGGCATCCCTACGAACTTCCGGAGATCATCGCGGTCCCAATCGAGCACGGACTGCCCGCTTACCTCGACTGGGTGGCCGCCGAGACCAAGACGTGAAGCGCTTCCTAATCGCCTTCCTGCTGTTGGCCCTAGCCGCCCCGGGCTGGGCGCAGCTCTTCAAGAAGAACGATGAGCTGCTCGAGCCGGAGAAGGCGTTCCGCTTCAGCGCACTCCCGGCGCAGGGCGGCATCGACGTGACCTTCGCGATCGCCGACGGCTACTACATGTACCGCGACAAGTTCCGCTTCAGCGCCGAAGGCAATCCGGCGGTCAAGCTCGGGACGCCGCAACTTCCCTCGGGTGCGCGCCACAAGGATGAGTTTTTCGGCGAGGTGGAAACCTACCGCCGGCAGGTCCGCATCCACATCCCCGCGCAAGGCGAGGGGCGCTTCGAGCTCAAGGTGGTGTCGCAAGGCTGCGCCGATGTCGGTGTTTGCTACGTGCCAATGGAATCCCAAGCGTCGTTGCAGCTCACTTCCGCTGGGGGAGCATCCGAGCCACGGTTCTCGATTTTCGCGAGCGATGTGGAGATCGCACGGCTATTCGAGGGCAACGCGGCGCTGGTGCTGGCCGGCTTCTTCGTATTCGGCTTGCTGCTCACCTTCACGCCCTGCGTGTTGCCGATGATCCCGATCCTGTCCGCGATCATCGCCGGCGAGGGCGAGCAGCTGAACAAGGCGCGCGGCCTTGCGCTATCGCTCAGCTACGTGCTCGGCATGGCGGTGGCGTACGCGCTCGCAGGCGTTGCCGCGGCGTATTCGGGTTCGCTGATTGCGGCCGCGCTGCAGAACGCGTGGGTGCTCGGCGCGTTCGCGCTGGTGTTTGTCGCGCTCGCGCTTTCCATGTTCGGGCTCTATGAGTTGCGGCTGCCCGGCTTCCTGCACCAGCGGCTCAATTCGGCCCACCAGCGGCTGCGCGGCGGGCGCATCGCCTCGGTCGCCGCGATGGGCGTGCTCTCGGCAATTATCGTCAGCCCATGCGTCGCCGCGCCGCTCGCGGGAGCGCTTCTCTATATTTCGCAGACGCGCGACATTGCGCTCGGCGGCACTGCGCTTTTTGCTATGGCGCTAGGCATGGGCGTGCCGCTTGTCGCCGTCGGAATTTCCGAGGGCGCATTGCTGCCCCGTGCGGGCGCGTGGATGGAAGGCGTGCGAAAATTTTTCGGCGTCCTGCTGCTCGCGGTCGCGATCTGGATCGTGTCGCCGGTTATCCCGCCGATGGCGCAGATGCTCGCGTGGGGGACGTTGCTCGTCGGCTCGGCGGTCTTCTTGCGAGCTGTCGATGCGCTGCCCGCGGGCGCCTCGGCCTGGCAGCGCCTCTGGAAAGCGGCCGGCATCGTCGCGCTCGTCGCCGGCGTAGCGCTGCTCGTGGGCGCCTTCACCGGGAGCCGCGACCCGCTCCGGCCGCTCGCCGGGTTGACCGAGAGCTCGCAGCCTGCCGCGGCGCCGCTACCCTGGACGCGCGTCGCGTCGCTGGCCGAGCTGGAGACGAAATTGAAAGCGCCGGGGCGGCCGGTGATGCTCGACTTCTATGCCGACTGGTGCGTGTCGTGCAAGGAAATGGAGAGCTTTACCTTCTCGAATCCGAAGGTGCGCGCCGAGCTCGACCGCATGCTGCTGCTGCAGGTGGACGTGACCGCGCATAACGAAGACGACAAGGCGCTGCTCAAGCGCTTCTCGCTGTTCGGGCCGCCCGGCATCATCTTCTTCGATGCCGATGGGCGCGAGATCAAGGGGCTGCGCGTGATCGGCTACCAGAACGCCGAGCGCTTCCTGAAGACGCTTTCTCTGGCGACAGCGCCTTAGCCGCGTCCAGCGCGAAATAGGTCAGGATGCCGTCGGCGCCGGCACGCTTAAAGGCAAGCAGGCTTTCCATCACGCACGACTCCGGCAGCCAGCCGTTGGCGATCGCCGCGCGCAGCATCGAATATTCGCCCGACACCTGATACACGTAGGTCGGCGCCTTGAACTCGTCCTTCACGCGCCGCAGGACGTCGAGGTAGGGCAGCCCCGGCTTGACCATCACCATGTCCGCGCCCTCGGCGAGGTCCAGGCCGACTTCCCAGAGCGCCTCGTCGGAGTTCGCCGGGTCCATCTGGTAGGTCTGCTTGTCGGCCTTGCCGAGCGCTTTCGCCGAGCCGACCGCATCGCGGAACGGGCCGTAGAAGCCCGACGCGTACTTGGCCGAGTACGCCATGATCTTGGTGTGGATGTGGCCCGCTTTTTCCAGCGCGCCGCGGATACGGCCGATGCGTCCGTCCATCATGTCCGAAGGCGCGACGATGTCGACGCCGGCCGCCGCCTGCGCGAGCGCCTGCTTCACAAGGATGTCGAGCGTCGCGTCGTTCAGGATGTAGCTGTTGTCATCGATCACCCCATCCTGGCCATGCGAGGTGTAGGGATCGAGCGCGACGTCGGTCATCAGTCCGAGCTCGGGAAAGCGTTTCTTCAACTGTGCCGCCGCACGCGGCACGAGACCTCTTGTATTGAACGCTTCGCGCCCGTCGGCAGTCTTCAGCTTCGCATCGATCACCGGAAAGAGCGCGAGCACCGGGATGCGCAGCTTCACGCACTGTTCGGCGACCGGCAGCAGCTTGTCGATCGTCATGCGCTCGACGCCGGGCATGGAAGCCACTTTTTCGGTGCGGTTTTTCCCGTCGAGCACGAAGACGGGGTAGATGAGATCCCCCGTCGTGAGTGTGGTTTCGCGCATCAGGCGCCGCGAGAATTCGTCGCGCCGCATGCGGCGCATCCGCAGTCCAGGGAAATTACCGTAAATGTTCATTTGTTTCGAAATGTTAGCCGGGGGAACTTTTGCCGGGCGGTGCGAATCTTACCTTTGGACGAGATGATCGTCTCCCGCTTCTCCTCCCTGAGCGGGTGCCTTAATCCAAAAATTAAGGCGTTTTTGCCCCCGGTTTATATCCCCTTTACCGGGGGCTTTTTATTTCTGCGGCCTGCTCGAGCCACGATTCGAGCAGGCCGCGACATTCCTCGACACCCTGCCGCGTGACGCTCGAAAAGAGCAACGCATTGCCGTGCTGCTTCGCGAGCGCCGCCTGCTCGGGGCGCGAGAGCTTGTCGGCTTTCGAGAGCAGCACGAGCTTGCGTGCATCGCCGAGCCATTCGAGTAATTGTCGGTCAAGCGGTGTAAAAGGATGGCGCGCGTCCATGATCACCACCATGCCGGCGAGCGTCGGCCGCGAGCGCAGATAAGCGTCGACAAGGTCTTTCCATTGGGAGCGCAGCGCGCGCGGCGCGCGCGCGAATCCGTAGCCCGGCAGGTCCACCAGGCGCGCGCCGGTCGCGAGCTCGTAGAAGTTGATGGTCTGTGTGCGTCCCGGCGTCTTGCTGGTGAACGCAAGGCGCTTTCGCCCGGCGAGCGCATTGATCGCGCTGGACTTGCCCACGTTCGAGCGTCCAGCGAAGGCCACCTCGGGCGGGCCCCCGGGCGGGATGTCGCCCGGCCGCCCGGCCGCCGCGAGGAACTGTGCTTGCGAGAATAATCTAATAAAATCGCGCCTTTCGATGATCAGGGGCGAGGGGATGATACGTGCATTGATGTGCGCCGCCGGCGCAGTGTTGGCGCTCGGCGCACAGGCTCAGGCGCCGGATGCAGCGAAGGCGCAGAGCATTGCGAACCAGGTGTGCGCGGCGTGCCACGCCGCCGACGGCAACAGCACCGCGCCGGCCAATCCGAAAATCGCCGGGCAGATCCCCGAGTACCTCCACAAGCAGCTCGTCGACTTCAAGGCGCAGGGTGGCAAGAAGCCGGCGCGCGAAAGCCCCATCATGATGGGCATGGTGGCGAATCTCTCGGAAGCCGACATGAAGGGCCTCGCCGCGTTCTACGCCGGCCAGAAGCTCAAGCCGGCCGCAGCCGCCGATAAGGACCTCGCGGCGCTCGGCCAGAAGCTCTGGCGCGGCGGCAACACCGCGACCGGCGTGCCCGCCTGCGCCGGTTGCCACGGCCCGACGGGGGCGGGGATGCCCGCCCAATATCCCCGTCTGGGGGGGCAGTACGCGGAGTACATTGCCTCGCAACTCAAGGCCTTCAAGGAAGGCGGGCGCGCCAACGACCCGAACGGCATGATGCGGGGTGTGACCGCCCGGATGACCGACCGCGAGATCCGCGCCGTAGCAGAATACGCGTCCGGGTTGCGCTAGCGGAATAGGCCCTCTGGCGCAAGTGTTTTCAATCGATGCGGCCCATTGCCGCGATCTTTGAGGAGGTAGTCCGATGAAGAAGACGCTTGTGCTAGCCGCGGCAGCCGTGGCGATGGGTGGCCTGGCCGGCATCGCCGCCGCGCAGGTCAAGCCCGACGTCCTGGTCAAGCAGCGCCAGTCCGCGATGACATTGATTGGAAAATACTGGGGCCCGATCGCCGGCATGGCATCGGGGAAAGTCTCCCCGTACAACGCCGACGTCGTTTCGCGCAACGCCACGTACCTCGAGAACCTGGCGCAGATGCCATGGGACGGCTTCCACGAGAACACCAAGGGCGAGAAGAGCCGTACGCTGCCCGCGGCGTGGGAGCAAAAGGCCAAGTTCGACGAGCTCGCGCAGCGGCTGCAGAGCGAGACCGCGAAGCTCGGCGAGATCGCGCGCAAGAAGGATGAAGCCGGCGTGAAGCAGCAGTACGCAGCGGTCGGCAAGGTTTGCGGCGCCTGCCACGAGGGCTTCCGCGAAAAACAGTAAGCAAGCGATGTTGCAAGGAAGCCCCGCCGTCGCGGGGCTTTTGCTTTTTCTCGCCACCACGTTTTGCTTCGGGCAAGGCGACGCGAAGCGCGGCGAGTACTTGGCCAAGGCCGGCGGTTGCCTGGGCTGCCATACCGAGGAGAAGGAAAAGGCTGCCCCTTTTGCGGGAGGGCGCGCTCTCAAGACTCCCTTCGGCACGTTCTACGGGCCGAACATCACTCCGCATCCGGAAGCCGGCATCGGCAAATGGTCCGAAGCCGACTTCATGCGCGCGATGCGCGAGGGGCGGCGTCCGGATGGTGCGAACTATTTCCCGGCCTTTCCCTATCCCTCCTTCACGCTCGTTACCGACGCCGACCTGCGCGACCTCTGGGCCTACCTGCGCTCGCTGCCGGCGAACGCCCGAGCAAGCGAGCCGCACGACCTCGGGTTTCTTTATCGCTGGCGTTTCATGGTCGGGTTCTGGAAGTGGCTGTTCTTCACGCCGGGGCCCATGGCGCAGAACGCGGCTAATCGTGGCGAGTACCTGGTGCGCGCCCTGGGTCATTGCGGCGAGTGCCACACCCCGCGCAATTTCCTCGGCGCGACGAAGAAGGACCAGTTTCTCGCTGGCGCCAAGGACGTCGCGCCCAACCTGACGCCCACGCGGCTCAAGAAGCGGGGCGACGGCGAGCTGCGCGAGTTCCTCACCACCGGCCTCACCGCCGACGGCGATGTCCCTGCCAAGGAGATGGGCGAAGTGATCACCAATACGACGAGCCAGCTCACCCCGGCGGACCTCAATGCCATGATTGCCTACCTGCGCGCCCTGCCACCGTTGCCTGAAGAGGGTAAATAGGGGTAAATACACTGGAATACGCGGCCGAGGACCCTTGTTCCCCTTATGAACGAAGCCCAGCGCCTGGTTGAGCTGATCCCGCGGCTGCGGCGCTACGCTCGCGCGCTGGTTGGCGACCGCGCCACCGCCGATGACCTGGTGCAGGACACGCTGGAGCGCGCCTGGGCGAAGCTGCACCTCTACCGCCGCGGGACTGATCTCCGCGCTTGGCTTTTCACAGTGATGCACAACGTACACGTCAACCGCGTGCGCGCATCGCGCGCCACCGACACCCTCGGCGACGAGATGCCCGAGCTCGCGCAGCGTGCGCCGCAGGGCGACGCGCTGCTCGTGCGCGACCTCGACCGCGGCATCGCGCGCCTGCCCGCGGATCAGCGCGCGGTGCTGCTGCTCGTCACGCTCGAGGAGATGAGCTACGAGCAGGTCGCGCGCACGCTCGGCATCCCGATCGGCACAGTGATGTCGCGCCTGTCGCGCGCGCGTGAAAAGCTGCGCGCGATGATGCTCGGGCAGCCGGTGAGCGCGAAATTGAAGGTGGTGAAATGATCAACCCGGCCAGCGAGCACGACCTTCAGGCCTACGCCGACGGCGAGCTGCCCGAGGAGCGGCAAGCCGCGGTAGCGGCTTGGCTTGCCGATCATCCCGAGGATGCCGAGCGCATCGAGAACTACCGCCGGCTCGCGGCCGAGCTGCGCAGCACCTACGAGGGCGTGCTCGACGAGCCCGTGCCCGAGCGCCTGCAGCGCGCGCTGCGCCCGTCGCGCACACGCCGGTTCGCGATGGTGGCCGCCTGGATCGCGTTCGGCGCCGCGCTGGGCGGCATCCTGGGATGGCAGTTTCATTCCATGCAGCCCAACCCGGCGGCGGGCACCGAGGCCGCGTCGGCACTCGCGCGAAGAGCGGCCGTCGCACATGCGACCTACTCGCCGGAAGTGCGCCACCCGGTCGAGGTCGGCGCCGATCAGGAGGCGCACCTCGTCACCTGGCTTTCGAAGCGTTTGGGCACGCAGTTGCGCGCCCCCAAGCTTGAGGGCGTCGGCTACAGCCTGGTCGGCGGGCGGCTGCTGCCGGGCGAGCAGGGGCCGGTCGCGCATTTCATGTACCAGTGCAACCGTGGCACACGCGTCACGCTCTACGTCCGCAGCGACATGGCTTCGAACCGCTCGACCGCGTTTCGCTACACGCGCGAAGGCACGGTCGGCGTGTTCTACTGGGTCGACGGCAAGAGCGGCTACGCGCTGTCCTCGGGCGACATCAGCAAGGAGGACCTGCTGAACGTTGCCAACGCGGCTTACCAGCAACTGAATCCCCCCTGAGCACCGTTCTGGGGCGTGCGGCCGGAGCGCGCACCACCGTAGTGAAGTAGGCCCCGCGCCCGACGAGCAAAGACAACCACTTACCAGTGGCACGGTTGCTGCAGATCGTTGGCGTTCATTCTCCACGTGAGGGCGCCGATGCCCCTGCTATCCAACTGCAACTGCGGCCAGCACGGCTCCCAGGAGGAGCACGATGCCGGCGTCCTGCAGACCGCAGTCATGCGCGCGCTGGTTCCGCAGCCGGCAATGCGCCGGCGCTTCCTGCGCGCGGTGGGCCAGGCCACCGCCTACGGCGCGCTGGCCAGCTTCTTTCCGTTCAGCGCGCTGGAAGCGCATGCGCAGGTGAAGGAGAAGCCCGAGAAGCCTGAGCTGAAGATCGGCTTCATCCCGATCACCTGCGCGAGTCCGCTGATCATGGCCGACCCGCTCGGCTTCTACCGCGAGCAGGGGCTCAAGGTATCACTCATCAAGACCGCGGGCTGGGCGCTGATCCGAGACAAGATGCTTACCAAAGAGCACGACGCGTCGCATTTCCTGTCGCCGATGCCGATCGCGATCTCGATGGGACTCGGCTCGGCGCAACAGCCGATGCGCGTGATGACGGTGCAGAACGTGAACGGTCAGGCCATCACCCTCGCTGCTCGGCACAAGGACAAGCGCGACCCGAAGCAATGGAAGGGCTTCCGCTTCGCCGTGCCGTTCGACTACTCGATCCACAACTTCCTGCTGCGCTACTACGTTGCCGAGCACGGGCTCGATCCCGACACCGACATCCAGATCCGCGTTACGCCGCCGCCCGAGATGGTGGCGAACCTGCGCGCCGGCAACATCGACGGCTTTCTCGGCCCCGATCCGTTCAACCAGCGCGCGGTGTACGACGAGGTGGGCTTCATCCATCTGCTGTCGAAGGAGCTGTGGGACGGGCACCCGTGTTGCGCGTTCGGCGTGAGCGAGGGGTTCATCAAGGAAAACCCGAACACGTTCGCCGCGCTGTACCGCGCCGTGCTGACCGCCGCACGCATGGCGCGCGAGCCGAAGAACCGGCCGCTCATCGCCAAGGTAATCTCGCCGCCGAACTACCTCAACCAGCCTGAAACCGTGGTCGAGCAGGTGCTGACCGGCAAGTTCGCCGACGGGCTGGGCGCGGTGAGGCAGGTGCCGGATCGCGCGGACTTCGACCCCTTCCCCTGGCATTCCATGGCGGTGTGGATCCTCACGCAGATGAAGCGCTGGGGCTACGTCAAGGGCGACGTCAACTACAAGCAGATCGCCGAGCAGGTATTCCTGGTCACCGACGCCCGCAAATACATGGCGCAGCTCGAGATGAAGACGCCGGCTTCGAGCTACGCCAAGTTCAAGGTAATGGGGCGCGAGTTCGACCCGGCGCAGCCCGAGAAGTACCTCGCGGGCTTTCCCATCCGCAAGGCGGTGGGCGCGTGAAAGCTCAGTCGCTCACCGCAGCGCTGCTTTCGGTCGCTTTCCTGTGCCTGTTCCTTGGAATCTGGCATCTCGCCACGCTGCCGAAGGGTGAGGCGCAAGCGGCAGTCGACGAGTACGCGAAGCTTTTGGGCAAGGGCGCGAAGAAGTCGGACGGCTTTCCCACTCTCCAGCAGCTGGGCGAGGCGGCGTGGACGCAACTCAGGGACCCTCTCTACGACCGCGGCGCCAACGACAAGGGCATCGGCATCCAGCTCGGTCATTCTCTCGCCCGGGTCGGCGCGGGCTACGCGCTCGCCATCCTCTTTGCCGTACCGCTCGGCTTCCTGATCGGCATGTCGCCGCTGCTGCACCGCGCGCTGAATCCCTTTGTCCAGGTACTGAAGCCGATCTCCCCGCTCGCGTGGATGCCGCTCGCGCTCTACACCATCAAGGACAGCTCCGTGTCCGGCGTGTTCGTGATCTTCATTTGCTCGGTGTGGCCGATGCTGATCAACACCGCGTTCGGCGTGGCGTCGGTGCGCCGCGACTGGCTCAATGTGGCGCGGACCCTGGAAGTCCCGCCGTTGCGCAAGGCCTTCGCCGTGATTCTTCCCGCCGCGGCGCCGACCATCCTCACCGGGATGCGGATCTCGATCGGCATCGCGTGGCTCGTGATCGTCGCCGCGGAAATGCTGGTCGGCGGCACCGGTATCGGCTATTTCGTGTGGAACGAGTGGAACAACCTCAACCTTACGAACGTCATCTTCGCGATCCTGGTGATCGGCGTGGTCGGCATGCTGCTCGACTTCCTCATCGGGCGGCTGCAACGCGCGGTGACCTACGTCGAATGAGCTTCCTCGAGATCCAGGCCCTCGCGCGGCGCTACGGCAGCGCCACGGTGTTCGAGCAGGTGAACTTCGCGATGGAAAAGGGCGAGTTCGTGTGCATCATCGGACACTCGGGGTGCGGCAAGACCACGATCCTCAACATCCTTGCGGGGCTGGATCGCGCCTCCGAGGGTGTGGTGGTCATGGACAACCGTGAGGTCGCCGGTCCCTCGCTCGACCGCGGCGTGGTGTTCCAGGGGCACGCGCTGATGCCGTGGCTCTCGGTGCTCGGCAACATCGCCTTCGCGGTGCGCAGTCGCTGGGCGCAGTGGAACCGCATCCAGGTCCAGACCCACTGCCAGAAGTTTATCGACCTGGTCGGTCTCACCGGCGCCGAGCACAAGAAGCCCGCCGAGCTCTCCGGCGGCATGAAGCAGCGCGTAGGCATTGCGCGCGCCTTCGCGATCCAGCCGAAAATGCTGTTGCTCGATGAGCCGTTCGGCGCGCTCGACGCGCTCACTCGCGGCACGATTCAGGACGAGCTGGTGCGCATCTGCGCCGCCACCCGTCAGACCGTATTCATGATCACGCACGACGTCGACGAGGCGATCCTGCTTGCCGACCGCATCCTGCTGATGTCGAACGGCCCCAACGCCTGCATCGCCGAGATCGTGGAGAACACGCTCGCCAAGCCGCGCGACCGGCACAACGTTCACCACGATCCGCAGTACTACCGCATCCGCAACCACCTGGTGGACTTTCTCGTCAACCGCTCGAAGCTCTACCAGACCGGTGAGCTGCGCCGCCCGGCGCAGCCGCCGCACGTCCGGCCGGGCTTGCACGACGCCGCGTCCGCCAAGATCGTCAACCTGAGGCACTGAGGAGGACAAGCCGATGAAACGCGACGCCGACATCACCAACCTGATGAAGCCGATGAAGCGCGAGGACGTGACCGACCTCATCGTTTTCCGCAAGATGAAGGCGGGCCTCAAGTGGCCCGAGATCGCCAAGAAGGTCGGCGCCGCCAAGGAATGGACCGCCGCCGCCTGCCTCGGCCAGATGCAGATGACGAAGAAGCAGGCAGAGGCGGTCGGCAAGCTGTTCGACCTGCCCGAAGAAGCCGTGCTGCTGCTGCAGACCGTGCCTTACAAAGGCTCTCTGCCCACCGCGGTGCCGACCGATCCGCTCATTTACCGCTTCTACGAGCTGGTCAACGTGTACGGCACGACCTTCAAGGCGCTGATCCACGAGGAGTTCGGCGACGGCATCATGAGCGCGATTGATTTCGACATGGACCTTACGCGCCTGCCGAACGAGAAAGGCGACCGGGTGAAGATCGTGATGTCAGGCAAGTACCTCCAGTACAAGACCTACTAGGCCGCCTTCCGCAGCTTGGCGAAGCTGATGCCGGACGAGGGTCCGACGTCGGCTTTGCACGTCCTCGCCATGTGCTCGAGCGCACGGCGGCTATCCGCCTCCTTTTCCGAGGCGGTGCAGTCCGCCGGCACGAGCAGCTCGAAGTCCCGCATGTAGGCATCGTGCGCGGTAAAGAGCACGCAAAAGTTGCCGGCGATGCCGGTAAGGATCAGCGTGCGCGCGCCCAGATGTTCGAGCAGCACATCGAGCGTGGTGGAGTGAAAGCCCGAATGCTTCGGCTTGAGCACGAAGTAGTCGTCCTCATCGGGCGCGAGTAGCTCGGCGATGGGCTGCCCGCGCACCCCGTCCTCGAGCACGTGCTGCAGGAGCGAGCGGAAGTCCGAACGCCATTTGCCGAAGTTGTCGTTGCAGTAGATCACCGGCACGCTGGCCTGCTTGGCGCGCCGGCGCAGCGCCTCGACGGCCTGCGCGGCGCGCAACGCCTGGGGAAAGAGCTTTTCCGCGCCTTCGAACTCGAGGTCGTTGATCCAGTCGATGAGCAGCAGTGCGACCGCGCACTTGTCCGGCGCGGCGCCGTGCAGGTCCCTACTTTTGGATCGAGGCATTGAGCGCGGTGGCGAGCGCGGCCTCGCCGCTGATCAGCGCTTTCCAGGCGAGCTCAAGCCCGTTGCGCTTGCCTTTCGGCACGAGCTTCATTCCGGTCGGGTCGATGGTCAGCATGTAGGGCTGGCCATCGATGTCGATCTCTCGCTTCAAGGACTTGTCCAGCTTGGTGGCCATTTTCAGCTCCGCATTCTGAGAGCACGAAACAATTTGACGAGCGCGGGCAACTGGTAGTTCGCGTTCAAGCCGCTCGGACTGGGCAGCACCCACACTTTGGCGCCTTCCAGCGGCTCGGGCTGCTGGCCGAGCGTCGTCCGCGGACGACCGAAGGCGGTGCGGTAGGCGCCGAGCCCGACAAACGCCACGGCGCGCGGCCGGAAGCGACGCACCTTCGCCGCGAGCGTCCTGCCGCCTCGGACCAGTTCCGCGGTCGAAAGCTCGTCGGCGGCCGCGGTGCCGCGGTTCACGAGGTTAGTCAGCCCGTAGCCGAGCTCGAGCAGCCGCGCGTGCTCGGAAGGGTGGAAAAGGCGCGGCGTGAATCCCGCGGCGTGCAGTGCCGGCCAGAAGCGGTTGCCGGGTCGCGCGAAATGGAAGCCGGTCGCTGCGGAATAGAGCCCGGGGTTGATGCCGCAGAACAGTACCTTGAGACACGGACCGATGACGTCGCGCAGGCCTTTGCCCGCGGCCGCCTGCAACTCGGCGCTACTGGGCGGGCTTGACCACGTAGCCGCCGGACTTCTCGTCGGCTTCGAGCTTGATGAGGCCTTTCTTTTCGGCTTCTTCGAGGAGGTCGGAGAAGGCACGGAAGCCATAGTACGACTCGTTGAAGCCCGGATTGCGGCGCTTGAGCGCCTGCTTCACCATCGAGCCCCAGATGCGCTCGTCGGCGTCGCGCTCGGCCATCAGCGCGTCCAGCGTGCCGAGCATCAGGTCGAAGGCCTCCTGCTTCTTGTCGCCGTTGCTCTTGTCGCCGCTCGCGCCCGCCGGCGCCGACTCGCGGCGCTTCTTCGCGGCCCGCCGTTTCTGCTCCTCGGCGCGCACCAGGTCGTCGTAGTAGATGAATTCGTCGCAGTTGTTGATCAGCAGATCCGAGCTCGAGTTCTTGACCCCGACGCCGATCACGGTCTTGGCGTTCTCGCGCAGCTTGGAGACGAGCGGCGAGAAGTCCGAGTCCCCGCTCACGATCACGAAGGTGTCGACGTGCGACTTGGTATAGCAGAGGTCGAGCGCGTCGACCACCATGCGGATATCGGCCGAGTTCTTCCCCGACTGGCGCACGTGCGGGATCTCGATCAGCTCGAACGCGGCGGCGTGCATCGTCGCCTTGAATTCCTTGTAGCGCTCCCAGTCGCAATAGGCCTTCTTCACCACGATCGAGCCCTTGGCGAGCAGGCGCTCGAGCACTTTCTCCATGTCGAATTGCGAGTAGCGCGCCTCGCGCACGCCGAGCGCGATGTTCTCGAAGTCGCAGAAGACCGCCAGACTGCGCGACTCGGGCACTCCTAGGGTTCCTTGCGTGGGGCCTGCGGCCCGTGTGCGACAGCGGCACCCGGAAGTTTCGCCGCGCGGCGCCGGGCGCGCCAGCCTTCGACGACCGAGTAGCCCGCGGGAACGACGATCAGTGTGAGCAGCGTGGAGGTGATCATGCCGCCGATCACCGCGAGCGACAGCGGCTTGTTGGTTTCGGCGCCGGCGCCGACGCCGATCGCGGCCGGCGCGAGCGCCAGAATGATGGTGAGCGAAGTCATCACCACCGGACGCATGCGGATCGGGCAGGCGTCGCGCAGCGCGTCGTCCACGTGCATGCCCTGGTCGCGGCGCTGGTTCGTCAGGTCGACGAGCAGAATCGAGTTCTTTGCCACCAGGCCGATGAGCAGCACCAGGCCGATGCCCGAGTAGATGTTGAGCGTGCTGCTGGAAAGCCAGAGCGCGGCGATGCCGCCGACGATGCCGAGCGGCACCGCGAGCATGATGTAGAACGGTTGCATGAAACTGTTGAACTGGCTCGCGAGCACCATGAAGAGCAGGGCGAGCGCGAGCACGAAGGTGAACTGCGTCGCGGCGGCGGTCTTCTCGAGCTGCTCGGCTTCGCCGACGAACACCACGCGATAGCCGATCGGCAGGCTCTCGCCGGCGGCGCGCACCTTTTCGATCGCCGCGCCGAGCGAGACCGTGGGCGTGGCGTAGAAGGTCGCCGAGTACTGCAGGTCGAAGCGCGAGATCACCGCCGGCCCGAGCGCCTCGCGGAAGCGCGCCACCTGATCGAGGCGCACGAGCTGCCCCTGGCGGTTGCGCAGGTAGATCTTCGACAGGTCCACCTGCTGCTGGAACTCGCCCTCCTTCGCCTTGACGCGGATGTCGTAGCGCTCGCCGTCGCCCGGGTAGTCGTTGTACTTCGCGATGTCGATGCCGCCGGTGAGCATGCTCACGGCGAGCGCGACGTCGCCCGAGGTGAGGTTGAGTCCCGCGGCGCGCACCCGGTCGGGCTCGAGGATGAGCTGCGGCAGGTCGAGTTGCAGGTCGGTGTCCATGCGCCCGATCTCGGGATCGGCCTGCAGCGTGCGCTGCAGCTCGGCGGCGAGGCGCCCCATCTCCTGCAGGTTCGGTCCCTTGACCACGAATTGCAGCGGCTCGGAGCGCTGTCCCTGCACCAGGCCGAAGGCACGCGGAAACGCGCGCGCGCCCGCAACCTGCGCGAGCTCGCGCCGCAACGCGGTGATCACCTCGGCCTGGGAGCGGCTGCGCTCGTGGCGCGGCTTCATGCGCGCGACCAGCGTGGCCTGGTTGACTTGCGAGGTCGAGCCCAGCCCGATCACGCCGAACTCGGTGACGATCTCGGGGTAGCGGAATGCGATCTCTTCGACTTCGCGCAGTTTCGACTCGGTATAGGCGATCGAGGAGCCGAGCGGCGTGCGGATGCCGACCAGGAAGCGGCCTTCATCGGCCTGCGGCGCGAGCTCGCGCGGCAGGTTGGCGAATAGAGGAATGGCGGAAACAAAGAACAGAACCGCCGCGCCCAGTACCAGACCGCGGTTGCGCAGCGCCCAGCCGAGCATGCGGCGGTACAGGCGGTCGACGCCGTCGAAGAAGCGCTCGAGCGCCCAATACACCCGGCCGTGCTTCTCGTGCACGTCGAGATAGCGCGAGCACAGCATCGGGGTGAGCGTAAGCGAGACGAAGAGGGACACCAGCACGCCGAACGTGACCACTACCGCGAACGAGCGCAGGAACTGCCCGAGGATTCCGCTCACGAACACCACCGGTGCGAAGATCGCGACCAGCGCGAAGCTCGCAGCGATTACCGCGAAGGTCACCTCGCGGCTGCCGGTGATCGCGGCGCTCATCGCGCTCGCGCCGCGGTCCTCCTCACGGTGGCGGTAAATGTTCTCCAGCACCACGATCGCATCGTCCACCACCACCCCGACCAGAAGCAGCAGCGCGAGCAGGGTCACCGAGTTGAACGTGTAGCCGAAGAAGTACATCACGGCGATCGCGCCCATCAGTGAGACCGGGATCGAGCAGGCGATGATCACCGTGGAGCGGAAGCTCTTCAAGAACAGCCACACGATCAGCGCCGCGAGGATCGTGCCCTCCACCAGGTGGTTCTTCAGCGCCTCGACCATGGCGCCGATGAAGATCTTGTCGCTCTGCACGACGTGCAGCTCCAGTCCGGGCGGCAGCTGCGGCCGCACGTCCTTCTCGACGCGCTCGAGCACCCGGTCGATGATCTCCACGGTGTTGGTGTTCGGCACCTTGACGATGCCGACGCCGACCGCGGGCTTGCCGTTCAGGCGCGCGAGCTGGCGGTTGTCGGTGAGCCCGTCCTCGATCTCGGCGATATCGCGCAGCCGCACCGGCGCGCCGTCCTTGTAGCCGACGATCATCGCCGCCAGATCGTCGAGCTTGTGGAACTCGAGGTCGATCTTCACCAGGTGCTCGGTCGAGCGTCCGACCAGGAAGCCGCCGGCGAGCTGGAGGTGCTCGCGGCCGAAGGCGTCGGTGATGTCCTGCGCGGCCACGCCGTAGGCCGCCATCTTGGCGGGCAGCAAGTTGACGCGGATGTTGCGGTCGCGCCGGCCGCCGATGCGCACTTCGCCGACGCCGTCGATCGTCTCGAGCTGCTTCTTGATGACGTTAATCGCGTAGAGGTTGAGTTGCTGCTGGGTGCGGTCGCCCTGCAGCGCCATCTGCAGGATCGCCTGCGTGTTGGTCTCGACCTTCGCCACCACCGGCGGGTCGGCGTCTTTGGGCAGCCGCCGCACCACCTGGTTCACCTTGGCCTGCACCTCCTGGAACGCGACGTCGATGCGCTTCTCCAGGTTGAAGGTGATCACGACCTGCGAGGTGCCCGGTGTCGAGGTCGACGAAATGTGCTCGATCCCGGGCACGCTGTTGATCGAGGTCTCGATCAGGTTGGTGATCGAAGCGTCGATGATGTCCGGGTTGGCGCCGCGCTGTACCGTGGTGATCGAGATGATGGGGAATTCGATGTAGGGCAGCTTGTCGACGCCCATGCGCTGGTAGGCGATCGCGCCGAAGAGCAGCAGCACCGCGCTCAGCATGAAGGCGAAGACGTGGCGGCGGATCGAGAGCTCGGAGAGGGTCATGGTTCAGCTCATGTCCTAGCCGCCGGGCGCGCCCTTTTCGCCCTTTGCCTTGGCGGCCGCGCCCTTCTCCGCGCCGCGCGGCGCGCGTACCGTTACCGCGGCGCCGTCGGTGAGAAAGCCCGCACCGTCGGCCGCAATCGTCTCGCCGGCGGCAACGCCCTTCACGATCTGCTGCAATCCGTCCTGGCGCATGCCGGTCTCGACGATGCGCTGGCGCGCGACATTGCCCTCGAGCGCGTAGACCACCTTGCCCGCGGGCCGCAGCACCACGCTCTGCTCGGGGACCATCAGCGCGCCATCGAGCGAGTTCGTCACGATGCGCGCGTTGACCGTGCCGCCGCCGCGGAAAAGGTTGCCGACGCCGCTGATCTTCACGATCGCGTCGAGCGCGCGGTTGTTGACGCCGAGGGTCGGCTTGATCTCGTCGATGCGCGCTTCCAGCACCTGCTCGGGCGCCGCGGGCGGCGACAGCACGACCTTCAGGCCGGGCTTGATGCGCGTCGCGGCAGCCTCGGGCAGCAGCAAATGCACCCGCAGCTGCTGCACCCCGACGAGCTTGAACAGCGGGTCGCCGACCTTGACGTAGTCGCCGATGGCGACGATCTGCGTCTCGATCTCGCCGTCGACCGGCGCGACCACGCGCGACTTCGTCAGACCGCGGCTAGTGGCCTCGGCGCGCGCGCGAGCGGCGGCGAGCTGCTGGCGCAGGGCGTTGCGCTGCGCGATCGTGTCGTCGACTACGTTCTGCGAGATGAATCCCTGGCCGACGAGCTTGGTCTGCCGCTCGACCACCTTTTCCTGCTGGTCGAGCAGGCTCGTCAGGCGCCCGATCTCGGCTTTGTCGCCGCGCGCCTGGATCTCGAAGTCGGCTGCGTCGATCTCGGCGATCGGCTCGCCCTTCTTCACCTTCTTGCCGGTATAGCCGGCGACGCGGGTGACGCGCCCGGCCACCTCGGCACCGATGGTCGGATCGATCACGTTTTCGATCGTGCCGACCACCTCCTCGTAGAGCTCGAGCGTGCGCGCCTGCACCACGGCCGACGTGATGAGCACGGCCTGTGGGCCTTTGGCCGCCGGCTTCGCGCCCTCCTTCCTGGCAGCTCGCCCGTCGGTGGCGTAAAAGTAAGCGCCTGCTGCGGCCGCGAGCACGATGGCGACGAGTCCGACAAGGGCAAGGCGGCGGGTGGCGATGGTCATGGCAACCGACGATTGTCAGGCCGGAATGCGTTCCAGGGCAAACAGCTCCGCAGTGGTTTCGCGGCGGCGCACCAAATGCACTTCTCCCCCTTTCACGAGCACCTCGGCCGCGCGCGGCCGGGTGTTGTAGTTCGAGCTCATTGCCATGGCATAGGCGCCGCAAGACATGACGGCGAGAAAGTCGCCTTCGCGCGCGGCCAGCGGGCGATCCTTGGCCAGGAAATCCGCGCTTTCGCATACTGGGCCGACAACGTCATAAACAGTCGGCGTGGCCGTGGATTCCTTGACCACCTTGACCTCGTGCCAGGCGCCGTAGAGCGCGGGCCGGATCAGGTCATTCATGGCCGCGTCGACCACCAGAAAGCTCTTGGCCTCACCCGGTTTTACATACTCCACGCGCGTCAATAGCAGGCCCGCGTTACCGACGATCGAGCGGCCGGGGTCGACGATGACTGTGTGCGCCCGCTTGCCGAGCGCGGCCAGCACCCCGCCGACGAAGGCGGCCGGCGGTTGCGGCGCTTCGTCCCTGTAGCGGATGCCGATGCCGCCGCCGACGTCGATGTGACGGACGCGGATGCCGGCGCTTTCCAGGCGGTCGAGCAGGGCAATCAGGCGCTCGGCGGCGGCGACGAACGGCGCGCTATCCTGCAGCAGCGATCCGATGTGGCAGCCGATACCTACGATTTCCACGTGGCGCGATTCCGCCGCCCGTTTGTAGAGGGATTCCGCGTCCGCGTACGCCACGCCGAACTTGTTCTCGCGCAGGCCGGTGGAGATATACGGATGCGTCCGCGCGTCGATGTCGGGATTGACGCGAAACGCGACCGGCGCGCGCTTGCCGAGCCGTTCCGCGACCGCGCTAACTCTTTTCAATTCCGCTTCGGACTCGAGGTTGATGCAGCCGATTCCCTTCTCGAGCGCGAGCCGGATCTCCTCCGCGCTCTTGCCCACGCCGGAGAACAAGGTCTTGCGCGGGTCGCCGCCTGCCCCGACGACGCGCGCGAGCTCCCCGCCCGAGACGATGTCGAAGCCCGCTCCGAGGCGCGCGAGCAGCGCGAGCACCGCAAGGTTGGAATTTGCCTTGACGGAGTAGCAGACGCGGGCGTCTCGCCCTTTCAGCGCTCCGGTGAACTGCGCGTACGCCGACTCGATGGCGCTCGCCGAGTACACGAAGCACGGGGTGCCGAAGCGCTGCGCGATGTCGTCCAGCGGTACTTCGTCGGCGCACAGCACGCCGCTGCGATAGGTAAAAGCCACGGCGGCTACTTCTTCTCTTCTTCGGTCAGCTCGCGCGGGTACGGGACCGGCTCGTACGGCTTGGACTTGGCGGGCTTGATGCCGGGCGGCGGGCTGTCGCGCAGGTAGAGCGGCCCCTTCTGACCGCAGCCGCTGGCCAGCAAGGCCGACGCCGCGAGAGCCAGAATAGAGCGCATAAAATCATGTTACCCCATGGAACCGCGCGAATTTGAAGCGCAGGCGGCCGCCGCGCTGGAAGGCATCGAGCGCTCGCTCGAGCAGGCCGAGCTCGATTTCGAGTTGAAGGAGGGCGGCGTGCTCGAGATCGAGTTCGACGACGGCTCGAAGATCATCGTCAACCGGCATGGCGCGGCGCGCGAGATCTGGGTGGCAGCGCGCTCGGGTGGGTTTCACTTCCGCTGGGACGGCGCGGCCTGGCGCGATACCCGCAGCGGCGCCGAGCTCTTCGGCGCGCTGTCGGACCTGGTCACGGCGCAGCTAGGCCGGCGGGTTCTGCTGGGGCGGTAGCGCGGGCGCCGGCTCGAGGGTCGGCGGGGGCGGCGGCTGCAGCACCTCGGGCGGGGGCACCGCCTCGCGGTAGAAGTATTCCGGGATGGTCTTGGCTTCGCCCGGCGGCGCCGGGTACTGCAGCACCGGCACGCTGACCACGCCGTTGGGCATGCTGCGCGACATCTCGGGGATCTCGCCGAGCACCCGCTCCATGTAGCCGAGCCAGATCGGCAGCGCGACCACGCCGCCGGTCTGGTTCTTCCCGAGGGTCTTGGGCTGGTCGAAGCCGACCCAGGACACCGCGACCAGCGCCGGCTGGTAGCCCGCGAACCAGGCGTCCACGAACTCGTTGGTGGTGCCGGTCTTGCCCGCGAGGTCGCTGCGCCCGAGCCGCGCCGCGCGGGCCGCGGTGCCCGACCGGGTCACGTCCTTCATCATGTGATCCATGATGAAGGCGTTGCGCGGGTCGAGCACCCGCAGCCCTTCGTCGCCGGCGCGGCGCGGCTCGGCGAGCGCGAGCGCGTTGCCCCGGTCGTCGACGATCTTGTGGATGAAGTACGGCTGGATGAGGAAGCCGCCGTTCGCGAACACCGCGTAGGCGCGCGCCAGCTGCCAGGCGGTCACCGAGCCCGCGCCGAGCGCCATCGTCAGGTAGGGCGGATGCCGCTCGGGCTCGAAGCCGAAGCGCGTGACGTAGTCCTGGGCGTACCTCGGGCCGATCGCGTCCAGGATGCGGATCGACACCATGTTCTTCGACTTTGCGAGCGCGGTGCGCAGGCGCATCGGCCCCTCGAACTTGCCGTCGTAATTCTTCGGCTCCCAGCGCTGGCTGCCGGTCTGCTCGGCCTCGAGCACCACCGGCTCGTCGGATATCACGGTCGCGGCGGTGAAGCCCTTTTCGAGCGACGCCGAATAGATGAAAGGCTTGAAGGAGGAGCCGGGCTGGCGCCAGGCCTGGGTCACGTGGTTGAACTTGTTGCGGCTGAAGTCGAAGCCGCCGACGAGCGCGCGGATCGCCCCGTCCTGCGGGTCGAGCGCGATGAACGCGGCCTCGACCTCCGGGAGCTGCACGATCTGCCAGTTCTTGCCCTCGCGCTGCACCCGGATGATCGCGCCCTTGCGGATGCGCCGCTGCGGGGCCGCCTTCGGGTCGAGGGCGCGCGCCGCGAACTGGAGGCCTGGGCCCTGAATCGCGATGCGCTCGCCGCTGCGCAGGCCTGCCTGCACCTGCTTGCCGTCGTAGCCGAGGACCACCGCGGCGTGCAGGTCGTCGTTGTCCGGATGGTCGGAGAGCGCGTCCTCCAGGTCGTCGTCGTTGGGCGTGGCGGGAAGCTCGACGTAGCCTTCCGGACCGCGATAGCCCGCCCGCCGGTCGTACTCCATGACCCCGGCGCGGAGCGCGAGGTACGCCGCTTCCTGATCGGCTTTGCGGATGGTCGTATAGACGCGGAAACCGCGGGTGTAGACGTCCTCGGGGTAATGCTCGGCGAGCGCCTGGCGAACCATCTCGGCGGCAAATTCAGCGTGCACCGAGTACTCGGTGACCTCCCGCCGGGTACGCAGCGGCGACTTCAGCGCGTCTTCATACTGCGTTGCATCAATGAAACCGAGCTCGGTCATCCGCCGCAGCACGTACTGCTGGCGCTGCTTGGCGCGCTGGGGGCTGGAAATCGGGTTGAGCGACGGCGCCTTCGGCAATCCAGCGATCATCGAGATCTCGGCGAGCGAGAGCTGCCCGAGGGCCTTGCCGTAGTAGGTCTGCGAGGCCGCGGCGAAGCCGTAGGCGCGCTGGCCGAGGAAGATCTGGTTGACGTAGAGCTCGAGGATCTGGTCCTTGGACAGGCTGTGCTCGATCTTGAAGGCGAGCAGCGCCTCGTAGAGCTTGCGCGTCAGCGTCTTCTCGGAGGAGAGAAAGAAGTTGCGCGCCACCTGCATGGTGATCGTGCTCGCCCCCTGCCGCCGGCCCCCCGCGATCAGGTTCGCCCATGCCGCGCGCAGCACCCCGACATAGTCGATGCCGGGGTGCTCGTAGAAGCGCTCGTCCTCCGCGGCGATCACCGCGTTCTTGAGCTGCTGGGGCACTTCGGCGATTGAGATGAACGACCGCCGCTCCTCGCCGAACTCGCCGATCAGCACCCCCTCGGCGCTATAGATCCTTAGCGGGATCTTGGGCTGGTAGGCGGTGAGCGCCTCAAGGGAGGGCAGCTGGGGGTAGGCGAGCACCACCACCAGCCCGACCGCGAGCACGGCGGCCACGGCCGACCCCGCCAGGATGGCCAGCGGAAAAGTGACGTACCGGGTCCACATATTGTTGGGACTTAGAGCCGTTGGAACGGGCCTTGTTTGCACGCGGTGGCGGAACGGCGGCATGATACCCCCTTACCCCCTGTGGAGAATTAAGTAGACAGCCGGGGGGCTTGTTGCTAGCATCTAAGGCGATTTCTGCGAATCGCGCCTAAAGAGCCGACGCAAAAGAGAAATATCCGGGGAACTACCAGGAACCAGCAAATGGCACTCGACCTGTTTACAGCGAAGGCGCCGCCGCTGTTTGGGCTGGACATCAGTTCATCGTCGGTCAAGATGCTCGAGCTCGTCGAAGCCGGCAAGGGCGGTTACCGCGTGGAGCGCTACGCGATCGAGCCGCTGCCGCGCGACTGCGTGGTCGACGGCAACATCAATAACCTCGAGGCGGTCACCGAATCGGTGAAACGCGCCCACAACCGCATGGGCACGCGCACCAAGCATGTCGCGATGGCGGTGCCGAGCGGCGCCGTGATCAGCAAAAAGATCATCGTGCCGGCCTCGCTGCGCGAGGCCGAGCTCGAAGTGCAGGTCGAGAGCGAAGCGAACCAGTACATCCCGTTCGCGCTGGAAGAGGTGAACCTGGACTTCCAGATCCTCGGCCCGTCGCCCGCGAATCCGGAGGAGCAGGAAGTCCTGATCGCCGCGACGCGCAAGGAGAAGGTCGAGGACCGCGTCGCGGTGGCGGACTCCGTCGGCCTCAAGGCGCTGGTGATGGACGTCGAGTCTTTCGCGCAGCAGACCGCCCTGGGCCTGGTGGTGCAGGGGCTGCCGGGCGGCGGCAAGGACCAGAACGTGGCGGTGGTCGACGTGGGCGCCAACGTCATGAACGTCTCGGTACTGCGCAACGATCAGTCGGTCTATACCCGCGAGCAGGCCTTCGGCGGCAACCAGCTCACCCAGGACATCGTCAGCCGCTACGGCATGACCCCGGAGGAAGCCGAGAACGCCAAGCGCTCGGGCGGGCTGCCGGATGACTTCGCCACCGAGGTGCTGAAGCCCTTCATGGAGAACCTGTCCATGGAGGTGCAGCGCGCGCTGCAGTTCTTCTTCACCTCCACGCAATACCACGCGGTGGACCACATCCTGCTCGCTGGTGGCTCGGCGGTGATTGCCGGCCTCGACGAGGTGGTGCACACGCGCACCCAGGTGCCGACCAGCATCGCCAACCCGTTCTCGCTGATGCAGGCGTCGCCCAAGATCCAGCTCAAGCGCCTGATGGCCGACGCGCCGTCGCTCATCGTGGCGTGCGGCCTCGCCATGAGAAGGTTCGACCCGCAATGAACGCGCGCATCAACCTGCTGCCGCACCGCACCGAGCGGCGCAAGCGCTCGCGGCAGCACTTCCTGACCGTCTCGGGCATGACCGTCGGCCTCGGCGTGCTGGTGGCGTTCCTGATCTACCAGTTCTACGCCCGCCAGATCGAGGTGCAGAACGACCGCAACGCGTTCCTCACCGGCGAGATCAAGAAGCTCGACAAGGACATCGCCGACATCAACGAGCTGCGCAACCAGATCCAGGCGCTGCTCGCGCGCAAGACGATCATCGAGCAGCTGCAGCAGGATCGCGCGCAGACCGTGCACCTACTCGAGCAGATGGTGCGCCAGATGCCCGAGGGCGTGTACCTGCGCTCGATGAAGCAGACCGGCTCGCGCGTGCACATTGCCGGCTTCGCCCAGTCCAACGCGCGCGTCTCGACGTTGATGCGCAACATCGAGGCCTCGCCCTGGCTCACGCAGCCGGTGCTGGTCGAGGTCAAGGCGGCGACCACCGCGGACAAGCGCCGCGTGTCGGAATTCAACATGTTCCTGAACCTCAAGCGCACCGAGCCGCCGAAGGACGCCGCGCCGGCACCCGCGGCGAAGAAGGGATAGGCCATGGCGCTCAACTTCAACGCGGTCGTCGAGGAATTCAAGACCACCAACTGGAAGGACGCCGGCACCTGGGGCGCGGCGCCGAAGATCGTGGTGCTGCTCGCGATCCTGGTGGGCGTGCCGGTCGCCGGATTCTTCCTCTTCAACCAGGGGCAGATCGAGGAGCTCGAGATCGGCCAGCAGAAGGAAGTGAAGCTCAAGGAAGAATACGTCAACAAGAAGAAGCAGGCGATCAACCTCGACCTGCATCGCCAGCAGCTGCGCGAGATCGACACCCAGTTCGGCGCGCTGCTCAAGCAGCTGCCGAACAAGTCGCAGATGGACGCGCTGCTGGTCGACATCAACCAGGCGGGGCTCGGCCGCGGGCTGCAGTTCGAGCTGTTCCGCCCGGCAAGCGCCGAGCAGCGGCGCGAGTTCTATGCCGAGCTGCCGATCGACGTGAAGGTCACCGGCACCTACCACGACATGGGCGCATTCGCGAGCGACGTCGGCCAGCTCTCGCGCATCGTCACGCTGAAGGACGTCAACATCAGCGCCGCCAAGGACGGCATCCTCACCATGGATGCCATCGCGCGCACCTTCCGCTATCTCGACGACGACGAGGTCGCCGAGCAGCGCAAGGCCGCGAAGAAAGCGCCGGCGAAGAAATGAACGCGGCCGCCAAGCTCGGCGCACTTTTCCTGGCGTTGGCGCTCGCCGGCTGCGGCGGCGAGGAGCATGGCGACCTGAAGGAGGAGCTGAACCAGCTCACCAAGGACCTGCGCGGGCGAGTCGATCCGCTGCCGCAGGTGAAGCCCTACGAGCCGGTGCCCTACACCGCGGAGGGCCAGATCGACCCGTTCCGGCCCGAGCGCATCGAGGTCGCCGCCGCGGGACGCGCGGGCAGTGCTAACACCGCGCTGGTCGAAGAGCAGCGCAAGCGACCGCCGGAGCCGCTCGAGGCGTTCCCGCTCGAGTCGATCCAGATGCTTGGCACCATCACCCAGAACCAGCAGACCTTCGCGCTGGTCAAGGCGGGCCCCAACCTCTACCGGGTGAAGAAGGGCAATTACATGGGGCAGAACTTCGGCGTCATCACCGAGATCGACGAGGCCCAGATCAGCCTTAAGGAGCTGGTCCAGGATTCGAGCGGCGACTGGGTGGAACGCTTGAGCGCCCTGCAACTGGTGGAGGCAAAACGATGAATACCAAAGCCACGACCATCATCCGCGTGTTGCTCCTCTGGCTCGCAGGCCTGGGAATCTGCGCCGCCCAGGGCAACAGCATCGACAACTTCCAGGTGGCCCAGGAGCGCGGCAAGACCGTCGTGCGCGTGACCACCAAGGAGCCGCTGAAGAGCGTGCCGCCGAACTTCTCGGTCGCCACGCCGGCGCGCATCGCCTTCGACTTCGCCAATACGGTGAACGCGCTCGGGCGCGCGAGCGAGGACATCGCGCAGGGCGAGCTGCGCAGCATGAACGTCGTGCAGGGCGCCGACCGCACGCGGCTGGTGCTCAATCTGCGTCGCCCGGTCGGCCACGAAGCGGTGATCGAGGGCAACACGCTGGTGATCACCCTGGCCGAGGCGCCGGTGGCGCAGGCGCAGCCTTCCGGTACGGCGCAGTTCGCCGAGGGGCGCCAGGACGTGAAGCACACGGTGCGCGACATCGACTTCCGCCGCGGGCGCGCCGGCGAAGGCCGCGTGGTCGTCGACCTGTCCGACACCACTACCGGCATCGACATCCGCGTGCAGGGCCAGAACATCATCGTCGATTTCCTCAAGACTTCGCTGCCCGAGAACCTGCGGCGCCGCCTCGACGTGATCGACTTCGGCACCCCGGTCAACACGGTGAGCACCTTCCCGCAGGCCGACAACGTGCGCATGGTGATCGAGCCCAAGGGCCAGTGGGAGCACAACGCCTACCAGTCCGACACGCAGTTCGTGCTCGAAGTGAAGCCGGTGGTCTCCGACCCGGCGCGCGCCGCGGCGCAGCGCGGCCGCTACACCGGCGAGCGCCTCTCGCTCAACTTCCAGAACGTGGAAGTGCGCGCGGTGCTCAACGTGATCGCCGACTTCACCGACCTCAACATCATTACCAGCGACACCGTCACCGGCAACATCACGCTGCGCCTGAAGGACGTGCCCTGGGACCAGGCGCTCGAGATCATCTTGCAGACGCGCGGCCTGGACAGCCGGCGCAGCGGCAACGTGATCTGGATCGCGCCGCGCGACGAGCTCGCGACGCGCGAGAAGCTCGCGCTCGAGGCCGCAAACCAGATCTCGGACCTCGAGCAGACGCGCACCGAGTCGTTCCAGATGAACTACCAGAAGGCGGCCGACGTGCAGAAGCTGCTGTCGGATCCATCGCAGCGCATCCTCTCCAAGCGCGGCAGCGCGGTGGTCGACGCGCGCACCAACACGCTCTTCGTGCAGGACACGCCGAGCCGCCTGGACGACGTGCGCCGCCTGATCGCCAAGATCGACATCGCGGTGCGCCAGGTGATGATCGAGGCGCGCATCGTGGAAGCGAACGACAGCTTCAGCCGCAACCTCGGCTCGCGCCTGGGTATCCACGACTTCACCGGCCATCGCATCCTCGGGCAGAACAGCCCGCGCTTCAATATCGGCGGCAACCTGAACGACACCGGCTTCCATACCGGCCAGACCGCGCTGCCGGTGCCGGCCTTCCCGGCCGATTCGCTCGGCGTCAACCTGCCGGCGTCCGGCCTGAACGCGTTCAACGCGGGCCAGTTCTCTTTCATCCTGTTCAACAGCGCGGCCACCCGCTTCCTCAACCTCGAGCTCACCGCGCTGGAGGCCGACGGCAAGGGCAAGATCATCGCCAGCCCGCGCGTACTGACCGCCGACCAGGTCGAGGCGGTGATCGAGCAAGGCACCGAGATCCCGTTCCAGCAGGCGACCTCGTCGGGCGCGACCTCGGTCGCCTTCCGGAAGGCCAACCTCGCGCTCAAGGTGAAGCCGCAGATCACGCCCGACGGCAACGTGATCATGACCCTCGACGTGAACAAGGACCAGCCGGGGGCGACCACGCCGGCTGGCGTGCAGATCAACACCAAGCACGTGAAGACCGAGGTGCTGGTGGAGAACGGCGGCACGGTGGTGATCGGCGGCATCTACGAGCAGAACGACCGCACCGACGTCACCAAGGTCCCGCTGCTCGGCGACATCCCGATCCTCGGCTACCTGTTCAAGAACACCACCTCGACCTCGTCGAAGACCGAGCTCCTGGTCTTCATCACGCCGAGAGTGGTCAACGAACGGCTCAGTATTCGCTAGACCGCCTCGCGTTTTCTTCGCGTTTGATGGCGGCCGGGACCTCCCGGCCGCTTTTGTTTTTACAATGCCGGAATGCCGCACGCCGCCAACCTCTATCTCGTCGGCCTGATGGGCGCGGGCAAGACCACGGTCGGGCGCACGCTCGCGCGTCGCCTGAAGCTGCGCTTCGTCGATTCGGACCACGAGATCGAGGCGCGCTGCGGGGTGAAGATCCCGGTGATCTTCGAGATCGAGGGCGAAGCCGGCTTCCGCCAGCGCGAGGCGCAGGTCATCGCCGAGCTCACCGGCCTCGACGGCATCGTGCTCGCCACGGGCGGCGGCGTGGTGCTCAACGAGGAGAACCGGCGCCTGCTCGCGGCGCGCGGCACCGTGGTGTACCTGCGCGCGACGCCCGAGCACCTGTACGAGCGGGTGCGGCAGGACCGCAACCGCCCGCTGCTTGCCGGCGGCGACCCGCTCGCGCGGCTGCGCGAGCTCTACCGCGAGCGCGATCCGCTTTACCGCGCCGTCGCGGACCTGATTGTTGATACCGGCCGGCAAAGCGTGCAGGTCCTGGCGCGCGGCCTGCTCGAGCAGCTCGGAGCGCGATGGAAAGCCTCAGCGTAGCGCTCGCCGATCGCACCTACCCGATCCACATCGGCTCGGGCCTGATCGCTTCGCGGTCGCTCTACGCGCCGCACATCGCCGGCGGCGGCGTAGCGATCGTCACCAACGCGGTAGTCGCGCCCCTCTATCTGAACGCGGTGAAAAGCGCGACCGGCGCCCGCGCCGAGGTCATCGTGCCCGACGGCGAGCAGGCCAAGAGCTGGCAAGGCGTCGAGCAGGTGGTGGACGCGCTGCTCGCCGCGCGCCTGGGCCGCGATGGCCTGGTGGTCGCGCTCGGCGGCGGCGTGGTCGGCGACCTCGCCGGATTCGCCGCGGCGGTCTACCAGCGCGGCGTGGCTTTCGTTCAGGTGCCGACCACGCTGCTCGCGCAGGTCGACTCCTCCGTGGGCGGCAAGACCGCGATCAACCACGCCCGCGGCAAGAACATGATCGGCGCGTTTCACCAGCCGCGCGCCGTGATCTCCGATGTGGCGACGCTCGACACGCTGCCCGAGCGCGAGCTGCGCTCGGGGCTCGCCGAAGTGATCAAGCACGGCTTCGCTTTGGACGCCGCGTTCGTCGAATGGCTCGAGGGCAACGTGGAGCGGATCCTGCAGCGAGACGCCGCCGCCCTGGCGTACGCGGTGCGCCGAAGCTGCGAGCTGAAGGCGCGGGTGGTCGCCGCGGACGAGCGCGAATCGGGCGAGCGCGCGCTGCTCAACTTCGGCCATACCTTCGGCCATGCGATCGAGGCCGGCACCGGCTATGGCGCCTGGCTGCACGGCGAAGCGGTCGCCGCCGGCATGGTGATGGCCGCCGAGCTATCGCAGCTAATGGGTGGCTTGAAAAAAACTGAAGTCGGCAGGATGCGCGATCTGCTGAAGCGCGCCGGGCTGCCGGTCGCCGGTCCCGCGCTCGCTCCCGAGCGCCTGATGGAGCTGATGGCGCTCGACAAGAAGGCCGCGAAAGGCCGGACTCGCTTCGTTCTCCTGCAGTCGCTCGGCCGCGCCGAGCTGCGCGTGGATGTCGAGGACGCGGCGGTGCGCCGAGCCATTGTCGCTGCAGTGCAGTAACTGTATATTCGTAGGTCGGTCATGAGCTTGCCTGCGCAGCAGGGTCTCTATCACCCGTCCTACGAGCACGACGCCTGCGGCGTCGGCTTTGTCGCGCACATCAAAGGCAAGAAGTCGCACGCGATCGTCCAGCAGGGCCTGTCGGTCCTGAAGAACCTGAGCCACCGCGGCGCGGTCGGCTACGACCCGAAACTCTCCGATGGCGCGGGTTGCCTGATTCAGATTCCCGACCGCTTCTACCGCGAGGAGATGGCCGCTCAGGGCGTGAAGCTGCCGCCCGCCGGCCAGTACGGCGTCGGCATGGTGTTTTTGCCTCGCGATCCGGCTTCGCGGATCGCCTGCGAATACGAGATCGAGCGCGCGATCAAGGACGAGGGCCAGATCCTGCTCGGCTGGCGCGACGTCCCGGTCGACAACACCGACCTCGCCGAGCCCGCGAAGAAGCTGGAGCCGGTGATCCGCCAGGTGTTCATCGGCCGCGGCAGGCGCGTCACGGTCACCGACGCGCTCGAGCGCAAGCTCTACATCATTCGCAAGAGCTCCGGCCACGCGATCCAGGCGTTGAAGCTCAAGCACGGTAAAGAGTTCTACGTGCCGTCGATGTCGGCGCGCACCGTCTGCTACAAGGGCATGCTGCTTGCCTACCAGGTCGGCGAGTATTACCTCGATCTCAAGGACGCGCGCGTCGAATCCGCGCTCGCGCTGGTGCACCAGCGTTTCTCGACGAACACCTTCCCGTCCTGGGATCTCGCACATCCCTTCCGCATGATCTGCCACAACGGCGAGATCAACACGCTGCGCGGCAACGTGAACTGGATCCGCGCGCGCCAGGGCGCGATCTCCTCGCCGATCCTGGGCAAGGACCTGGACAAGATCTGGCCGCTGATCTACGACGGCCAGTCGGACTCGGCGTCGTTCGACAACGCGCTCGAGCT
>DASRIR010000086.1:0-2647 GCA_035649875.1 Burkholderiales bacterium | reverse complement strand
CGAGTAATAGATGATCGGGATGTTCACCACGCCGACCAGGGCGAGCAGCCCGGCGGCCCGGTCGGCGCGGCGCGGGTCCTCGATCGAGGCGTGCAGCGCCATGAAGCCGAAGTAGAGGAACAGCAGGATCAGCTCCGACATCAGGCGCGCGTCGCCCCACACCCAGTAGGTGCCCCAGGTCGGCCGCCCCCAGAGCGCGCCGGTCCACAGCGCGATGAAGGTGAAGAGCGCGCCGGTCGGCGCGAGCGCGCTCGCCATCATCCCCGAGAGGCGCGTGTTGAACGCAAGGCCGATCCCGGCCCAGAACGCCATCACCACATAGATGAACATCGACATCCACGCCGCCGGCACGTGGATGAAGATGATGCGGTAGGCCTCGCCCTGCTGCGCGTCGGTGGGCGCCACGATGAGGCCGATGTAAAGACCGGCCAGCGTGAGCACCACGGCCGCGAGCCCGCACCAGCGCGCCAGGCGCGCGGCGAGCGGGTAGAAAGTCTGCGGCGAGGCGTACCAGAACCATTTCATTCCGAAGAAATCCTCAGCGCCGCCGCGGTCGCCCAGGGCGCGAACGCAGCGGCGGCGATCAACATGGCGCCGAGAATCAGCAGCTGCCCCTGGCCGCCCAGACCCGCGGAGGCCATCTCCACGCTGCCCGCCCCCATGACGAGCACCGGCACATACAACGGCAGCACGAGCAACGCGAGCAGCACGCCCCCGCCGCGCACCCCCAGAGTGAGCGCGGCGCCGATGCCGCCGACCAGGCTGAGCACCGGCGTGCCCAGCAGCAATGATAAGGCAAGCACGCCGTAGAGCTCGCGCTCGAGGTCGTATTGCAGCGCGAGCAGCGGCGCGATCGCCACCAGCGGCAATCCCGACACCAGCCAGTGGGCAAACGCCTTGGCCGCGGCGATCACGCCGAGCGGCGCCGCGCCGAGCACCATCTGCTCGAGCGTGCCGTCGGCGTGGTCGGCGGCGAACAGGCGGGCGAGCGAGAGCATCGAGGAGAGCAGCGCCGCGACCCAGATCACCCCCGGCGCGATCGCGCGCAGCTTGTTCGGCTCCGCGCCGACGCCGAGCGGGAACAGGCTGCTCACCACGACGAAGAACAGCAGCGCGGTGGCGACGTCGCTTCGCCGCCGCATCGCGACCAGCAGCTCGCGCCACACCACCATGCGCACGGCGGCGAGCACGCTAGAGCTCGAGCACGCGGCTGTCGCGCAGGCCGGCGTCCTGGTGGGTGCTGTAGACCACGCTGCCGCCGCGCTGCGCGTGCTCGCCGAGCAAGGCGCGCGTGAGCTCGGCCGCCGCGGCGTCGAGCGCGGTGAACGGCTCGTCGAGCAGCCAGAGCGGCGCCTGCCAGCTCACGCTCAGGCGCGCGAGCGCCGCGCGCCGCCGCTGGCCCTGCGACAGCTGGCGCACCGGCTTGTCGGCCGGCACGCCGAAGCGCGCGAGCGCGTCGCGCGCCTGCTGCGCCGAGGGTGACAGGCCGACGAGCGCGCAGGCCACGCGCAGGTTCTCGGCGCCGGTGAGCTCGTCCTTCACCGCCGGGGCATGGCCGAGGTAGAGCACGTGGCGCGCGAACTCCTCTTTCAGCGACTGGATGCGCGCGCCGTTCCAGCGCACCTCGCCCGCGCTCGGCGTGAGCAGGCCGCACAGGATGCGCAGCAGGCTGGTCTTGCCGCTGCCGTTGGGCCCGGCCACCCGCAGGGTTTCCCCGCTGCCCACGGAGAAGGTCATCCCCTGGAACAGCCTGCGGCCGCCGCGCTCGCACTCCAGATTTCTCGCTTCCAGCACGGCCCGATTGTTGCAGAAACCAGCGCAGCGGGTTGACCTGGGTCAAGCCGCGCTGCGCGCACCCGGTCATGATGGGCCGCAACAGGAGGACTTCATGTTCCGTCAGCCCGTGCACTACCACTACCTGACTCTGGAGCAGCGCGATTCGATCGAGCAACGCTTTCGCGCCGCCAGCCGCGACGAGCGCGAGCTGCGCAGCGCGCTCGAGCGGCTGCGCCAGCCCGACTACGGCGTGTGCATCGAGTGCGGCAACGACATCGCCTTCGTGCGCCTGCAGGAGAATCCGGACGCCTTGCACTGCGGCGACTGCGCCCGGCTGCCGGTCAGCCGCTAGCACCTAGGGCAGCTTTACCGCGCGGATATCCGCCGCCGCGCCGATGCCGAGCGTCCTGACGAAGGAGACGTGGTGGCCGCGCGTGGTGATGTTGTCGTCGTGCACCGCGAAGCCGACGTGGTACACGCCGCCTTCGCGCAGCGCCTTGTCGTCGTCGTTCGCCAGGCCGAGCGGCCGCACGATCAGCACCGTCCACTCGCCGCCCTTCCACACGCCGCTCGCCTTGTTGTCGGCGGCCGAGCCCGACGCGTCCGCCGGCTGCAGGAAGTAGCTCGGCAGCGTGTCGCCTTCCTTCCAGCCGGCGCCGGGGTCGAAAGGCCGTGCGTTCACGCCGCTGATCAGGAATTCGCCCTTCTTCCCGGCGTCGAACATGAAGCGCGGCCGCCTCGCCTTGGCGTCGAAATTGGAGGCGAAGTGGTTCTTGCCGGAATCGAAGTTGCGGAACTCGAGCACGTAGCCGTCGTCGGCGGCGCCGACCGGGTTGCTGCGGTGCGCGCGCCACTGGACCAGGTCGGCGAA
>DASRIR010000085.1:0-2196 GCA_035649875.1 Burkholderiales bacterium | reverse complement strand
GCGTTCGGTGGAATCACGCCGCCGGCGCCGCGCGAGCCGTACGCCATGCCGGGCGGGATGGTGAGCTTGCGCTTGCCGCCGACTTTCATGCCCTGCACGCCCTGGTCCCAGCCCTTGATGACCTGGCCGCGGCCGAGGTCGAAGACGAAAGGATCGCGGCGATCCTTGCTCGAATCGAACTTCGTTCCATTCGTGAGCCAGCCGGTGTAGTGCACAGTGACTTTCTGGCCCGCGCTCGCTACGTCGCCGGTGCCGACTACGAGGTCTTCGGAAATCAGTTGGTCCAATTGCAGCTCCTTTGAAAAGAGTTACGACCCTGACCCCGAATTAGGTCAGCGTTTTCTTTGCCCATTCCAGGACGATGGAAAGGCGCGGTGGAAGGAGGTCTTCGGCTTCGTCGAAGCTCACCCAGCGGTATTCGTGGTGCTCGGGGCGGCCGAGTTCCGGCGAGACGGGGAGCTCCAGTTTCTCCGCGTCGGTCTCGGCGAGGTAGTAGCGCGCGACCTTGTTACCGGAGTAGGGCAGGGTCTCCTTGAATTCGTCGCCGAACGGATAGTCGAGATCGGCGAGGCCGGTTTCTTCTTCGACTTCGCGCTTGGCGGCGGAGAGCTCGTTCTCGCCGGGCTCGACGAGACCCTTGGGAAAATCCCAGTTCTGGTACGCGCGGAGCAGGAGGATGCGGATGCCGCGATCGCTGCGGCGGAAGACGACCGCGCCCGCGGCACGGGGAGCGGGTTTCACCCCGCCATTTTACGGATGCCCGCCGCCCGAGCGAGCCCTAGCCAGAGGAGGAGGAGGCGTCGGATTTGCTCGGACGGCGAGGCAAGCCTGAAACTTATGCGCCTTTGGCGCGCGGCGTGTGAAACAGCTTCGCGACCGCGCCCTTGGCGCGCGACCCGAGTTCGATCAGATCGTCGAGCGCAAGTTCCCAGCGTTCCGCAGCTTTCATGTGCGTGAGATATTGCGCGCGGACGCCCGCGGGAAGCTGGTCGTAGGCCTGCTGCCAGAAGATTGTGACGAACTCTTTACGCATGACGCAGTCCTTTCGCTTTCACCGCAAAGAGGTTGCGCACCGCTGCTGCGGCTACGCGAAACAGTCGCGCGATCTCGAGCGCGCGCAGACGACGCGCTTCCTGCTCGACTTGGTAGAGTTCCTGCGAAGTTGGATACCGGAATTTCATGCAGGCAATATAGGCTCCCGCATCGCCATGCACAAACGATGAAATCTCACCCCTTGCATAAGAAAAACTCATCCTTATCGTGATTTATCGACTGCCGCCGTTGAATGCGCTACGGGTATTCGAAGCCGCCGCGCGCCATTTGTCATTCAAGGAAGCGGCAGCCGAGCTCCACATCACGCAGGCGGCGGTAAGCCACCAGGTGAAGAGCCTCGAGGAATATCTCGGCGTGCCGCTCTTTCGCCGCTCGGCGCGCGGCGTGACGCTAACCGATGCGGCGCGCGCCTGCCTGCCGAAGCTGCGCGAAGGCTTCGACGCGCTCGCCGCGGCGGTGGAGATGATCCGCGAGCGCGGCGAGGAAACCGAGCTGGTGATCACCGCGCCGCCGGTCTTCACTGCGCGCTGGCTGATGCCGCGCCTCGCGGAGTTTTCGAAACGCGAGCCGAAGATCGAGCTGCGCGTGTTCGCGTCGAGCAGGATGGTCGATGCGGGCGCGCTCGATTCGACCGCGCTCGTCGGCGATCTCGACCTGCGCACCGAGTCCTCCGAAGTGCAGATTCACCTCGGCGCGGGAAACTATACCGGCCACCGCGCCGATCGGCTGTTCGGCGTGAGGATGGCGCCGGTCGCGAACCCGGAGCTCGTGAGAGCCACAGGGCTAAAAAAGCCCGAAGACCTGGCGAGCCACACGCTCCTGCACGACGACGCCATGGAGATCGTCGCCGCCGGCAACGCGTGGCGGAAATGGCTCGACGCGGCGGGCGTGCTGGATCGCGTCGACGCCGAGCGCGGCCCGCATTTTTCCTCCAACATCCTCTCGCTGGAGGCGGCGTCGCAGAAGCTCGGCATCGCGCTCGCGCTGCGGCCGCTCGTCGATGCCGACATCGCTTCGGAGCGCCTGTGCGCCCCTTTCGACATCGAAATCAGGCCCGAATCGGCGTACTACCTGGTGTGCCCGGAAGTGATCGCCGACCGGCCGGCCGTCGCCGCGTTCCGCAAGTGGTTATTGGAGCAAGCG
>DASRIR010000084.1:0-4884 GCA_035649875.1 Burkholderiales bacterium | reverse complement strand
GAACTCCACCGCCAGCGCCGCCACCATCGTGAAGGCGGCGAAATGGTGCAGAAACGCCAAGAACGAAGTCATCTAGTACGACTTCGGTAGTCCGAGTACGCGCTCGGCGATGAAGCAGAGGATCAGCTCGCGGCTCACCGGCGCGATGCGCCCGACGAAGGACTCGCGCAGATAGCGCTCGACGTGGTACTCGCGCGCGTAGCCGAAGCCGCCGTAGGTCATCACCGCCTGCTGGCAGGCGTCGAAGCAGGCCTCGCCGCCGAGGTATTTCGCGGCGTTCGCCTCGGCGCCGCAGGGCTTGCCGGCGTCGTAGAGCGCGGCCGCCTTGAACGCCATCAGGTTGGCGGCCTCGAGCGCCATCCAGTTGGCGGCGAGCGGGTGCTGGATCGCCTGGTTCTGGCCGATCGGCCGGTCGAACACGACTCGCTCCTTGGCGTACTTCGCCGCGCGGGACAGCGCGCAGCGCCCGAGCCCGACCAGCTCGGCCGCGATCAGGATGCGCTCGGGGTTCATGCCGTGCAGGATGTACTCGAAACCTTTGCCCTCCTCGCCGATGCGGTCGGCCGCCGGCACCGGCAGGGCGTCGAAGAACACCTGGTTCGAGTCGACCGCGTGGCGGCCCATCTTGTCGATCTCGCGCACCTCGACATGCCTGCGGTCGAGGTCGGCGTAGAAGAGCGTGAGCCCGGCGTCCGCGCGCGCGAGCAGCAGAATCTTCTCCGCCACTTGCGCGGTCGAGATCCAGACCTTCTGTCCCGACACGAGGTACTTGTCGCCTTGCCTGACCGCTTTGGTCTTCAGGCTGCGAGTATTCAGGCCCGTGTTCGGCTCGGTGACTGCGAAGCACGCGCGCTCCTTGCCCGCGATCAACGGCGGCAGCCACCTTTCTTTTTGTTTCTGGTCTCCAAAAACAACGACCGGGTTGAGCCCAAAGATGTTCATGTGCACCGCGGAGGCGCCGGAGAAGCCGGCGCCGGACTCGGCGATCGCCTGCATCATCACCGCGGCTTCGCTGATGCCCAGGCCCGCGCCGCCGTAGGCTTCGGGCATCGCGATACCGAGCCAGCCGTCGCGCGCGAACGCCTGGTGGAAATCGGCCGGGAAGCCGCCTTCGCGGTCGCGCTTGAGCCAGTAGTCGTCGTCGAAGCGTGCGCAGAGCTTCGCGATCGCCTCGCGGATGCGCTCCTGCTCCGGGGAAAACGAAAAATCTACTTTGCGTCTCCCGGCGGCGCGACCACGGCGCTCGGCTGCTTGTGGCGCTCGATCGCCTTCGCGACGAAGCCCGAGGCCTTCATCTCCTCGATGAACTCGCGCAGGTAGCGCGCGCCGGCTTCCTTGCCGCGCTGGCTCGCCATCGCCTGGTTGATTACCATGAAACGGCCCGGCAGCAGCCGCACGCCGGGCAGGCGCCGCGCATCGTTCTCGAGCGCCTGCTTCACGCCGGCGCCGACCTCGTAGTTTTCCTTGAGCATGGTGTCGACCACGATAGCCGAGGTCGGCGTGCGCACGATCTCGGCGTTTTTCAGCGCGCGTGTGAGGTAGAGGTCGTAGGCGCTGTTGCGGCCGACGACCACGCGGTGTCCCTTGCGGTCGACATCGTCGTTGCTCTTGAGGGGCGATTCGTTGCGAACCAGATAGGCGCCTTCGATCTGCACGTAGGGCGGAGACTGGTTGATCTCGGCCGCGCGCGCCGGGTCGAGCGCGACGAACGCGATGTCCCAGTCGCCGGTCTTGCCGGCCTCGACCACCTTGCCGGCGGCATCGAAGATGATGAGATACAGCGGCACGCCGAGCCGGCGGGCGAGCTCTTTCGCCAGGTCGACCGAGATGCCGGTCGGCTCGCCGCCGGGCGTCGCCGGCCGCGCGGCAAGCACCGCGTTGCCGACGTTGATCGCCGCGCGCAGCGTGCCGCTCGGGGCAAGATCGCTCACTGCCTCCTTTGGAGGCGTGGATGCACATCCGGCTGCGAACAAAACCGCGCTGATCAATGCGAAACGCATGTCACCTCCGAACGTTTTCCGGCTTTTCCAGATACGGCGGGGAGTAGATCACCATCACGCGCACCTTTTCCGAGGTTGCCTGGAAGCGGTGCGGCACATCGGCGGGGAAGAACACCGTGTCACCCGCCTTCATCTTGAATTTCTCGGCACCGACTTCGACGTCGGCGGTTCCCTCCAGCAGGTAGGCCACCTGCTCGATGCCCGGGTGCGAGTGCGGCAACGCGCCTTCGCCGCGTTCGATCTCGCCGATCAGGACTTCCAGGTTCTTCGATGCCACCAGCCGATAGTTGCGCGTGCCGGTGTGATTGGCGGGCGAATACGGCTTCACGTCCGATTGCCGGATCAGGTACTTGATGGCGGTATCCAGTTGTGCAGAGCGATGCCGCCGTCGACCAGGATCGAGGCCCCGGTGACGTAGGCGCCGAAGCGCTCGGAAAGCACCGCGAGCGCCATCGCGGCGACGTCGGCCGGCTTTCCGAAGCGGCCGAGCGGGATGGTCTTCTCCATGCCGGGCAGGCCCTTGAACCCCTCGCCCGGAATCGCGCCGGGCACGATCGCGTTGACGCGGATGCCGTGCGGGCCGAGCGCGCGCGCGAGCTCCTTCACCAGCATCGTCTGGCCGGCCTTGGCGGCGCTGTAGTGCGGCAGGTTGCGCGGCGATTCGGCGTGCAGCGACGTGGTGATCAGCATGCGGCCCTTGATGCGCTTTTCCTTCATGTGCACGCCGAGCTTCTGCGCGATGACGAAGGCCGCGTCCAAGTTGACCGCGAGCATCTCGCGCCATTCGGCGTAGTTGACGGCCATCATGTGCTTCGCTTCCTGGCGCTGCGGGCTCGCGCAGTGCACGAAGATCGACACGCTGCCCAGCCGGCGGATGGCTTCGTCGGCGAGCCGCAGCGCCTCGCTCTCTTTCGAGAGATCGGCGTCGCCCACATCGGCGCGAAACACGGTCGCGCCCTCGGCCTCGATCGCGTCCGCCATGGCACGGCCGATGCCGCGCCCCGCGCCGGTCACCAGCGCGCGGTCCCCCTCAAGTAGCCTTGACGGCATCGCTCTGCAGGACCGGCGTGCGCGCGCGGTTGCGCACCAGGAGCAGGTACGCGGTTGGGATGACAAACAGCGTGAAGAGCGTACCGACCAGCAGGCCGCCGACGATCACCCAGCCGATCGCCTGGCGCGCTTCCGCGCCCGCGCCGGTGGCGAGCGCGAGCGGCACCGCGCCCAGCACCATCGCGCCGGTCGTCATGAGGATTGGGCGCAGGCGCAGCGTGGCGGCCTCGGCGACCGCCTCTGCCGCGGGCATGCCGCGATCGCGCAGCTGGTTGGCGAACTCCACGATCAGGATGCCATGCTTCGTGATGAGGCCGATCAGCATCACCAGCCCCACCTTCGAGTAGACGTTCAGCGTGCCGCCGGTGAGCCAGATCGCCGCCAGCGCGCCCAGGCCGGCGAGCGGCACCGTGAGCATGATGACGAATGGCGAGACGAAGCTCTCGAACTGCGCCGACAGCATGAGGTAGATGAAAAGCGCGGCGAACAGGATCACGAAGGCGAGCCCCGCGCCGGACTCGCGGAACTCGCGCGACACGCCGTCGAGATCCGTCTTGAAGCTCTGCGACAGGAGCTCTTTCGAGCTCCGATCCAGGAAATCCAGGGCCTCGCCGAGGGTCGCGCCTGGCGCGACGTTCCCGGTGATGATCACCGCGCGCGCGCGGTTGAAGTGGTTGAGCTCCTTCGCCGCGACGGTCTCGCGCACGCGCACCAGGTTGGAGAGCTGCACCAGGCTTCCGTCGCGCGCGCGGACATAGATGGAAGTGAGGTCGGCGGGCGTGTTGCGATCCTTCGCCTCGAGCTGCACCATGACGTCGTACTGCTTGCCTTCGCGCTTGAAACGCGTCACCTGCCGGCCGCCGAGCAGGGTTTCGAGCGTGCGCCCGATCACCTCGACGTCGATGCCGAGCGCCGCCGCCTTCTCGCGGTCGATGTCGACCGAGAGCTGCGGCTTGTTCAGCTTTAGATCGGAGTCGGCATTGACGATCGGCCCTGGCTCCCGCGTCTTCGCCAGGATCTTCTCCGTGACCGCGTCGAGCTCTTCGTAGGAATTGCCCTGCACCACGTACTGGACCTGCGGCGTGCGGAAGCCCTGGCCGAGCGAGTTCGGGTTCACCGGAAACGCGAGCACGCCGGGCAGCGCGGCGCCGAGCTTGGGCGCCATCTGCGCCGTGATCTCGCGCGTCTTGCGCTCGCGCTCTTCCCACGGCGCGAGCTGCGTGAACGTGACGCCGAAATTGACCGGGTTGGGCCGCTCCAGGCCGGGCGCCACCACCGCGAACATGCTCTTGATCTCGGGCACCTCCTGGTACATGCGCTCCACGGCGCGCACGTAGCCGTCGGTGTACTCCATCGACGCGCCCTCGGGCGCGTTGATCAGCGTGAGGAAAAAACCGCGATCCTCGAGCGGCGAGAGCTCCTGCCTCAGCTTCTGGTAGACGAAAACGGTCCCCGCGATCACCAGGGCGAAAGCCACGAGCGGAAAAATCTTGTGCCGCAGCGTCCAGCCCACGGCCGTGTGGTAGCCGCGCGTCATGCCGTTGAAGAAGCGCTCCATCGCGAGGTACAGCCCGCCGTGGTGCTCGTGCGCCTTCAGGATCTTGGAGCACATCATCGGCGTGAGCGTGAGCGCGACGAAGCCCGAGACCGCGACCGCCGCCGCCACGGTGAGTGCGAACTCGGCGAAGAGCTTGCCGGTGTTGCCGGGTATGAAGGCGACCGGCGCGAACACCGCGGTGAGCGTGAGCGACATCGCCACCACCGCGAACGCGATCTCGCGCGAGCCGTCGGCCGCGGCCTGCGCCGGCGACTTGCCCATCTCGACGTGGCGGTG
>DASRIR010000083.1:0-13227 GCA_035649875.1 Burkholderiales bacterium | reverse complement strand
GATGATTCGCTCTCGTCCGGGCGACGCAATTCCGCGGCTAGCCCAGGTCGGCATGGCATGAAGATCACGCACGTCCGGGCGCACGTGCTGCGCTCGGAGCTGGCGCAGCCGTTCGCTTTTTCGCAGGGCTGGGTGGCGAGCCGCGGCGCGACGCTGGTCGAGGTGCAGACCGACGAGGGCGTCACCGGCTGGGGCGAGGCGCTCTGCCAGGGGCTGCAGCCGCCCGAGATCGCTGCAAGTGCGGTCGAACATGCGCTCAAGGGCTTGATCTTGGGAAAAGACCCGCTCGAGCCCGAAGTGCTGTGGCACCGCATGTACCACCACACTCGCGACTACGGCCAGAAAGGCGCGGTGATCGGCGCGATCAGCGCCATCGACATCGCGCTGTGGGACATCGCCGGAAAGGTGCGGCGCGAGCCGGTGGCGAAACTCCTCGGCGGTGCGTTCCGCGCGAAGGTGGAGGCGTACGCGACCGGGTTCTATCGGTTGAAGGGCGACGACGAGGCCCAGCGCCTGGCGCGGGAAGCCGAGGGCCACGTCGCCAAAGGCTTCCGTGCACTCAAGATCAAGCTCGGCTTCGGCCTGGAAGACGACCTCGCGGTCATGAGAGGCCTGAAGCAATTTCAGCAGCATGAGGTGATGATCGACACCAACCACGCTTATGGCGTCGCCGAAGCGATCCGACTGGGGCGCGAGCTTGAAGACATGGGCTGGCGGCTGCGCTGGTACGAGGAGCCGGTGGTGCAGGAAGACCTCGAAGGCTACGCGGAAGTGCGCCGCGCGCTCGCCACGCCGATCGCCGGCGGGGAAAACGAATACACCTTGTTTGGTTTTCGAAGTCTGCTCGCCTCCCGTGGCCTCGATATAGCGCAACCGGATATCTGCATCGCGGGTGGCTTCACCGGCTGCCGCCACATCGTGGCGCTCGCGCACGCGCACGGCGTGCAGGTCAATCCGCACGTCTGGGCCTCGGCGGTCGGACAGGCGGCCTCGCTGCAGCTGATTGCCGCGATCCCGACCGCCAATCACGCGCTGTTCGCAAAAGACATCCTGCTCGAGTTCGACACCTCGTCGCACCCGTTCCGCGAGCATTTGACCGACACGCCCTTGCGCCAGCGCGACGGCTGGGTGGATATTCCCCAGAAGCCGGGACTTGGCATCGAGGTCAACCGCAACGTGATCGAGAAATACTCTTCGTGAAGCCTGCAAATCTGCTGGTCATCATGTCCGACGAGCACGACCCGCGCTGGATGGGCTGCTCGGGCAACGCGCTGATGCACACGCCCAACCTCGACCGCCTCGCGGCGCGCGGCCTGCGCTTCACCGACGCCTACACCACCTGCCCGATCTGCGTGCCGGCGCGCGCCGCGTTCGCGGTCGGCAAGTACATCCACCAGATCGGCTTCTGGGACAACGCCGACCCCTACGACGGCAGCGTGCCGAGCTGGCACCACCGGCTGCGCGACAAGGGCCACCGCGTGGTCTCGGTCGGCAAGCTCCACTTCCGCTCGACCGACGACGACAACGGCTTCTCCGAGGAAATCGTGCCGATGAACGTGTTCGAGCGCAAAGGCGACCTCTACGGCCTCTTGCGCGGCGACGACATGCCCGCGCGCGCGGACGGCAAGAAGCTCGCGGGGCTCGCCGGCCCGGGCGAGTCGGAATACACCTGGTACGACCGCGAGATCGCCTCACGCGCGCAGATCTGGCTGCGCGAGGAGGCGCCGAAGCACCGCGACAAGCCGTGGGTGCTCTTCGTCTCCTTCGTCGCGCCGCATTTCCCGCTCACCGCGCCGCCGCACTGGTACTACAAGTACCCGTTCGAGCGCATCCCGATGCCGAAGCTCTATCGCGAAAAGAACCTGCATCCGTATGTGCGCGACCAGGCGGAGAACACGGGCTACGACGGGTACTTCGAGCACGAGGCGGCGGTGAAGCGCGCACGCGCGGGCTACTTCGGTCTGATCTCGTCGCTTGACGAAAACATTGGGCATGTCCTGGAAACGATGGCGGACTGCGGTCTTTCCGCCAGCACAAGGGTGTTGTACACCTCGGACCACGGCGACAACCTCGGCGCGCGCGGGCTGTGGGGCAAGCAGGTGCTGTACGAGGAGGCGGCCAAGGTGCCGATGATCGTCGCCGGCCCGGAGATCCCGGCGGGCGTGCGCCGCGAGCCGGTGAGCCACGTCGACGTCTATCCGACCATCATGCAATGCATGGGCGCGTCAGCGCCGGAGGCTTCAGGCGTTTCCCTTCTTGGAGAGATTCCGGATAGAACCGTGCTCTCCGAGTACCACGCCTCGTCCTCGCGCGCGGGCGAGTACATGATCCGCAACGGAAGATGGAAGTACGTGTACTTCGTGCGCTACCCGGAGCGGCCCGAGCTGTTCGATCTGGAGAGCGATCCGGAGGAACTGCGGGACCTGGGAACCGACAAGGCCCATCGCGCGGTGAGGGACGAATGCCACGCCCGCCTGCTCGCGCTTTTGAACCCCGAAGAGGTTGACCGGAAAGCAAAGCGGCGACAAGCCGAGCTTGTCGCCGCCAACGGCGGCCGGGAGGCGGTGATCCGGCGCGGGAGTTTCGCCTACTCGCCGCCCCCCGGCTTCAAAGCCGAATTTGACTGAGAAGGTCGAGTTCGACTGACAGGGTCGCCCCCGCGAAGGCGGGGGCCCAGTTTTTTACTTGAGAACATGGGTTCCCGCGTTCGCGGGAACGACGGCCTCTTTTCTTAGTAGCCCGTCGCGATGTGGTGCACGATCGCGGCGCCGATCACGGCCCCGGCCAGGACCGCGACCGGATTCACGTGTTGCTCCACATAGACCGGGCGGGGCGCCGGGCGGTAGTAGTGATGCACGACCGCGGGGCGATGCACGACCACTGGACGATGCACGACCACCGGACGATGCACCACGTAATGCGGCTTGTGCACGACGACATGGCGATGGCCATGCCCGTAGCCGTGGCCATTCCCATGGCCGCGGTGATAGCCGCGATCGGCGAAGGCCGGCGCGGAAACGGCGAGGGCAGCGACCAGGATTGCGAGCTTCTTGAACATGTTCGGCTCCTTTCGAGCGTTTAAGTGCTACTGCATTTCACGCGCCCGGCCGCCCGAAGCAAACCGAGAAAGTGCAACATCTGTAACATCGTGTAATTCACAGTCGCCTGGAGGAGCCTCGTGAGAACTATTGCCGCCGGAATCGCCCTGGTCTGCGCTGCGTCGACGGCGTTCGGACAGGTCTATCCGTCGAAACCCATCACCATGATCGTGCCGTTCCCGCCCGGCGGCGTCGCGGACATCGTCGGCCGCCCGCTCGCGGCTCAGATGGAGAAGGTGATGAAGCAGCCGGTAGTGGTCACGAACCGCACCGGCGCGGGCGGTGCGGTCGGCATGGCCGCGGCGGCGAAGAGCGCGCCCGACGGCTACACCATCCTGATGGCGCTCTCCTCGATCTCGATCTTCCCGGTGTCCGACCGCATCCAGGGCCGGCCGCCCGCCTACGAGATGAAGGACTTCGCGCCGATCGCGCTGATCACCGCCGACCCGACGGTGCTCGTGGTGGGCGCCGACAGCCCGTGGAGCAACCTCAAGGAATTCGTCGCCTCCGCGAAAGCCTACCCGGGGCAGATCAATTACTCATCCTCTGGCGTGTACGGCACGCTGCACGTGGCGATGGAGATCTTCGCCAACGCCGCGGGCATCAAGCTCTTCCACGTGCCGTACCAGGGCGGCGGTCCGGCGCTCACCGCGCTGCTCGGCGGCCAGGTCCACGCGCTCGCCTCGGGCCCGGCGCCGGCGGTGGGCCAGATCAAGGCCGGCAAGGTGCGCGCGCTCGCGAGCTGGAGCAGCGAGCGCCTGCCGCTCCTGCCGGATATCCCAACCTTCAGGGAGCTCGGCTACGACGCCGAGTTCTACATCTGGTCGGGCGTGTTCGCGCCGGCCGCGGTGCCCTCGCCGGTGCTCGACCGGTTGCGCGCCGCGGTGCGCGAAGCGGCGACCTCGGCCGAATTCAAGGGCGCGATGGAGAAGGTGCAGACGCCGGTGCACTACCTCGACGCGCCCGCGTTCCGCACCTACTGGGAGCGCGACGCGGCGCGGCTGCAAAAGGCGCTGGAGAAGATCGGCAAGGTCGAAGAGAAATAGATTCCGGGACGGAGCTCGAATTAAATGGGGCTCCGTCCCCGGTTTTTCCTGCGTTTCTTCTTCAGCCGGGCCAGCTTCTCGAGCAGCGCGCGCGGCCGCCGGTACTGAAGCAGCGCGCTCGCGCGGCGCTCGAACGGATCGCGCCGCAGCACCGTCTTCAGGTGGCGCGTCCCGACGAGCGGGAAGTGGCGGATGCGATCGAGCTCCTCGGCCACGAACCAGGCTTGCTTCTCTCCCGTGATCCAGACCTTCGGATCGACGCGCCTGAGGTCGAACGGCACCGAGTACTCGCGCAGCGTCTTGTGGTCGCGGCGGTTGGTGTACTCGTGGAAGTACGACATCGCGAGCTCGCGCAGGCTGCCATATACCGGGTCGCGCCAGCGCAGGCCGATGCCGTTGGTCTTGGAGATCGCGCCCCAGCGCCCGTGCCGGCGGAAGAGCGTCACGACGTGGTCGAAATCGCGCACCGCGCGCATGTCCATGAGGAGCGGCGGCTCGCCGTGCACCCAGAGCGCGCAGGCGGCCAGCATCGCGCCCTCGATGCAGTGGGCGGCGCGGTGGCGCAACACATGGCGCACCGGGCGGCAGGTGTCGCCGCCGAGCTCGAAGTTCTGCCGCAGCTCGTAGAGGAAGGCCTGGATCTTCTGCGGCGTGTCGAGCCGCTCCAGGACCGCGAACTCCGCCGGGGTCAGGCCGAGGTCCTCGCGCCGTGCGTAACGCTTCCTGCGCATGACCCGAAGATACAAAAAAATGGGGATATGTGACCTCCCCGTACGCGCCTCTGAGAAAATCCTGCCTGAACATGGCTGGCGAGAAAGGAAAGCGCGGGAAGAAGCGGCGGCGCAAACGCGGGCCGGACAATCCAGTCCAGCCCAAGAGTTTCATCGAAGTGGCGAAGGAACTCGGTCTAGACGTGGACGAAACGGACTTCGAGCGAGCAATGGATAGCTTGGCGCGAAAGCTGGCGACGGATCAGACCGGGGAAGCGCGGCGGAAGGCAATCGACGCCCTGAAGAGGATGCATCCGGGAAAGCCGCGAAAAGGTGGGAGCAGCTAGACCCAAAAAAAAGCCTCCGGGCCTTCAGGATTCCTACCAAGGGGGGAGGAGGGAGGGGTGGGATCCTGGACTACAGGCCGGAGGCTACGTCGTTTGTGACGTTGAGCGGAGTTTGGGCTGGGCGGGTTTCCCGCGGATTTCGTTACCTCGCGCCCCTGTTACAGCAGTAACTCGCCCGCGGCGTCCACCAGCAGGCGCACGCGCTCGCCCGGCTCGTAGCGCCGCGCGCCGTGGGTGGTCACTGTCACGGCGCCGCCGTGGTCCAGCTGCACCTCGACCTTCCAGGCCACTTCGGGTACGAGCGGCGGCTCGTAGTACTTCGGGTCCTCGCGCTCCTCGGGCTGGGCGGCTTCGACCACGCTGATCACCGTTCCGCCCAGGGTAGGCTCGTCGAACTGGCAGCAGCCAGCGAGGGCAAGCACCAGGAACGCGACGACAATTGCTCGCACGGCGGCTTAGCCGGCGACGTTCTTGGGGTACTTCGGGAAGGGACTCTGCTCTTCGACGGCGCTCGCGCCGCCGCTCGGATTGCCGTCGTAGGACCAATGCGCGCAACCCGATAGGGCGACGAGCGCCAGCGCGAGGGCGAAAACAGGGCGTTTCATGGTTGTCCTTTCAGTGGGAGAGGGAAACGGAGGCGTCGCTGAAGGCCTCGGCCAGCGCGAGTCCCGGGCGGCGCAGCTGCAGGCTTTGACCGGCGCGCAGCACCACGTCGCGCGCGCTGTCCTGCTCGGTGATCCACACCGCGCCCGAATGGGCGGTCAGCGTGCTACCCGCGCCATCCATCACGCGCAAGAATCGTCCTCGCTGCAGATCGATTGTCATCGTCGTCGTCCTTGGCGTCGCTTCCTTGAAGAGGGTGGTAATCGCCGCCGGCCGGCCAGGCGCACTCCACGCCGAGCGGGATGTCGTAGTAAGGATCTCGAGTAAGCATGGGGCCGAGCATGGTCGCCGGGTACTGCGGCTGTGTTTCGGGCGCTCCGCCCGCGGTTACAGCTGAAACGGCTTACGCAGCTCGGCGGAGGACCCGGGCGAGGGCCGAGGCGATGTCGCGCGACTGGACGGGCTTCTTGAGGATCTCGGTGACGCCGGCGGCCAGCGCGCGCTCGGAGAGCATCGGGCCGGTGTAGCCGCTGACCAGCACGATCGGCAGGTCGGCGCGCCGGCGCCGCAGCGCGCGCGCGAGCTGGGTGCCGCTGATGCCGGGCATTACCTCGTCGGCGATCACGGCGTCGATCCGGCCGCTCTCGAACGCGGCGAGCGCGGCGCTGCCGTCGGAGCAGCCGACCGGCTCGTAGCCGAAGTGCTTGAGCACTTCGGAGGTCACCGCGACCAGAGCTTCCTCGTCGTCGACCACGAGTACGCGCTCGCCGCGGCCGCGCGCGACGGGGGCGGCGGCGAGGTCTTCAGCGGCCGCCGGTGCATTGACGCGCGGCAGGTAGATCGCGAAGGTCGAGCCGCGCCCGGGCGCGCTCGCGACGTCGATCGCGCCGCCCGAGTCGGTGACGATGCCGTACACGAGGGCGAGGCCGAGTCCGGTGCCCTTGCCGACTTCCTTGGTGGTGAAGAAAGGCTCGAAGATGCGCGCGAGCGTCGCCTCGTCCATGCCGCTGCCGGTGTCCTCGACCGTGAGGCGCGCGTAGCTGCCGGTGTGCAGCGTAGCGTGCGCGAGCGTCCGCTCGGCCTCGATGCTCTGCTCGTCGAGCGTGATGCGCAGCACGCCGCCGCTCGGCATGGCGTGACAGGCGTTGGTGCAGAGATTCATCGTCACCTGGTGGAGCTGCGTCGCGTCGCCGACGACATAAACCGCCTCATCGGGTAACTGCACTTTCAGTTCGATTCCGGGAGGTAGCGAGCCGCGTACCAGCTCGAGCGCTTCGGCCACCACGCGACCCAGATCCACCGGCATGCGCTTGCCGCGCTGGCTGCGGCTGTAGGACAGGATCTGCTCGACCAGCCCGCTCGCGCGGTTGGCGCCCGTCAGCACGTTGTCCGCGTAGCGCCGCAGCGGCGAGCCCGCGGGCGCGTTCTCCGCGAGCATCTCGGCATAGCCGAGGATGCCGCCCAGGATGTTGTTGAAGTCGTGCGCGATGCCGCCGGCGAGGCGCCCGACGGCCTCGAGCTTCTCGGCCTGGCGCAGCCGGCTCTCGAGCCGCGCGCGCTCCGCGTCGGCCTGCTTGCGCTCGGTGATGTCGCGGAAGTTGAACACCACCGAGCGCACGCTCGGCTCGGCCAGCAGGTTCTTGCGCGTGAGCTCGACCCAGCGATAGGAGCCGTCCTTGTGCCGCACACGCACCTCGTCGACCGAGACCTTGCCCGGCAGGCGCATCAGCTCGGCGCGCAGGCGCAGCGCGTTCTGGCGCTGGTCGGGATGGACGAGGTCGATCACTTCGTCGCCGCGCAGGTCCTCGATGGTGTAGCCGAGCATGCGCTCGATCGCCGGGCTCGCGTAGAGGATGCCGCCCAGCGTCGGGCGCGACAGGATCAGCGCGTCGGAGCTGTGCTCGATCATCGCCTGGTAGCGCCGCCAGCTGCGCGCGAGCGCGCGCTCGCGCCGCGCGAGGCCCCACGCGGCGAGGGCGATGAGCGCGATCATCGCCGCGGAGGTGAGCAGCGTGCGATCGAACACCAGCCACGCTTCCTCGCGCCATGGAGCGAACACCGCCTGCTCGTTGCTGCCGCTCGCCACGAGCAGCGGAAAGTCCCGGGCGTTGTAGGTGGCGAGCAGCACGCGATCGCCGCTGATCGGGCTGGTAGTCCAGCCCTCGAAGCGCCCCTCGCGATTCACCCCTTCCATGATGCGCCCGCCGGGAAACTTCCTGCCGCGCGCGTTGCCCAGGTCCGGTACGCGCGTGATGAGCGTGCCCTTGTTCGAGAGCAGCGTGATAAACGCGCCTTCGCCCAGATCGATCCCGCGGTAGAGGCGGTCAAACGCGTCGAGATCGATCGCCGCCGCCACCACGCCGCGGAAGGCGCCTTCGTCGTCGTTCAGCCGGCGCGAGAGCACCACGCGCCACTGCCCGCCGGGCGCCACGCGATAGGGGTCGCTCAGGTGCAGCGTGTCGGCCTTGTCCGCTCGGTGCCCCACGAAGTACGGCCGCTCCGGCACGTCGGGCTCGAACGCCGGGGTTTCGCTGGAGCGCACGACGACATAGCCCTTCGCGTCGATCACGGTGAGCGCGGCGATGTGCGGGATGCGCGCGAGCTCGTCACGCAGCTTGGGCTCGATCGCCGCGAGCTCGGCGCCGGGCTTGGTCTGCACCGCGCGCAGGATGAGATCGACCGAGTCGAGCGAAGCCGCGGTCTGCTCGGCGAGCAGTCGCGTCATGTTGGAGAAGTCGCGCAACGCGCGCCGTTCGGTGCGCTCGTAGGCCTTGCGCACGTCCCAGATCGCCGCGCAGACGTTGATGCCGACCAGCACGAAGCCGAGCGCGATCATCGCGCGGCCAAGGGGAATCCGGGAAAGCGCCGAACGGATCCGTGCCGTCGGCATGGGGTCTACTTGACCGGCTGGCCGATCAGTTCGTTGACCGCGGCGAGCAGCTCGGCGCGCTTCACCGGCTTGGCAAGGGTGCGCGCCGCGCCGGCGCCGACCGCGTCCTGCTCGGTGCAGCCCTGGCCGGAGCCGAAGTGCCCCGAGATCGCGATCAGCTGCAGGCCGGGATGCTTCTGGCGCATCCAGCGGATCGCCTCGGCGCCGCAGGGGCCGGGCATCCACATGTCGCTGACCACCAGCGCCGGCGCGCGCTCGAGCGCGGCGCCGGCGGAGTTGCAGTCGGTCGCTTTTCGCACCACGTAGCCGGCGGCTTCCAGCCAGTCGGTCACCAGGTCGCGCATGATCGGGTCATCGTCGATGACCAGGATCTCCGCGCGGGTTTTTTGGGTCGTGCTCAAGAGCCCATTTCAAACGGTGGCAATTGCGTGTAATTTACAGCCACTATTGAGTAACGTTACAGCTGTAACGACGTCAGGGACCGCCTGACTAGAATTTTCATTCATTCGTATGACTTCCCAGGGTGCCCCTCACGTCCTCGCAGTCGACGATGACCCGCAGATCCGGGAATTGATCACGGATTATCTGGGGCAGAACGATCTGCGGGTTACCGCTGTAGCGGACGGCCGCGCGATGCGCGAGGTGATCGCGCAGCAGGTTGTGGACCTCATCGTGCTCGACTTGCGCCTGAAAGCCGAGGACGGCATGGCGCTCGCGCGCGGCCTGCGCGACGAGTCGTCGATTCCGATCATCATGCTCACCGGCCGCTCCGAGGAAGCCGACCGCGTGATGGGCCTCGAGCTCGGCGCCGACGACTACCTCACCAAGCCGTTCAGCCCGCGCGAGCTGCTCGCGCGCATCCGCACCATCCTGCGGCGGCGGCGCGCGGAAGTGCGCCAGGGGCGGCCCGAGGGCATCCGCGCCTACCGCTTCGACGGCTGGGAGCTCAACCTCAACACGCGCCGCCTGGCGGGAACCGACGGCAAACACGTGCCGCTCTCCAACGGCGAGTTCAGCCTGCTGGTAGTGCTGCTCGGCTCGCCGCAGCGCATCCTGACGCGCGACCAGCTGCTCGACCTTTCGCGCCTGCACAACGACGAGGTGTTCAACCGCTCGGTCGACGTGCAGATCATGCGCCTGCGCCGCAAGATCGAGAAGGATCCGGCCGCGCCGCGCTACATCAGGACCGAGCGCGGCGCGGGCTACCTCTTCGGCGTGCCGGTGGAGACGGTGTACTGATCAAGCTCAACCACACCATCGTCTCGGCGAAGGACAAGAAGACCTCCGCCGCATTCCTCACCGAGATCCTTGGGCTCCCGCAGCCGCCGGTCGCCTTCGGCCCGTTCCTCGGCGTGAAGGTCGACAACGACGTCACGCTCGACTTCATCGACGACGACGGCGAGATCGTCTCGCAGCACTACGCGTTTCTCGTGAGCGAGAACGAGTTCGACCAGATCTTCGGCCGCATCAAGGGCCGCGGCCTCACTTACTGGGCCGACCCGGCGCGCAAGCAGTCCGGCGAGACCTACACCTGGAACGGTGGCCGCGGCGTGTACTTCCTCGATCCCGCCGGCCACTTCCTCGAGATCCACACCCGCCCGTACTACTAGAAAGGGGTCAGGACCCTTTCGGGTCGGATCCCGATTCATGCTCCCGTCGGTAAGATGGTGCATGGGTTTCCGGCTGCGACTTTCCGCCCTCACCGCGACGGTAGTGATCTGCGGCGCGGCGCTCGCCGGGCACGACGACATCCCGGTCGACCCGGCGCTCAAGCGCCACGCCGGCCAGATCACGGCGCTGGGCGAGCCCGACGCCGAAGGACGCGTCTACTCGTTTCGCGCGCGGCGGCTGCCCGCCGCGGCCGAATTCGCCGCCGACGAGCTGAAAGGCTGGCGGCTCACGATGCTGGCGGGCAAGCGCTTCGCCAACGCGTTCGAGGTCCAGGGCAACACCGGCGTCGAGATCACGGTGCGCGCGATCGACGGCCCGCTGAACGGCATCGCCGTGAACGACGTCTTCGTGATCGAGAACATCGCGCTCGAGCGGAATTTGGAGAAATGAGGCCGCTCGCCTGGCTGTTGCTGCTGTGGGCCGGCTGCATCCTGGCCCAAGCGCGCACGCCGGCGGAAACCGTCGACGCGTTCCACGCCGCGCTGCGCAACAAGGACACCGCCGGCGCGCTCTCGCTTCTCGACCGCGGGCTCGTGGTGTTCGAGTTCGGCACCGCGGACCCGACGGTGGAGGCCTACGCCTTCCGCCACCTGCCGTTCGACATGGACGTGGCGGTCGCTACGCGCTGGAAGCTCGACACGCGCAAGGTCGGCGGCGAGGGCGGCGAGCGCTGGGTGCTCAGCACCTACCGCGTCACCGGCGCTTCCCCGGACGGCAAGCCGATCGATCTCGCGATGCTGGAAACGGTCATCTTGCGCCGCAGCGGCGACGCCTTCCGCATCGTGCACTTCCACTGGTCGACGAGCGACCCGGCGTTCAATGCGCGTAGCCCGGGCGAGCGCCTTCCGCCGCCGGCTCGCTAGGGGACGCCGCAGTACCAGCTTCTTCGGGTGCCTCGGGCAGCTGCGGCGGCAGTGCGACGCTGACGTTCGGTGGCGGGGCGCTGGCATTCTGCGGAGCAGGGGACGCGTCGCGGACGAGCGCCTGCACGGCGCCCGAGGCGAGGTTCACGAGCAGCAGCTGCTCCTCGGCGATCGACTGCACGCGGTATTCGCTGCCGATCGTTTCGCCGGTGCGCACCAGGAGCACGGACTGGTCGCGCGCTGCCAGCACCGCGTAGCGCTCGCCGCCCTGGTCGAGCGTGCCGAGGTAAGTGAACGGCAGCGGGGCGGCGCGCTTTTGCGCTGCCGCGTCCGGTGCCGCGGCCGCAAGCGCGAGCACGAGCCCTACGGCGAATGCCCTCAGCCTACGATCGGTTGCGCCAGGATCCATAGGCTCAGCATAGTGTAAGCAACCATCAGCACCAAGAGCGGGACCTGGCTCGCGAGCGCGGCGCGCCGGTTGCCGAAGAGGCGCGACGCCTCCAGGTGCGCGACGAACACCGCGATCGCGTGTCCGGCGACAATCAGCACCACCGCCGAGTACCAGAACACGTACGGGCTCAGGATGCCGAGGTCGACCTTGTACTGCGCGGTACCGAACAGGTTCCAGCCGAAGCCGAACGGGTCCGAGGCGAGCGGGATGATGAACTGGCCGGCGGTGACGAGCAGCGAAAAGTAGTGCGCCAGGTGGTAAGCGACCGCGATTGGCACCAGGCTCAGCACGAACGCGCTCGCCACCCGTGACACGCTGGCAGCGCCCGCGACGCGCGCCATGCACCAGGCGGTCAGCCAGTAAGCGCCGAGAAACACAACCGGAAACGCCGCAAGGCCAAGGGTCGCGGCGACTTCGCTCTCGCCCAGGCCGAGCTCAGAAAGCTCGTACAGCAGGCGCGAATCCTGAGCGATGCCCGCCCACTGCTGGTAGAGCGGCGTTTCCATGAAGCCGTCGAAGGTGACGGTGGCGAGCATCAGCAGCACGAACACCAGCATCGAGAACGACTGCGCGCGCTCGCCCACCAGGCCGGCGCCCGGCGCGCGCAACCGCAGCTCGCGTCCGGCGAGCTCGAGCGGCGCGAAGCGCCCGAGGATGCCAAAGGCGAGGCTGAACGCCTCGCCGTGCATGAGCCAGGCGCCGCGGCCGAAGAGCAGCATGCCGGCCCAGGTGAGCGCGGCATACGCGAGCAGCGCCGCCGCCAGGTAAGAGGGCACGTCGTTGTCGCGCCACACCAGCTCGGCCCAGGCGAACGCGAAGAAGAGCGCCACCGCCGGCCACGCGCCGAGGCGCGCTGGATAGCGCATGACGCCGGGTGCTTCCGGGAAAACGGCGAGCGGATTCGCGAGCGCCCACAGGTCGACGATGAGCGCGCACATGAAGGCGAATCCCACCCACCACAGCACCCAGACCATGGTCGGAGCGAGGTTGCGGTATGGATCCTGCGTGCCGAAGAACCCCGCGGCGAGCGTGAGCAGGAGGATTAGAAAAGCGGCAAGGCGCAGCAATGAAAGCGGTGCGTTTCCCAGAGAAAAAAGCCTGACGCGCGGCAGGCGCACCTCGCGCACGAATAGCGCTATCACGACGAACGTGACCACCAGTGTCGCGCCGGCGCCGCCGACCCAGAGCCACAGCGGCAGCGGCAGGTCGAAGCGCTGGCCGAAGCCGTGCGCCGCAGCCGGATCTACGGCGCACAAAAAGAGGCCGAGCAGCCGGCCAAACTGCAGCAGCAGGCTAAGGATGAACTTCGAGATAGAGGACGGCCCGATGGTGCCCCGGGCCGTGGACGTGCTCCGACACCGGGAAGCGCCCGGCAATGCTCGCGGTGAACTTCATGCGCGCGGGCGCGTCCGGCGTCACCGTGGCTTCGAGATCGTAGCCATGCAGGTGCAGCACGATGCGCCGGTCGCTCTTCCAGCGCAACTCGACCTGGTCGCCTTTCGCGACGCGCAGCGTGCTGCGCTCGGCGGCGAGCTTGCCCGCGACCAG
>DASRIR010000082.1:0-14701 GCA_035649875.1 Burkholderiales bacterium | reverse complement strand
CTGCAAGGCGCACTGCTGTTCGAGGAGTACCTCGCGCGCGAGCCGCGCAAGCTAAGGCTCAAGGAAACGAAGCGGCGGGTCCTGTTGCATGGCCACTGCCACCAAAAGGCGTTCGACGTGATGCCGGCGGTGGAGAAAGTGCTGCGCATGGTGCCGGGCCTTGAAGTCCAGACCGTGCAAACAAGCTGCTGCGGGATGGCCGGGAGCTTCGGGTACGAGGCGGAGCATTACGACGTCTCGATGAAGATGGCCGAGCTCTCGCTTCTTCCGGCGATCCGGAATTCCCCGCCCGAAACCTTGCTGGTGGCCGACGGCACGAGCTGCCGCCATCAGATCGCCGACGGCGCAGGACGCCAGGCGGTGCACGTCGCGCGCGTGCTCGAGCAGGCACTCGCCTAGCCCAGGATTGCCATGACCAGCGAAACGGTGAGCAGTGAGGCTGCGGTGGAGACCACCGCACCGGTCGAGGTCTCGGCTTCGAGCAACTGGTAGCGCTGCGCGAGCACGAACGCGGTAGCGCCGAGCGGCAGTGATGCGCAGACCACGGCGATCTTGGCCCAGAAGGCATCCACAGGCAGTACCCAGAAGACGAGCACTGCCATCAGGAGCGGGTGCAGGACGAGCTTGAGCGCCGTGGTTGGCCAGCTCGCCGCAGCGCCGGCACGGATCGAAAGCTGCGAGACGAAAAGCCCGATGGCGAAGAGCGCGCACGGCCCCGCGGCCGCGGCCAGCAGTGAAGCGAAGCGCTCGGCCGGCAACGGAATTTTCCAGCCCAGTACAACGAGGATAATCGCCAGCGCGATCGGCCAGATCAGGGGGCTGATGACGACGCCGCGCAGCGCGCGGCGCACGCCGCCCGGGCGCGGGTTGACGAAGAGCTCGAGGCAGACGATCGCGAGCGCGAAGGAGACGAAATTGGTCGCGACCGTAGCAAGCGCGGCCGGCAGCGCGGCGCGCTCGCCGTACGCCACGGTCACGAGCGGAATGCCAAGATAGCCGGTATTAGCGAACGATGCGTTCAGCGCGCGCATCGTGCTCTCGGCCGGGGTCGCTCGTTGGAAATGAGAAAGGAGGAAGCCGACGAACGCGGTGCCCACCGTCGCGGCGATCACGGCCAGCAGAAAGTAGCCGCTCAGGATTTCGTCGAGCGAGCCGCGATACACCGCGATGAAAAGCATGGCGGGCAGCGCGAACGCGTACACGAACTGGTTGAGCGCGGCGCTGGAAGCCTGCGTCACCAGCCCGAAGCGCCCGGCGAGATAGCCGGAGGCGACCAGCCCAAAGACCGGAAGCACCGCGCCGAGGACCGGGTCTAGCGTCGACTCCATGCGAGGAGCGCGGCGCCGCCGGCGATCATCGCCAGGCAAAGCCATTGCCCCATCGTCAAGCCGAGCGCGAGGTAGCCGATGTAGGAATCCGGCTCGCGGCCGAATTCGGCGACGAAACGCAGCACGCCGTAGCCGAGAAGGAACATGGCCGATACCTCGCCGCGCGGGCGCGGCTTGGACGAGAACCACCAGAGAAAGATGAAGAGCAGCATGCCTTCGAGCGCGAACTGGTAGAGCTGCGAGGGGTGGCGCGGCGCGTCGCCCGCGCCCGGCATCACCATGCCCCACGGCAGGTCGGTCACGCGCCCGGGCAGCTCGGCGTTGATGAAGTTGCCGAGGCGGCCGGCGGCGATTCCCGGCGGAATCAGCGGGGCGACGAAATCCGTCAGCCGCAGCCAGTCGACGTTGTGGCGGCGCGCCGCGAACACCAAGGCCAACAGCACGCCGAGCAGGCCGCCGTGGAACGACATGCCGCCCTGCCAGATGGCGAAGATCTCGAGCGGGTGCGAGGCGTAGTAGCCCGGCTTGTAGAACAACACGTAGCCCAGGCGGCCGCCGAGGATCACGCCCAGCACGACGAGGAACAGCAGGTCATCGAGCTGCGCGCGCGTGATCGGCGAAAGCCCTTGCGAAATCCTTCTCAGCCCGAGCCACCAGCCGATGACGAAGCCGGCGAGGTACATGAGGCCGTACCAGCGCACCGCGAGCGGCCCGATGGAGAACGCGATCGGATCGATGCTCGGATAAGTCAGCACGCTAGGGCCTGGTCAGGCGCCGCGCCTGGGCGATGAACTCCGCGGCGGCGCCGGCCGTCGAGCCCGCTCGCCAGGCGAGCCAGAGCTCGAGCGTCGGATGCCGATCGGCGAGCTTGCGGTAGACCACGCCGCGGCGGCCGAGGTTGGCGACCGAGCTCGGCACGACCGCCGCGCCCAAGCCGCTGGAGACGAGGCTCACCACGGTTTGCATCTGTATCGCTTCCTGTGCGACGTTGAGGGAAAAGCCCGCGCGCGCCGCGAGCCCGCTGACGATATCGTACAGGCCCGGCGCGATCTCCCGCGGCACCATCACCAGGCTCTCGCCCGCGAGCTCGCTCATCGCGAGCGGACCGCGCGCCCCGGCCAGCCGATGCCGCGCGGGCAGCGCGGCGACGAAGCGCTCGCGCTGAACCACGAGGTGCTCGAGCGGCTCCGCGCTCGACACCGGCGGCAGCAGCAAGCCGAAGTCGAGCTCGCCGGCGGCGAGCGCCATCGCCTGTTCCGGGGACAGCATCTCGCGCAATGCGAGCTGCACGCCCGGGCGCGCGGCCTTGTACGCTTTCAGCAAGCCCGGAAGTACGCCGTAGTCGGCCAGCGAGACGAAGCCGATGCGCAGGCGGCCGCTCTCGCCCGCGGCCACGCCGCGCAGCTCGAGCACCGCGCGCTCGAGCTGGGTCACGGTGCGGCGCGCCTCTTCCAGCAGGCGCTCGCCCGAGGGGGTGAGCTCGACCCGCCGACGGTTGCGGGCGAAGAGCGTCACGCCGAGGCGCTCTTCCAGCGCGCGGATCGCGCGCGACAGCGGCGGCTGCGAGATGTGCAGGGCGGCGGCGGCACGGCCGAAATGCAGGTGCTCGGCGACCGCCATGAAATACCGCAACTGCCACAAATCGGGCAAATCCATACCCATAGAGTATTACAGCCGCCTCGCAACGGCATTGGAGCCGGACCCGGGCCGGGCGCAGAATCGGCCTCCCAAGGAGGCTGCCATGACGACCTACAACCGCCGCTCCCGCCTGATCACCCACGGCGTCGCGCGCTCGCCGAACCGCGCCATGCTGCGCGCGGTGGGCTTCGGCGACGGCGACTTCGAAAAGCCGATCGTCGGCGTAGCGAACGGGCATTCGACGATGAACCCGTGCAACGCCGGCATCCAGCCGCTGATCGACCGCGCGATGTCGGCGCTCGAGCAGGCGGGCGCGAAGCCGCAGGTCTTCGGGGTGCCGACGGTCACCGACGGCATCGGCATGGGCACGGAGGCGATGAAGTACTCGCTCGTTTCGCGCGAAGTCATCGCCGACGCGATCGAGACCTCGGTCAACGGCCAGGCGATGGACGGGGTGCTGGTCGTCGGCGGCTGCGACAAGAACATGCCCGGCGGCATGATGGCGATCGCGCGGATGAATGTGCCGGCGATCTATGTTTACGGCGGCACGATCAAGCCCGGCAAGTGGAAGGGCCAGGACCTCACCATCGTGTCGGCGTTCGAGGCAGTGGGCTCGTTCGCGGCGGGCAGGATGAGCGAGGAGGACTTCCAGGGCATCGAGAAGAACGCCTGCCCGAGCGTCGGCGCCTGCGGCGGCATGTACACCGCCAACACCATGAGCTCGTCGTTCGAGGCGCTTGGAATGAGCCTGCTCGGCTCCTCGCAGCTCGCGGCGCCGGACGGCGAGAAGGCCGATTCCTCGGCCGAATCGGCGCGCGTGCTGGTGCAGGCGATCAAGAACGACCTGAAGCCGCGCGACATCATCACGCGCAAGTCGATCGAGAACGCCGTCGCGCTCGTCATGGCGACGGGCGGCTCGACCAACGCGGTGCTGCATTACCTCGCCATCGCCGCGGCCGCGGGCGTCAAATGGGGCATCGACGACTTCGAGCGCATGCGCAGGCGCGTGCCGGTGCTTTGCGACCTCAAGCCCTCCGGGCGCTTCGTCGCGGTCGACTTCCACCGCGCGGGCGGCGTGCCGCAGGTGCTCAAGATCCTGCTCGAGAACGGCGTGCTGAACGGCGACTGCATGACCATCCACGGACGAACGATGGCGCAGATGCTGAAGGATGTGCCCGCGCAGCCGCGCACCGACCAGGCGGTGATCCGTCCGTGGTCGAAGCCGATGTACAAGGAGGGCCACCTCGCCATTCTCAAGGGCAACCTCGCGCCGGAGGGCTGCGTTGCGAAAATCACCGGGCTCAAGAATCCCGTCATTACCGGGCGCGCGCGCGTGTTCGACTCGGAGAACGCGTGCATGAAGGCGATCATGGCCAAGAAGATCAAGCCGGGCGACGTCATCGTGATCCGCTACGAAGGCCCCAAGGGCGGGCCCGGGATGCAGGAGATGCTCGCGCCGACCTCGGCGCTGATCGGCCAGGGGCTCGGTGAATCGGTCGGTCTGCTCACCGACGGCCGCTTCTCGGGCGGTACGTGGGGAATGGTGGTCGGCCACGTAGCGCCAGAGGCCTACGTCGGCGGCGCGATCGCGCTGGTCAAGGAAGGCGACTCGATCACCATCGACGCGAAGAAGCGCCTGTTACAGCTCAACGTTCCGGCCAAGGAGCTCGCGGCGCGGCGCAAGAAGTGGAAGGCGCCCAAGCCGCGCTACACGCAGGGCCTGCTCGCGAAGTACATGAAGCTGGTCTCGACCGCTTCGCGCGGCGCCATTACGGACGGCTAGAAGCCGCCTTAACGGCGCCGACGGCGCCTAGAAGCTCGAGCCGGGCTGCTTCAGAAACTCGAGCTCCTCGGGCGTGCTCGGGCGGCCGAGCGCCGCGTTCCGGTGCGGAAAACGCCCGAAGCGCGCAATGATGTCACGATGCGCGGCGGCGTAGCGATCGGTACCCGCCGTCTCTGGAAACGCTTTCAAGGGTTGATACAAGGCGATCGCGCGAGTCTGCTCCTCGAGCGATTCGCTGTGCTGGAACGGCAGGTAGGCAAACATGCGTTCCACCGGCAACATGTCCCGGTCCCAGCCCTGGCCGATCAGATGCGTGGCCGCATCGAGCGCGAGCGGGTCGCTCGAGAATGCCTCGGCCGAGCCGCGATAAATGTGCCGCGGGAACTGGTCGAGGACGATGATGCGCGCGAGGCACGCGTGCGGCGTCTGCAGCCAGTCGCGGTGGGCGCCGTCCAGCATTTCCCGGTGCAGCTTCTGGTAGCGTTTCGCCACCAGGGCGTCGAAGGTCGGATCCTTCTCGAACCAGCGCTTGTGGACCTTGCCATAGTCCGCACCGTCGCCGAGCCAGAAGCGCAAGACTTCCGGTGCTAAGCTTTTCATCAACCAACACCAACCAGAAAGGAGCAGCCCATGTTTCGACGCTGGATCGCGAGTTTGCTGATCTTATCGCTTGCCCTGCCGGTGCCCGTCCACGCGGGAATGGTGAGCACCGAGAGCCTGCTTGAGCGCGAGCGCATCGCGACCCTGGTCGAGCGCGCCGATGTCCAGGCGCAGCTTCGGGCGTTTGGCGTGAGCCCCAGCGAGGTGAAGGCACGGGTGGCGGCGCTCACCGACGCGGAGGCTGCCGAGCTCGCGGCGCGTATCGAAGAACTACCGGCGGGTGGCGCCAGCATCCTGGGCGTGATCCTCATCGTCTTCCTCGTGCTTCTGCTCACGGACATTCTCGGCTACACCAAGGTATTTCCGTTCACAAAACCCATGAAGTGAACCGGCTAGCGCAGGAAACCTCGCCCTACCTCCAGCAGCACGCCGCGAACCCGGTCGACTGGTACCCGTGGGGAGCGGCTGCGCTGGAGCGCGCACGCGCCGAAGACAAGCCGATCCTGCTGTCGGTCGGCTATTCGGCGTGCCACTGGTGCCACGTCATGGCACACGAGAGCTTCGAGGACCCCGCGGTCGCGGCGGTGATGAACCGCCTGTTCGTCAACGTGAAGGTCGACCGCGAGGAGCGCCCAGATCTCGACCAGATCTACCAAGCCGCGCACCAGATGCTCGCGCAGCGCACCGGGGGCTGGCCGCTGACCATGTTTCTTGCGCCCGACGGCACGCCGTTCTTCGGCGGCACCTACTTCCCGAAGGAAGCGCGCTACGGATTGCCGGGCTTCCCGGACCTGTGCGAGCGGGTCGCCGCGCTGTGGCGTGAAAAGCGCGCCGAGATCGGCGCGCAGAATGCGGAAGTGCTCAAGGCTTTGGGCCGGACGCTGCCGCGGCCAGCCGCGGAACCGCGAGCGCTCGACGCGGGCCCGGTGCACGCACTGCTCGACCTCCTGAGAACCAACTTCGACGCGGTTTTCGGCGGCTTCGGCGCGGCGCCCAAGTTTCCGCATCCGACCGACCTCGAGCTTTGCCTGCGCAAGGGCGAGAGCGCGATGGTGCTGACCACGCTCAGACGCATGTGCGAGGGCGGCATCTACGACCAGCTCGGCGGCGGCTTCTGCCGCTACAGCGTCGATGCGCGATGGGTGATCCCGCATTTCGAGAAGATGCTTTATGACAATGGGCCGCTGCTCGGCCTGCTCGCCGACGCTTGGCTGGTAAGCGGCGAGGCGCTATACGCGAACTGCGTCGAACAGACGGCCGGCTGGATCATGCGCGAGATGCAGTCGCCGGAAGGCGGCTACTACTCCTCGCTCGATGCCGACAGCGAGCACGAGGAGGGAAAGTTCTACGTCTGGCAGCGCGACGAAGCGCAACGGCTCCTCACCGCCGAGGAGTACGCCGCCGCCGCGCCGCATTTCGGGCTCGATCAGCCGCCCAACTTCGAGAACCGCCACTGGCACTTGGTTGTTTCAAACGCCAGGGAGCGGAATCCAGCGCTGATCGAAGCCGCGCGCCAAAAGCTCTTCGCCGCGCGCGCGAAACGCGTGCGGCCGGGGCGCGACGAAAAGGTGCTGATATCGTGGAACGCGCTCGCGATCCGCGGCATGGCGCATGCCGGCCGCGTGCTAGGCAATGCCGGCTGGACCGCCTCGGCGCGCCGAGCGCTGCAATTCATCCGGGGCGCGATGTGGCGCGACGGAAGGCTGTTTGCGACTTACAAGGACGGGCGGGCACATCTCAATGCCTATCTCGACGACTACGCGCTGCTGGTCGCGGCGCTACTCGAGCTGCTGCAGGAAACGTTTTCAACACAAGACCTGACCTTCGCCACGCAGCTCGCGGACGTGCTGCTGGATCAATTCGAGGACGGCGCGGAAGGTGGCTTCTACTTCACCGCGCGCGACCACGAGGAGCTGATCCATCGCCCGAAGCCGGGGCACGACCATGCCACGCCCTCCGGCAATGCGGTCGCGGCGTGGGTGCTCGGCCGCCTCGCGGCGCTGACCGGGGAGCAGCGCTACGCCCGCGCGGCGGAGCGCGCGCTCCAGCTCTTTCACCCCGCGATGAGCGAGTTCCCCGGCGGCTTCGCGATGATGGCGATCGCGCTCGACGAGCACCTTGCGCAGCCCAAGACGCTCATCCTGCGCGGACATCGGGAGGCGGTCGACGCCTGGCGGCGCGAGCTCGCGCGCGAATTCCTGCCCGATACGGAATTGCTCGGCATTCCGGACGCCACGAGCGACCTGCCGCAGCTCCTGGACAAGCCGCGCCGCCCCCAGCCGGTCAACGCGTGGCTTTGCCGCGGCGTTACCTGCCTCGAGCCGATAACCGATCTAGTACACTTGAAAGCAACCCTGAAGGAGAACGCATGAAGCTTGTGGTGACCGGTATTGCCGTTATCGTTATAGCGGCGATGACGCTGCCCGCCGTGGCGAGCGACGAGTTGGCGAAAAAGCACGCCTGCTTCGCCTGCCACACGGTCGACAAGAAGATGGTCGGGCCGTCCTACAAGGACGTCGCGGCGAAGTACCGAGCCGACAAGGAAGCGCCCGCCAAGCTCGCGGCCAAGGTCAAGAACGGCAGCCAGGGCGTCTGGGGCAACGTGCCGATGCCGCCGAACTCGGCGGTGCCCGATGCCGACGCGAATGCCCTGGTGAAGTGGATCCTTTCCCAAAAGTAGGCTAGCCGCCGCGGGGACGATTCTTCTTGGTTTCTGGTCCTGCGGCCGCGGTAAAATATCGCCCCTCTGCACGAACAGCCCCTGGGAGACCCCATGAAGAACCTTCAAATTGGCATTACCGCCATTGCCGCTGGTATCGCGCTCGTTGGGTGCGGCCAGCAAAGCGGCGGCGGCGGCGGCACTGAAGTCAAGATCGGCCATGTCGGCCCGCTCACCGGCGGCATCGCCCACCTCGGCAAGGACAACGAGAACGGCGCGCGCCTGGCGGTGGAAGAGGCGAACGCCGCAAAGGTCAAGCTCGACGGCAAAGACGTGAAGTTCGTATTCGTCGCCGAGGACGACCAGGCGGACCCGAAAGTCGGCGCCACCGTGGCGCAGAAGCTGGTCGACGCCAAGGTCGCCGGCGTGGTCGGACACCTCAACTCCGGCACGTCGATTCCGGCCTCGCCAATCTACAGCCAGGCCGGGATCCCGGTGATCTCCGGCTCGGCCACCAACCCGAAGCTGACCGAGCAGGGATTCAAGACCCAGTTCCGCGTCGTCGGCCGCGACGATCAGCAGGGACCGGCAATCGCGAGCTACCTCGCCGCCAATAACAAGCCGAAGACCGTGGCGGTGATCGACGACGCTACCGCCTACGGCGAAGGCATTGCCAACGAAGTCGAGAAGACCCTGAAGGCAGCCAAGATCACCGTGCTACCGCGTGAGAAGGGCACCGACAAGACCACCGACTGGAAAGCGATCCTCACCAAGCTGCGCGGCCGCAATCCCGACGCCGTGTTCTACGGCGGGATGGACGCGACCGGCGGGCCGCTGCTCAAGCAGGGCCGCGAGCTCGGCATCAAGGCGGTGTTCGCCTTCGGTGACGGCGCGTGCACCGACGAGATGGCGAAGCTCGCCGGCGAGGCGGCGGAAGGGCTGCTGTGCTCGCAAGCCGGCATCCCGGTCCAGGCCGCGGATAAGAAGTTCCTCGACGCCTACAAGAAGAAGTTCAACGCCGACCCGATCCTCTATTCGCCCTTCACCTACGACGCCGCCAACATGCTGATCCAGGCGATGCAAAAGGCGAACTCGGCCGATCCGAAGAAGTACCTGCCGGAGCTGGCGAAGCTCGAGTTCCAGGGCGTCACGGGCAAGATCGCGTTCGACAACAAGGGCGACCGCAAGGACGCCGAGATGACGATCTTCACCATGAAGGGCAGCAAGATCGAGCCGGTCGCGGTGATCCAGGGCGGCAAGACCGTTCCATTCGCCGAGTTCGGCAAGAAGTAGGGCAGGGCAGCGCGTACCGAAACGGCACCTTCGGGTGCCGTTTTTGTTTCTGTTAGGCTAGTCACACCAAGAACATGGACACCCTCCTGCAGCAGCTGGTCAACGGCTTGACCGCAGGCAGCGTGTATGCCGTCGTGGCCCTGGGCTACACCATGGTCTACGGCATCATCCAGCTCATCAACTTCGCGCACGGCGAGGTGGTGATGATCGGCGCCATGGTCGCCTTCACCATCATCAACTTGCTGGCGCCCTCCGGCCTGCCGCCGTTCGCGATCGTCCTGATCGGCACCGGCTGCGCGGTCCCGGTGTGCATGCTGGTCGGCTATTCGATGGAGCGCCTCGCCTACCGGCCGCTGCGGCACGCGCCGCGGCTTGCGCCGCTCATCACCGCGATCGGCGTGTCGATCATCCTGCAGCACCTCGCGCTGATGGTGTGGAGCCGCAACGTGCTCGCGTTCCCGCAGATCATCAAGTCGCAGACCTACTTCATCGGCGGCGCCGCCATCACCACCGTGCAGATCGCCATCCTCGCGATCTGCCTCACGCTGATGGCGAGCCTCGCGATCCTCGTCTATCGCACGCCGCTCGGCACCGCGATGCGCGCCACCGCGCAGAACCCGCAGGTGGCCGGGCTGATGGGCATTGACATCAACCGCGTGATCGCGATCACCTTCGTGATCGGCGCGGGCCTCGGCGCGGTGGCCGGCGTGTTGTTCGGCACCTACTACGGCATCGCGCAGTACACGATGGGCTCGGTGCTCGGCTTGAAGGCGTTTTCCGCTGCCGTGCTCGGCGGGATTGGCAATATTCCGGGCGCGATGCTCGGCGGCGTGCTGCTCGGCCTGGTCGAGGCACTCGGCGCAGGCTACATCGGCGACTTCAGCGATGTGTGCCAATGGGGCCTGCCGCTGCAGGCGTGCGAAGGCGGAGGCCATTTCATCCTGATGGGCTCCAACTACCAGGATGTATTCGCCTTCATTGTGCTCATCCTGGTGCTCGTGTTCCGGCCGCAAGGCCTGCTCGGTGAACGTGTCGGAGATCGCGCGTGATCCAGTACTTCGACACCAGGAACAAGCCCTGGCTGGTCTGGGTCGGATTCGCGCTCATCGGGCTTTGCCTCGCGCTGCTACCCTTCGCCCTCGCGCAAGTCGGCACCACCTGGGTACGCATCATGAACTACGCGCTCCTGTACGTGATGCTCGCCCTCGGCCTCAACATCGTGGTGGGCTTCGCCGGGCTGCTCGACCTGGGCTACATCGCTTTCTATGCGGTGGGCGCATACGTCTACGCGCTTCTTGCGAGCCCGCAGTTCAACCTCCATCTGCCGTTCTGGGTGATCCTGCCCATCGGCGCAGCGGTCGCGGCGTTCTTCGGCGTGATCCTCGGCGCGCCGACCCTCAAGCTGCGCGGCGATTACCTCGCGATCGTGACTCTCGGCTTCGGCGAGATCATCCGGATTTTCCTCAACAACCTGTCGCAGCCGGTGAACATCACAAACGGGCCGCGGGGCATCGCGGGAATCGATCCCTTCGCTCTCGGCGGCTTCCGCTTCGACGGTCCGATCAAGTACTACTATCTGCTGCTGGCGATTGCGCTCGGCATCATCCTCGTCAACTTGCGGCTGCAGAACTCCCGCGTCGGGCGCGCCTGGGAGGCGATCCGTGAAGATGAGATCGCGGCGCGCGCCATGGGCATCGACACCCGGAACCTCAAGCTCCTCGCCTTCGCCATGGGGGCGAGCTTCGGCGGCATTGCCGGCGGCATGTTCTCGGCGATGCAGGCGTTCATCTCGCCCGAAAGCTTCGTGCTGGTCGAGTCGATCATGGTGGTGTCGATGGTCGTGCTCGGCGGCATGGGCAACATCTGGGGCGTGATCCTCGGGGCGCTGCTGCTGTCCTTCGTGCCCGAGATCCTGCGCTGGACGGTCACTCCGCTTCAGGAGGCGCTCTTCGGCCGCATGCTGATCGAGCCCGAAGTGATTCGGATGCTGCTTTTCGGCCTGGCGCTGGTGCTGGTAATGCTGTACCGGCCGGCGGGCCTGCTGCCATCAGCGGTGAGAAAGCGCGAGCTCGAGGAGCGCACGGCATGAGCCTCCTGACCGGCGAGCGCGTCAGCAAGCGCTTTGGCGGAGTGCAGGCCCTGAACGAGGTGTCGTTCTCCATCAGCGCGCGCGAGATCTACGGCCTGATCGGACCGAACGGCGCGGGCAAGACCACGCTCTTCAATGTGCTCACCGGAATCTACGCGCCCGACGGCGGCGGCTTCACGTTCAATGGCAGCCCGCTCGTCGGGCTCAAACCGCACAAGGTCGCGGCGGCGGGCATCGGCCGCACCTTTCAGAACATTCGCCTCTTCGTAAACCTTTCCGCGCTCGAGAACGTAATGATCGGTCGCCACACGCGCACGCGCGCGGGCGTGGTCGGGGCGGTATTGCGCAACAAGCGCACGCTGGAGGAAGAGCGACAAATCGTGAGGCGCGCGCTCGAGTTGCTCGACTACGTTGGCATCCGCGCGCGCGCCAACGACGCTGCCGGCAGCCTCGCGTACGGCGACCAGCGCCGGCTGGAGATCGCGCGCGCGCTCGCGACCGACCCCAAGCTTCTCGCGCTGGACGAGCCCGCCGCCGGCATGAACCCCGCCGAGCGCCTCGCGCTCGGCCGGCTGATCCGGCGCATCCGCGACGACGACGTCACGGTGCTCCTGATCGAGCACGACGTGCGCCTGGTGATGAACATCTGCGACCGCGTAATGGTGCTCGACTACGGCGAGAAGATCGCCGAAGGAAGCCCTGCGCAGGTCCAGAAGGACCCGAAGGTCATCGAGGCTTACCTCGGCGCGCCCCATGCTGCTTGAAGTCAAGGGACTCGAGGTGCACTACGGCGGCATCCGCGCCGTCAAGGGTATCGACGTCGAGGTCGAGAAGGGCGAGCTCGTCTGCCTGATCGGTGCCAACGGCGCGGGCAAGACCACGACGTTGAAGGCGATTTGCCGGCTGATACCGTCGGCATCAAGAACCATCACCTACGACGGCAGCGACATCTCCCACGCGGCGGTGCACGAGTTGCCGCGCAAGGGGCTGGTGATGGTGCCGGAAGGGCGCGGCATCTTTCCCCAACTCACCGTAGAAGAGAACCTGGCGATGGGCGCCTATGCGCGGGGCGGGATCGGAAGCACAGAGAAGCAGTACGCCACCTTTCCGCGCCTGAAGGAGCGCCGTACGCAAGTGGCCGGCACCCTCTCCGGCGGCGAGCAGCAGATGCTCGCGATCGCGCGCGCCCTGATGGGCGAGCCGAAGCTGCTCCTGCTCGACGAGCCGTCCATGGGACTCGCGCCGATGATGGTCACGCGCATCTTCGAAGTGGTGCGTGACATCGCCAGCCGCGGGGTCACCATCCTGCTGGTCGAGCAGAACGCGCTTCTCGCACTTGAGATCTCGCACCGCGGCTATGTCATGGAAACAGGCGAGATCACCCTCAGCGGACCGGCCCGGGACCTCCTGAACAACCCCAAGGTTCGCGAGGCCTACCTCGGCGAGGGTGCCGCCTAGCAGGCAGTTCTAGAACCCGCGGAGGATTTCAAGAGCCTCGGTTTGGCGTAGCGTGCCGTCCAGGGGGAACCTATGGACGCGCGGGCATTGCGCATCGCCGCCGCCTGTCTTGCAAGCCTGCTCGCTATCACGCACGCGCTCGCCCAGCCGGCGGAGAGCGAAAACAATCGAGAACCGCGCGTGAGGCTCATCGAGCCAAAGCGCGACGCCGAGCTCAGCGCGCCGGCGAACATCGTGCTCCAGGCGCAGGCGCGCGATCGCGACCATAACCTCGCCCGGGTCGAGTTCCACGCGAACGGAGCGCTTGTCGGAGCATCCACCACCGAGCCCTACAGCCTGAACTGGGGCCCGCTGTGGGCCGGAGAGTACGTCCTCATTGCGAGGGCGATCGATGCGCTGGGCGCAACCGACGAATCGCGTCCCGTGACCATCCGCGTCGCCGGCAACCACGCTCCGGCGGTCGCCCTCACGACGCCAGCCAACGGCAGCGTGTTCATTGCTCCCTTAACGATCGCCGTCACCGCGAACGCCACCGACGCAGACGGTGACCTTTCTCGGGTCGACTTCTATTCGGGCGACACGCTAATCGGCACCGCAGCCACGCCGCCGTACACGATCAATTGGAACACCGCGCCAGGAGCGCATTCGCTCACGGCGCAAGCGATCGACAGCCAGGGCGTCATCGCGAAATCCGCCGTGATCTTCGTAACAGTCAACGCCGCGATCGCGAAGCTCTACTTTGTTCACGTGGATCACCTGAACACGCCGCGTCTAATCGCCGACGATCAGCAACGCACTGTGTGGAGATGGGATCAGCAGGAGCCGTTCGGCGTTAACGTGCCCGACGAAAATCCATCCGGACTCGGGCTATTCGAATTCCCGTTACGACTCCCGGGGCAGTATTTCGACAACGAAACGAATCTTCACTACAACTACCATCGAGACTACGACCCGACTATCGGAAGCTACAAACAAAGCGACCCTATTGGGCTTCACGGTGGCATTAACACGTACAGCTATGCGCTAAGCAATCCGGTTGGTGCGTTTGACGTTGATGGCCTGCAGGTAAGGCTCATGTGTCGTTTGCTAGGCGGATATTTTGCAACCGTGTCACAGCAGATATACGGCCAACCGCAGAAGCATTGCTTCGTGTATGTCAGCTGCCCGGAAGAGAACTGGGCATATACGCTCTCTCTCTTTGCAAACGCGCCGTTTTTTAGAACCGGCGTCAAGAGTAAAGCTGCGCCTCTCGCGCCTAATTCAGATGATCCAAATTCACCAAACCTGACCAACAACATCCTCATTCAACCAACCACGCCTAACTGTCCGCCGTGTGCCTTTGAAAAGGACGTTCTGTACAGGTTTGGTGCGCTGCCAACGACTTTGCCCTACAACTTGTTCTCGATGAATTCGAATTCGTTCGCAAGCACTCTAGTCACATCTCAGCAGTTCGGTACCTCCATGCCAACAAATGCCATCAACAACGCACCGGCGCTCGGAGTACCCTATCGGCCATGAACCGTGTTAGTCGCAACGTTCTCTTATTTTTCGTGGTGATCGTAGTTTGGGTGTTCTTTTTCATTCCCAACCCGGTACTTAGTTTTCTTAATGTGCAACAACTACAGGCCCGGCTTCCAAATGTAGTCTTGTTCGTGTTGGTGCCGCTTACGCTCGCACTAGTGTCTATGTTTGCAATGGCGGGCGCGCTTCTCGGCCGAATAGCCTTGACACTTTGTGTGCCGATAATTGGTGTTGCGGCATGTCTCGCGCTTTGGGCCGTCGGAGTCTATTCCGACGAGAGTTTGCTTGGCGCTTGGCTGTTAACCCTGCCGCCGATGGCCGCATATGTGGTT
>DASRIR010000081.1:0-3014 GCA_035649875.1 Burkholderiales bacterium | reverse complement strand
GCTCTCCTTTACCTCGGGCGGCATGTAGTTCTCGTCATGCTTGGCGAGCACTTCCTCGGCGACGAAGGTGCCGTCCGGCCCGAGCCGCCCGCGAGCGATGATCCCCTGCCCTTCGCGAAAGAGATCCGGCAGCACGCCGGTGTAGCTCACGACCACGCGCTCGGCGAAATCGGTCAGCGTGAAGCGAACCTCGAGGCTGCCCGAGGCGCGCCGCACCGAGCCCTTCTCCACCATTCCGCCGACGCGGAACACGCTGCGCGCGGGCGCCTCGCCCGAGCGCACCTGGCTCGGGTTGTAGAAATAGAGCAGGTTCTTCTGGAACGCCTGCAGCGCGAACGCGGTCGCGGCCGCGACCCCGCAGACCATCAGGGCGACCGACCACAGGCGCTTGCGCCGCGGCGTCATGGCTAACCCGCACGCCGTCGCGCCGCGGCAAGCGCCTCACGGCGCAGACGCAGCGCGGACCAGGCATTCCATACGAGCACCGCCGCCGACAGGCCCCAAGCCGGCCAGACGTAGCGCGCATAGCCGCCCATCGCCAGGAATTCCCCGATGTCCACCGCTCAGCCGACCTCCTTGAGCCATCCGGCGCTGCGCTCGCGTCGCAGGATCTCGCCCTGCAGGCGCCGGCACAGCAGCCAGCCGAAATAGAGCTGGTATCCGGCCAGCATTATGAACAGTGGCACGAGCATTGGCAGCGCGATCGCGGGCTTCGCGAGCCGCGTCACGCTCGCGGGCTGATGCAGCGTGGTCCACCACTCCACCGAGTAATGGATGATGGGGACGTTGATCACGCCCACGATCGCGAGCACCGCACTCGCGCGATCCGCGCGGTCGCGGTCGTCAAACGACGAACGCAGCGCCATGTAGCCCAGGTAGAGGAACAGCAGGATCAGCTCCGAGGTGAGCCGCGCATCCCACACCCACCACGTCCCCCACATCGGCTTGCCCCAGATCGAACCTGTTGCCAGCGCGAGGAACGTGAACGAGGCACCCACCGGCGCGCAGGCGGCGGCGGCGGCATGCGCGAGCTTGATGCGCCAGATCAGTCCGACGGCGGCCGCGAGCGCCATCACGACGTAGACGAACAAGGACATCCACGCGGCCGGCGCATGGACGTACAGGATGCGGAAACCGTCACCCTGCTGGTAGTCGGCCGGCGCACGCACCAGGCCCCAGTACGCGCCCTCGAGGATGACTATCAGCGCCGCCCAACCGAGCCATGGCGCGAGCCGCTCGAGGATGCGAAAGGCATGCGGCGGCGAGCCGAGCTTGTGTATCCAGGTCCACATTGCGTTGCAGTCGTCCCGTACCGGAAGGCGTCAGCCCTCGACACTTATCCTCATCGCTGCCGACATTGCGAGCGGACCGAGGCTCCACGCCAGAAAGAACATCGCCGCGAGCAGCTGCAGCGGCCCGGCCGCCGATTGCCCGGCGAGCGACTGTTCCACGGACCGTGCACCGAAGACCAGGAGCGGCATCGCCAGAGGCAGCACCAGCAAGGACAGGAGCACGCTGCCACGACGCACCCCGACCGTCAGCGCCGCGCCGATACCGCCCAGCACGCTCAACGTCGCCGTGCCGAGCGCGAGCGATGTCACGAGGACCGGCCACACGGAGCCGGGCAACCCCAGCGCCGCAGCCACTGCGGGCGATACCAGGACCAGCGGCAGCCCGGTCATCACCCAGTGCGCGACCACCTTGGCGAGGAGCAGCCACGCAAGCGGCTGGCCGGACAGGACCCATTGTTCCATCGTGCCGTCTTCGACATCCGAGCGGAACACGGATTCCAGCGCGAGCAGCGAGGATAGCAGCGCGGCCACCCAGACGACACCGCCGCCGACGGTGCGCAGCACGGCCAGCTCGGGGGTGGTGGCGAGCGGAAACAAGGTCGTCACCACCAGGTAGAAGATGAGCGGCTGGGTCACTTCGTCCCAGCGGCGCCAGGCCAGCGTGAGCTCGCGGCGCACGACCAGCCGCATGGCTCCGATGAGGCCGGCAGTCTCGCTCATTCGAGCTCCAGCCGGCGGACGCGTGCGTCGTCATCGAGCAGGCGCTGATGCGCGGCGACGACGGCCACGCCGCCCCGCTCGAGATGATCGCGGATCAGCGACTCGACGAGCGTGAGCCCCGCGGCGTCGAGGTTGGTCGCGGGTTCATCGAGGATCCAGAGCACCGCCGGCCACAGCCAGAGCCGCGCGAGACTCAGCCGGCGGCGCTGTCCGGCGGACATCACGCGCACCGGCAGGTCCGCGCAGTCGACGATGCCGACCCGATCGAGCGCGCCATCGATCTCGGTGGCGGCGAGTGTGCGTCGCACGCCGACCAGGTACTTCAGGTTCTCCCGCGCGGTCAGATCGGTCTTGAGCGCATTTGCGTGACCCAGATACGCGAGCTCGGCCGCATAGGCGGCATCCAGGCCCGAGACGGCACGGCCACGCCACAGCGCTTCGCCCGATTCCGGGACCAGCAGACCACACAAGATGCGCAGCAAGGTAGTCTTACCAACGCCATTCGGCCCGGTGACCTTGCAGCATTCGCCCGCCGCCACGCTGAAGGACAGGTCCTCGAGAACATGGCGGTCGCCTCGCCAGGCGTTGATCGCGCGTGTCTCGAGCGCCGCTGCGGCAACCGTCACGCGGTGGTGTCCTGCGGCGCGAGCTGCACGAGTTCTGTGCCCTCATCCACGCGCTCGCCGGTCTTGACGCGGACCTCGGTCACGATCGCGTCCCACGGCGCGACGAGCGAGTGTTCCATCTTCATCGCCTCGAGCACCACCAGCACCGTGCCGCGCGCTACTTTGGTTCCGGCAGTCGCGCGGACATCGAGGACGTGCCCGGGCATCGGCGCGCGCAGGTGTCCTTCGTGCTCGGCCGAGATATGCGGGTCGCGCCCCGGATCCTCGACGAACTCGAACGTGCGGCAGAGCCTGCGCAGACGCAGGTGACCGGCTTCGTGCTCGACCGCCGTCGTCACCGGGCGGCCGTCGATCGTGCCTGCCAGACGACCGGGTG
>DASRIR010000080.1:0-2047 GCA_035649875.1 Burkholderiales bacterium | reverse complement strand
ACCGCCGTCGTATGGATCCGCCTCTACGTCGAGCGAATCCGGGAGCTCAGGCAAAGACGCATCGATCCTCAAGCCCTCGCCACTTCGGCCTCGGCCGGTCAGACCATGCAACGTGTGCAGGCCTCGGACAACTTCAAGAATCTGTTTGAGGTGCCGGTGCTCTTCTATGCGCTGTGCGCTGTTCTGGTCTCGGCGCAGCACGTTTCCGCCTTCTTCGTCATTGGCGCATGGGTATATGTCGCTTTGCGCTACGTCCACAGCTTCATTCACCTCACCTACAACCGCGTCATGCACCGGTTTACAGTCTATGTTCTCAGCACGGTGATCCTGTTCGCGCTGTGGGGAGTGCTCGCTGTGCAAGTTCTTTTCTTATGTGGTCCGACGTGCTAGCGTGCGTTATATGAGAACTGTTCAGCATGGCGTCGTCGTAGTCGTCGTCCGCGAGGACCGCGCCGGCTAACGCTTGGACTAGATCTCACCCAAGCCCCTGTCGGCGAGCCGGCGGGGGCTTTCCGTTTCCGGGCCTCCTCCGGCGATGCCGGCCAACGAGGAGAGCCGCATGCAGAACCTGCTGAAGCTCGGATTCTTCATCCAGCCCGTGCACCCGCCGTCGCGTCCCTACGCGGACGTCCTGCGCGAGGACCGCGAGGCGGTCGTGCTCGCCGATCGACTCGGCTATCGCGAGGCCTTCATCGGCGAGCATCTGGTCGACGCGGCCGAGACGATCACCTCGAGCCTCGCTTTCATCGCGAGCCTGGCCGATGCCTGCCCGTCGATCACCTTCGGCACCGGCGTGCTGCCGCTCGCCAACTACCACCCGGCGATGGCGGCTGCGCAGGTCGCGATGGTCGACCACCTGGTGCAGGGCCGCCTCGTGCTGGGCGTGGGGCCCGGGGTTCCCGGCGATGCAGAGGCGCTCGGCGACCTTGGCGCGGACCGCAGGCGCAAGAGCGAGGAGGCGCTCGATCATATTTGCCGGATCTGGCGCGAAGCGCCGCCGTACCGGATCGAAGGCGAGTTCTACCGCACCACGACTGAACGCTCGCTCGATCCGGACATCGGCGTGGGCGTCGCGCGCCCTCCACTGCAACGGCCGCATCCGCCGATCGCGATCACCTCGATCCGGCCCGACGGCGGGGGACCGCGCGCGGCGGGCGCCCGCGGCTGGAGCGGAATTTCGGCAGCCTACATCGGAGCGTACGTCGTCCGGGCCCACATCCGGAGCTACCTGGAGGGCCGGCGCTCGGCGGGACTCCGCGCCGATCCCTCCGGGTGGCGCGTGGCACGCAGCGTCTTCGTTGCCGATGACGAGGCCACCGCGCGCCGCTATGCGCATCGCGAGGACGGCGCGCACGGCTTCTACTTCCACGTCATGAGAACCAAGCTCGCGAAGGCGCGCGCGCTGGACGCGATGCGTGACTTCCCGGGCCAGCCCGATTCCGAGCTCTCGATCCGGCGCTGCCTCGAGCGCCTGGTGATCGCCGGAACTCCACAGAGCGTCGCCGAGCGCATTCTCGAATTCCGAAACAGCGTCGGAGCGTTCGGCACGCTGCTCTATACTGGCCACGACTGGAGCGATCCCGCGCTCGCCCGGCGCTCGATGGAGCTGATGGCGAACGAGGTGTGGCCGCGGATCGATGCAGCCGAACGGCAATGCGGGAGTTTGAACGATGAAGAATGAAGCCAAGCTCCGCGTATACGACATCCTCGCCAGGGCCTTCACCCAGGAGCAGGTGCGGACCTGCTTCGCGCTGCTCGGCGATGCGAACATGAATTGGGCCGCGCGCCTGGCCGAGCAGGGATGCCGCATGGTGTATGTGCGGCACGAGCACTGCGCGCTCGCGGCCGCCATGGCGTACGCGCGAAAGAACGCGAGCGTGGGCGTCGCGACCGTCACCTGCGGGCCCGGCGTGACGCAGCTGATCACCGCGCTGCCCGCGGCGGTGCGCGCTCACCTGCCGCTGGTCGTGTTCGCCGGCGAGGCGCCGCTGAAGAGCGGCTGGTACAACCAGGAAATCGACCAGGCGCCGCTCATCAGCGCGACCGG
>DASRIR010000079.1:0-2910 GCA_035649875.1 Burkholderiales bacterium | reverse complement strand
ACGTGGTAATAAGGATGCGGCCCTTGACCCGGTTCTCCTTCATGTGCGCGCCGAGCTTCTGTCCGAGGATGAAGGCCGCGTCGAGGTTCACCGCGATCATCTCGCGCCATTCGGCGTAGTTCACCGCCATCATGTGCTTCGTTTCCTGGCGCGGCGGGCTTGCGCAGTGCACGAAGATCGAGACGCGGCCGAGCTTGCGCACCGCGTCTTCGGCAAGCTGCGCGGCCCCTTGGGGCGTCGAGAGATCCGCTTCGTTCAAATCAGCGCGGAAGACGCGGGCGCCTTCGGCTTCGATCGCGTCCGCCATAGCGCGGCCGATGCCGCGCGCGGCGCCGGTGACCAGCGCGTTGTCGCCCTCAAGCAGCTTCGATGTCATCTGATTACGGCGGCGTAAACGTGGTCTGTCCCTGATTTTCTGGTTTTGACGAGAAACAGGTAGGCCGTTGGGATGACGAACAGGGTGAAGAGCGTGCCCACAGTGAGCCCGCCGACGATCACCCAGCCGATCGCCTGGCGCGCCTCGGCGCCGGCGCCCGCGGCGAGCGCGAGCGGCAGGGCGCCGAGCACCATCGCGCCGGTGGTCATCAGGATTGGACGCAACCGCAGCGTCGCCGCCTCGGCCGCCGCCTCGGCCGCCGCCATGCCGCGGTCGCGCAGCTGGTTGGCGAATTCCACGATCAGGATGCCGTGCTTCGTGATCAAACCAATCAGCATCACCAGCCCCACCTTGGAGTAGACGTTGAGGGTGCCGCCGGTCAGCCAGATCGCCGCCAGCGCGCCCAGGCCGGCGAGCGGCACGGTGAGCATGATGACGAAGGGCGAGACGAAGCTCTCGAACTGCGCCGAGAGCATCAAATAGATGAACAGGGCCGCGAACAGGATCACGAACGCGAGCCCCGCGCCCGACTCGCGGAACTCGCGCGACACGCCGTCGAGATCGGTGCGGAAGTCGGGGGAAAGAACTTCCTTTGAAGCCTCGTCTAGGAAATCGAGCGCCTCGCCGAGCGTCGATCCCGGCGCGACGTTGCCGGTGATGATTGCGGCGCGCGCGCGGTTGAAGTGGTTCAACTCCTTCGCCGCCACGGTCTCGCGCACCTTCACCAGGTTCGCGAGCTGCACCAGGCTGCCGTCGCGCGCGCGCACGTAGATCGAGGTCAGGTCGGCGGGTGTGTTGCGGTCCTTCGCCTCGAGCTGCACCATGACGTCGTACTGCTTGCCCTCGCGCTTGAAGCGCGTCACCTGCCGGCCGCCGAGCAGGGTCTCGAGCGTGCGGCCGATCACCTCGACGTCGATGCCTAGCGCCGCGGCCTTCTCGCGGTCGATGTCGACCGAGAGCTGCGGCTTGTTGAGCTTGAGATCCGAGTCGGCATTCACGATGGAGCCCGACGCGCGCGCCTTCGCCAGCAGTTTTTCCACCGCGACGTCGAGCTCCTGGTACGAATTGCCCTGTACCACGTACTGCACCTGCGGAGTGCGGAACCCCTGGCCGAGCGAGTTGGGGTTCACCGGGAACGCGTTCACGCCCGGCAGCGCAGCCATCATCTTCGGCCCCATTGCGGCGGTGATCTGCTGGGTCTTGCGCTCGCGCTCTTCCCAGGAGGCGAGCTGGGTGAAGGTAACGCCGAAGTTGACCGGGTTGGGCCGCTCCAGGCCCGGCGCCACGACCGCGAACATGCTGCGGATCTCGGGTACCTCGGCGTACATGCGCTCGACCGCGCGCACGTAGCCGTCGGTGTACTCCATCGACGCGCCTTCCGGCGCCATGATGAGCGTGAGGAAGTAGCCGCGGTCCTCGAGTGGCGACAGCTCCTGTCGCAACTTCCCATAGGTGAGAACCGTGCCGGCGATCACCAGCGCGAAGGCGGCAACCGGGATGAAAGGCTTTCTTAAAGTAAAACCCACGGCGCGCCGATAGCCCCGCGTCATACGGTCGAAGAAACGCTCCATCACGAGGTACAGCCCGCCGTGGCGCTCGTGCGCCTTGAGAATCTTGGAGCACATCATCGGCGTGAGCGTGAGCGCGACGAAGCCCGACACCGCGACCGCCGCCGCCACGGTGAGCGCGAACTCGGCGAAGAGCTTGCCGGTATTGCCGGGGACGAACGCCACCGGCGCGAACACCGCGGTGAGCGTGAGCGACATCGCCACCACGGCGAAGGCGATCTCGCGCGAGCCGTCGGCCGATGCCTGGATCGGGTGCTTGCCCATCTCGACGTGCCGGTGGCAGTTCTCGAGCACCACGATCGCGTCGTCGACCACCAGGCCGATGGCGAGCACCACGCCGAGCAGCGTGAGCACGTTGATCGTGAAGCCCATGAGGTAGAGGAAGAAGAACGAACCCACCAGCGACACCGGGATGGTGACGAACGGGATGAGCGTGGCGCGCAGCGAGCGCAGGAAGACGAAGATCACCGCCATCACGAGGAGCACCGCCTCGCCCATGGCGCGGTACACCGACTCGATCGAGCGCTCGATGAAAATCGTGGAGTCGAACGCCACTTGCAGGTTCATGCCGTCGGGCAGCGAGGGCTGGATGCGCGCGAGCTCCTGCTTGACCGCCTGCGCGACCGAGAGCGAGTTGGCGGTCGATTGCTTCACCACGCCCATCCCCAGGCCGGGCTGGCCGTTGCGGCGAATGATGCTCCTCTCGTCGAGCGCGCCGAGGCGCGCGGCGCCCACGTCGCGCAGGCGCACCGGGTAGCCGCGGTTCTCGACCAGGATCATGTTGTTGAACTGCTCGGCGGTGCGCAGGTCCGCTTCCGCCAGCACGGTGAACTCGCGCCGCGACGACTCGATGCGCCCGGCCGGGATCTCGACGTTCTGGCGCTTGAGCGCGTTTTCCACGTCCTGCGGGGTCAGCGAATAGGCCGCGAGCCTCTCCCTGTCCAGCCAGATGCGCATGGCGTAACG
>DASRIR010000078.1:0-2692 GCA_035649875.1 Burkholderiales bacterium | reverse complement strand
CCGATGACATCCGACTGGCGCAGCTCCGCCTGGATCGGCCCGATGATGGCACCGAGGCATGCGTCACCGGCGGCATGCCCAAAGGTATCGTTGATTTCCTTGAAGTGATCGAGGTCGATGAACAAGAGCGCTATCGGCAGGCCGCGCGCTCGGGCGCGCGAACAGGCCGCATCGAGACGTTCCACGATCGAGCGGCGGTTCAGCACTCCGGTCAGCGGGTCGATCTGCGCCCGCCGTTCTGCCTCCGTAAGCGCAAGACGCTGCTCGCGCAGGCGGTCGGCCACCCCGAGCGCAATGAATACCGCCGCCGCAACCATCGAAAGAGGTAGGCCGTAGTACAGGAGACTCTCGGCACCTTCGGGCTCAGTGAAGAGCAGGCGGACGGCCGTTGCGATCGTGAATGCCTCCAGCAGCGTCCAGGCGACCAGGAACCAACCCGCCGCACGGCTGCCGCGTCGCCAGGCAATGAAGGCGACTACCAGGGTGAAGATCGCGGCGCCCAGGAAGATCAGGTTGCCGACTGCCGCGATCAGCCCACCGAGACCGAAGACGTGGGCGAGATTTGCAAACGCGAGCACCACGAACGCGACAGCGAGCCAGCCGAAGATGGCGTACACGCGCGGCGAGAAGCGCTTCAGATCCGCGATGTCGCGTACGAACAGGCATGCGGCCGCGCCACTCAGCGCCACCGGCACATTCCAGGCATACGAACCCAGCGGCAGGGCGTACGAGAGCAGGGGCCACTCGAACCCCTGGCCCGACTGGTACGCGAGGTAGAGCGCCTGCAACGAAAACAGCGCTCCGTACAGGATGAAAAGCTGGTCCTTGAGGACGAACCAGATCAGCAATGCCGCGAGCGCCATTGCCATGAGGGCGCCAAATGTGAAAGCGATCATCCGCGTGTGTTCCGACGCCCTGGCCAGCTCCCGCTCCAGCGTCGAGCTGGAGAAGCGCAGTTCTTCGGCGCCGTTGCCCACAGGCTCGACGCGCGCGTACAGCGGCTGCTTGCCCGACAGGCCGTCGGGAAGCAGGAACACGTAGTCCTGCATGCCGCTGAAGCCTGGAAACCCGGTTGCCCTGGTGAGATCGAGGATCTCACCGGCGCGAATCGCGAACAGCTGTACCCGCAGGTGTCGGCCCTTGTGAACCGTGACCGTGGGAACGCCAGCCGGCATCCGGTCGTCGGTCGAGCGCAGCTTCAACCAGAACGGGCCGCCACGGCGACGCGCGTCGCGGTAGTTGAATGCGCCGAAACGCGAGTCGAGCGACCCGGCCACGACTGCCTCCGGTGCGGGATCCGACACCGACGCACCGAGCGCCTGGACGTCGAAGTCAGGCTCGGCGGCAGCGAGGACTATGGACGAAAGAAATGCGGTCAGGATCGGCAGCAACACCGCTAACAGGTTTCGCACTGGTTGCCTCCATGCAGTCGCGACCGTAGCCGATGCCGCTCGCGCCACCCGTGACGAACGCGACCCGGCCGGAAGAGTGCTTCATCGGGTCAGCGCGCCTCGCCCGTGAACGTGCGCAACGCGGGGTTTGTCCGGTTGGGCATCGCGAGCGCGGCCTTGACGCCCGGCCGCTCGGTCACGCGCTGCACCCACTCGGTGAAGCGCGGCGCGCGCTGGTCGAAGTTTTTCTCGGGGAACATGCGTGCCGCGGCCATGCCGCACATCGAGTAGAAATTGATGTCTGCGAGCGTGTACATGTTACCGGCGATCCATTTGGTCTCGGCCAGCTGCTTCTCGGCCTTGTCCACGGCGACCTCGATCTTCCGCGTGGCGTTGGCGAGATCTGCCTCGTTGAAACCCGACCGCGCTGTCTTCCATTTCTCGCGCTGCTCGTAGAGCGGAATCCGGGCGACGAGCTTTTCGAATTCGCCGGAATCGATCGAGCGTGCGATCACGCCGACCATGCGGTGCCAGCCGTGGATGGAGACGTAGTTCATCACGTGCTCGTCGGTGAACTTGTTCCAGTAGCGCATGCGCGCCTTGCCCACCGGATCGGCGGGGCGGAGCGGTGGCGCGTCGGGAAAGGCGTCCTCGAGGTATTCGCCGATGACCGTGGTCTGGGTGAGGATTGTGCCGTCGTGATCGAGCACCGGCACCTGGCCCTCGGGATTGATCGAAACGAACCAGGGCTCGTGCTGTTCGAACTTGTGCAGGTCGACGTACACGCTCTCGAACTCGAGGCCTTTTTCCTTGAAGGAGAGCAGCGCCTTCAGCGAGTTGGCGGCGGGCTCGGCGTGGTAGAGCTTCATCATGGTCTGCGCTGGTCGGCCGGGCTCGGCGGCCGCGCCTGCACCATCGCGACCAGTGCAGGGTCGAGCTTCGTGGGCATCGCCCCGATGATCGCTGCGTGGCGCGCTTCCGCGCCGAGCCGCCATTCGCCGTGCGTGATGATGTACAGCTCGTCGTCCAGGACGGCCTTCAACACCAGCCGGCCCACTTCCGCCGGCTCCATCATGCTCGGGAAGGGCACCTTCGTCGCGCCGGCTTCCTCTGCCTCCCTGAACGCGTCACCCACGCCGAATTGTGGCGGGCGGTTCCGCGCGAGCTCACCAATGTTCGTCCTGATGGGACCGGGGCACAGGACGGAGACGCCGATGTTCTCCTGCACGAGCTCGGCGCGTATGGTTTCCGAAATCGTGACCACGGCCGCCTTGGCGGCGACATAGATGACGAACTGGGCC
>DASRIR010000077.1:0-10315 GCA_035649875.1 Burkholderiales bacterium | reverse complement strand
TTCAAGATCTTCGGCGGCTACCAGTTCCACCGCAATATCGCGGCCGAGGTCGGTTACGGTCTGCTGTTCGACAAGGACGGCGCCGAAGTGACCAGCATGGAGGTCGTCGCGGTCGGCATCTTTCCGCTGACCAACCAGTTCTCCATCATCGGCAAGCTCGGCTTCGCGATGGTCGATGTCGAGTTCCCTGGTGGAAGCGACGACAGTACCGACCTGACGTATGGAATCGGGGTGCAGTGGGACCTCAACCGCAACCTCGGCTTCCGCGCCCAATGGCAGCGCTACCAACACGACATCGATGACGCGGACTTCATCAGCGTCGGCGTCCTCTGGCGCTTCTAAACAAGAACAGGCAATCAGGGAGGATTCGGCAGCTGACTGAGGGACGAATAAGAAAACAGCGCCGACCACTAAGAGCCCCGGACCCCCGGGGCTTTTTTTTGGCTGGCGTACCCGGTTCGTGGGATACCCCCCCGGCCGCTGCCTGCGTTACGTTGCGATTTCACAACAAGGTGGTGGACGGCCGGTCCGAATACCGGGCGCGTTGTCCGTGCCGCCATGATCTTCGTTGTAGTGTGTGCGCCGAGCGCGTAGCACGGCGTTCTTTCCATTCAATATGAATAGGGGTGAACCATGAAGAAGAAAGCAAGGGAGGCTCTAGCGATTCTCGGGCTGGCATCAGCGGTGACGTTCACCGGCCCGGCGCTCGCCCAGGACATGGGGTTCTACATCGGCGGCGCGCTGGGGCAGTCATCGGTGGATCTGGATTGCACGGGAACAACTTCGTGCGACGACAAGGACAGTACCTGGAAGATCCTGGGCGGCTACCAGTTCAACCGCAATTTCGCGCTCGAGTTTGGCTATGCGGACCTCGGAGCGGCGACCGCATCGACGCCGGCTTTTTTCCTGCCGGGCTTTGGCATCGTGCCCGCCGCCAACTTGAAGATCGAGGCGACGGTGTTCGAGCTCCTGGCCGTAGGTATCTTGCCGATCGCAAACCGGTTCTCGCTCTATGGCAAGGCCGGCTTGTTCCGCGCGGAAACGGACACGAGTGTCAGCTTCGCCAACGGCATTTCCGAGTCGGAGTCCGACAGCGCGACCAACCTCACCTTCGGCGCGGGTGTGCGTTTTGACCTGACGAAGAATCTGGGAATCAGACTCGAGTGGCAGCGATATATGGATGTGCCCGAGGCGGTCACGGACAGCGAATCGGACGTCGACGTCATGAGCATCGGCGTCATCTTTAGATTCTGACCGACCGGTGCAACAGGAAAGAGGCGGCCATGGCCGCCTTTTTTTTCGCCGGTGGCGCTTTTCGGCGACATGAAAGTCTCGACTCCGCGGTAATCGAGGGCAGGCGCACGCGCCTTTCTCGTCTGATTTGTCCTACCCGGACAAACCGTTGTAGTGTGCAAGGCTGTCGGCACAACAACAACGGGGGTATCGCGATGAAGGTCGGCAAATGGGTGGCGGCGGTGGTGGGAATCGTGGTTGCGGCAGCCGCCGGTCCGGTGGCCGCGCAAAAGGACCGCGGGCTGTACATCGGTGGCTCGATTGGCGCCGCGCAATTTGACGAGGTTTGCGACGGCCTGACTGTACGCTGTGACGACATGGATACGGGCTGGCGGGTCTTCGCCGGCTACCAGGTGAACCGCTATTTCGCGCTCGAAGGGGCCTACGCGAACATGGGCAAGGCGCAGTTCGAAGGCACCGTCCCCCCCTTCGGGGCTGCGAACCGGGAAACCGAGGCCTATGGCTTCGACGCGGTTGCAGTGCTGTACTTTCCGGTTCTGGACTGGATGAGCCTTTTGGCCAAGGCGGGCGCGTACCGGATACGGGTGGCCAGCGAGGTGAGCGCGGGCGGTGTAACCCAGGAAGCGGGCGGCAAGACCAGCGGCGGTATCACTTGGGGCGTGGGCGCCGAGTTCCGTGTTGCGGGCCTTGGCATCCGCGCAGAGTTCCAGCGCTACGACAACGTTGGCCATCCGAGCGTTGGCGAAGGCGACTTGCTGTTCTACAGCGCGGGAGTGCTCTGGAGGTTCTGATTTGAGGAGTGGCGGGAAGGCCCTTGCAGTCGCGGCATGCGCCGGCATCGCCTGTTGGCAGCCGAGCTTCGCTCAGGAAACCGGATTCTATGCTGGCGGCGCCCTCGGCCAAGCGAAGCTGAAGGAGTGGTGCTCCGTCAGTTCGAGCGCCGTTCTCACTGCCTGCGAAGATACGGATACTGCTTGGAAAATCCTCGGCGGCTACCGCTTCAATCGCTACTTCGGGCTCGAGGCAACCTACATCGACTGGGGCAAGACCACGGGAACGGTCAACGGCATCAACGTCTCAGCCGAGCAGACCAGCCTGGGCATCGCCGCCGTCGGCAGCTTCGATTTCACGCCGCAGTTCTCGGCATTCGGCAAGGCCGGCTACCTGAGCACCGAGCAGGAGACCCGCGGCGCGAGTACCCGCAAGCGCGACCAGACCGAGCTGCACTACGGTTTGGGCGTGCGCTTCGCCTTCGCGCCGCGTTGGGCTGCGCGCGCCGAGTGGGAGAGGACCGACGAGCTGAAGGTGGAGATGCTATCGCTCGGGGTGGAGTACCGGTTCTAGTCCTCCGGCGCCTCCGATGAGCGTCGAACCCGACCGGATGATCTCGGCGCGGCCCGCCTCGCCGCTGGAGAACGAGTTCGAGCGCTCGCTCCGGCCGGCCACGCTGGCCGAGTACGTGGGCCAGGACCGGGTGCGTGCGCAGCTCGAGATCTTCATCGCCGCGGCGCGCGGCCGCGGCGAGGCGCTCGACCACGTGCTGCTGTTCGGCCCGCCCGGCCTGGGCAAGACCACGCTCGCGCACATCCTCGCGCGCGAGCTCGGCGTCAACCTGCGCCAGACCTCCGGGCCGGTGCTCGAGCGGCCAGGCGACCTCGCCGCGCTGCTCACCAATCTCGAGCCGAAGGACGTGCTGTTCATCGACGAGATCCATCGCCTCGCGCCGGTGGTGGAGGAGATCCTTTATCCCGCGCTCGAGGACTTCCAGCTCGACATCATGATCGGCGAGGGCCCGGCGGCGCGCTCGATCAAGCTCGACCTGCCGCCGTTCACGCTCGCCGGCGCGACCACGCGCGCCGGGATGCTGACCAATCCGCTGCGCGACCGCTTCGGCATCGTGGCGCGCCTGGAGTTCTACAGCGAGCAGGAGCTGGCGAAGATCGTGCAGCGCTCCGCGCGCCTGCTGAACGTCGCCCTGGAGAGCGACGGGGCGAGCGAGATCGCCCGGCGCTCGAGAGGCACGCCGCGCGTCGCCAACCGCCTGCTGCGCAGGGTGCGCGACTATGCGCAGGTGAAGGGTGACGGCACCGTGTCGAAGCCGGTGGCCGAGGCGGCGCTCCGGATGCTCGACGTCGACGCGCTCGGCCTCGACCTCATGGACCGCAAGCTGCTGCTCGCGGTGATCGAAAAGTTCGGCGGCGGCCCGGTGGGGGTCGAGAACCTCGCGCACGCCGTGGGCGAGGAGGCCGACACGATCGAGGACGTGCTCGAGCCCTACCTCATCCAGCAGGGCTACCTGCAGCGCACGCCGCGCGGCCGCATCGCCACCCTGAGCGCGTACCGGCATTTCGGCATCGTCGCGCCCACGGCCACGAAGGACCTCCTGTCCGATTCTTGAAAATCCCGGTCCGCGTGTACTACCAGGACACCGACGCCGGCGGCGTCGTGTTCCACGCGCAGTACCTTTCCTTCATGGAGCGCGCGCGCAGCGAGCTGCTCAACCAGGCCGGCATCGACCTCGCGCGCTTCGTGGAACGGCACGGCGCGCTCTTCATGGTCCACCGCATCGACGTGAAATATCACCAGCCTGGCCGGCTCAACGATCTGCTCTCGGTGAGCGCCGAAGTGGTTAAAATGGGCCGCGCGAGCTTCGTGTTCCGCCAGCGCGTAGAACGCTCGAGCGAGCTCCTGGTCGAAGCCGACGTGACGATCGCGCTGGTCGACCGCCACCGCATGAAGCCCGCGCGCATGCCCGAAGAACTCGAACAGGCACTGGTGAAATGACGCTCACGCAAGACCTCGACATCTGGACGCTCATCCTTCACGCGAGCATCGTGGTGAAGGTGGTGATGCTCCTGCTGGTCGCGGTGTCCTTCATGTCGTGGATGTTCATCTTCCAGAAGTGGTTCGCGATCCGGCGCGCCAATTCGCAGACCGCCAAGTTCGAGCGCGAGTTCTGGAGCGGCAACGACCTGAACGCGCTCTACCAGGGCGCGGTCAACCACCGCCACACCATCGGCAGCCTCGAGCGCATCTTCGAGGCCGGGTTCCGCGAGTTCGCCAAGCTGAGGAGCGGCCAGCGCGCGGGCACCGACGCGAGCGACATGGTGGACGGCGCGCGCCGCGCGATGCGCGCCACCTTCCAGCGCGAGATGGATTTCCTCGAGCGCCATCTGGCGTTCCTCGCCTCGACCGGCTCGGTCAGCCCGTACGTCGGCCTGTTCGGCACCGTGTGGGGCATCATGCACGCGTTCCGCAGCCTGGCGAACGTGCAGCAGGCCACCCTCGCCCAGGTGGCGCCGGGCATCGCCGAGGCGCTGGTCGCCACCGCGATCGGCCTTTTCGCCGCGATTCCGGCGGTCGTGGCCTACAACCGCTACTCGCACGACATCGACCGGCTCGCCAACCGCTTCGAAAGCTTCATGGAGGAGTTCTCGAACATCCTCCATCGCCAAGCTGTAAGGTAGAACGATGCCGGCGGTCCAGCGCAAACGGGGCACGATGCACGAGATCAACATCGTCCCGTACGTGGACGTGATGCTGGTGTTGCTCGTGATCTTCATGGTGACGGCGCCGCTGGTGACACCCGCCGTCATCGACCTGCCGACCGTCGACAAAGCGAGCGCGCCGCGCGTGGTGCCGCTCGAGATCTTCGTGAAGAGCGACCAGGGGCTGGTGGTGCGCCAGCGCGACGCGCGCGGCGGCGTGGTGAACGAGCAGTCGCTCAGCCGCGCGCAGCTGCCGGGCTTCATCAAGAGCCTGCGGGCGAAAAATACCGAGCTCTCCGTGTTGATCGGCGGTGATAAGAACGCGCGCTACGAATCGGTGCTGCAGGTCATGGACGAGCTGCGCAAGCAGGGCGTGCAGAAGGTCGGTCTGCAGGTCAAGACAACCCAATGAGCACGCTGGCGCTCGGCTTCTGGCAGCGCCAGGAGCACGGCATGGGCCGCTCGTTCGTGCTCTCGGCAATGGTGCACATCGTGCTCGCCGCGATCCTGGTGCTCGGCGTGCGCTGGCAGGTCCGCGCGCCCGAAACCGTGGAAGTCGAGCTGGTCGCTGCCCCGCCGCCTACGCCACCCGCCCCGGTGGTCGAGCCGCCCAAGCCGGTGCCCGCGCCCAAGGTCGAGCCCCCGCCGCCGCCGAAGGTGGAAAAGCCTCAGATCGCCATCCCTGACAAACCCAAGCCCAAGCCAAAGCCGGAGCCCAAGCCGAAACCCAAGCCGGAAGTGAAACCCAAGGAAGACCCCGAGTTCCAGAAGCGGCTGCGCGAACAGGTCGCGCAGGAGCAGAAGGCGCTCGACCAGCAGCGCCAGGAGCGTGAGCTGCGTGATCTGCTCGCGCGCAAGCAGGCCGAGGCCGAGCGCGCAGCCTCCGCAGCTCGCCAGAAGGCGCTAAACGAGTACATCGGCCGCATCCAGTCCAAGATCCGCAGCAACATCCCGGAAACCGCGCTGGAGGGCATCCCGGGGAACCCGGCGGCGATCTTCGACGTCGTGCAGCTTCCGACCGGGGAAGTCCTGACCGTACGGATGCGCAAGTCGAGCGGCCACCGCCGCTACGACGAGGCGATCGAGCGGGCCATCCAGAAGTCCTCCCCACTGCCTTTGCCTCCGCCTGGTTCGAGAGAACTATTCCAAAGGGAGCTCGAACTTACTTTCCGGCCCCAAGACAAATAGGATGTCGGTTTGTTACAAGAACAGCAGGAGCGTGCGAGCTTGCGTCTTCTCATAGCCTTGGTTTGCCTGGTGGCGGCGTTCCCCGCGGCGGCCCAGCTTTCGATTGAAATCACGGGTGCCGGCGCGCAGCGCACGCCGATCGCGGTCGTGCCGTTCGCCAACGAGAAGGTGGTCGGCACGAGCCTGACCCAGATCGTGCGCGCCGACCTCGAGCGCAGCGGCCTGTTCCGCGGGCTCGAGGTGCCGCCGCTCGCGCCGCATCCGAACGAGAACACCCCGGTCAGCTACGGCGAATGGCGCTCGCGGCTTGCCGACGCGCTGGTGGTGGGCTCGGTAGCGCAGAACGCCGACGGGCGCTTCGAGGTCCGCTTCCGCGTCTACGACATCGTGAAGCAGGCGCCGCTCGGCGCGATCGCCTACCTCTTCACGAAGGACAACACGCGCGCCGCCGCGCACCGCATCGCCGACTTCGTCTACGAGAAGCTGACCGGCGAGAAGGGCGTGTTCTCGACCCAGATCGCCTACGTGGTTAAGCGCGGCTCGACCTACGAGCTGCAGATCGCCGACGCCGACGGCGAGCGCGCGCAGTACCTGCTGCGCTCGAACGAGCCGATCATCTCGCCGGTGTGGTCGCCCGAGGGGCGGCGCATTGCCTACGTCTCGTTCGAGTCGAAGAAGCCGATCGTCTACGTGCACCACCTTTCCGAGAACAAGCGCCAGGTGGTCGCGAGCTTCAAGGGCTCGAACTCGGCCCCGGCCTGGTCGCCCGACGGCAAGACCATCGCGGTGGTGCTCTCGGTCGAGGGCGGCTCGCAGATCTACCTCATCAATTCCGACGGCAGCGGTCCGCGCCGGCGCATCAGCAACTCGCCCTCGATCGACACGGAGCCGCGCTACTCGACCGACGGAAAGTGGCTTTATTTCACGTCCGACCGCGGCGGCAGCCCCCAGATCTACCGCATGGCCGTCACCGGCGGCGAGCCGCAGCGGGTGACTTTCAAGGGGGGCTATAATGTTTCGCCGCGCCCTAGCCCGGACGGCCGGTTGCTCGCCTACGTGACGCGCGACAGCGGCAAGTTCCAGGTGGCGCTGCTGGATTTGTCGAACCAACAAGTGCAGGTCATCACCGACAGCGACCGCGACGAGTCGCCGAGCTTCGCCCCGAACGGCAGGATGATCCTGCTCGCCACCGTCAAGGGCGGCCGCGGCGTGCTGTCGGCCGTATCCTCCGACGGCCGCATCCGCCAGAACCTGCCCTACGCGGGCGGCGACGTGCGCGAGCCGGCCTGGGGGCCGTTCGTCGAATGAAAGGAGCGAGACCGATGCGTGCCATCATCATCGCAATGGGATTTCTGTTCATCGTTGGCTGCCAGACCACACCCGAGGACCAGCAAGCGGCCGGGGTCGAGGACCGCACCAAACCCGGCGCCGCCAAGCCCGGCGCCGCTGCGAAGCCCGTCGAGCGCCCGCAGGTCGGCAAGCTCGACGTGACCAAGCCCGGGGCGAAGGACACGACCGGGGCCCTCAAGGATCCCGCCAACCCGCTCTCCAAGCGCTCGATCTTCTTCGACTACGACAAGTTCGAGGTGAAGGACGAGTACCGCAGCCTGGTCGAGGCGCACGCTCGGTACCTGCGCGACAACCCGAACGCGAAGATGCTGGTCCAGGGGAACGCCGACGAGCGCGGCAGCCGCGAGTACAACGTCGGCCTGGGCCAGCGGCGCTCCGACAACGTGAAGAAAATGCTGATGCTGCTCGGCGCGAAGGAAGCGCAGATCGAGTCGGTCAGCCTGGGCGAGGAAAAGCCCATGTGCAGCGACCACAGCGAGGATTGCTGGGCAAAGAACCGCCGCGGCGACATCCTCTATAGCGGCGAGTATTGATGCGCCGCGCGTTGCTGCTGGCTGTCTGCGCCTTCACGCCGGGGGTGTTCGCGCAGGGCATCTTCGACGACAACGAAGCGCGGCGGCGCATCGAGCTGCTGCGCCAGCAGGTCGAGTCGACCCGCCAGTCGCTCGAGGCGCGCGTCGCCAAGGCCGAGGAGGCCGCCGAGCGCGGCGCCGACCGCACCGCGCTGATCGATCTCTCGGGCCAGATCGAAAGCCTGCGCGGCGAGATCTCGCGCATGCGCGGCCAGCTCGAGGTGCTCGGCAACCAGGCCGAGACCGCCGAGGCGCGCCAGAAGCAACTCTACCTCGACATCGATACGCGGCTGCGCAAGCTCGAGCAGGCGCGCGAGCAGGCGGCGGCGGCGCCGCCCGAGAAACCGCCGGCGCCCGCGCCGAGCACCGACGAGCCATCGCCCGCCGAGGCCAAGGCGTACCAGGCGGCGCTCGATCAGTTCAAGCTCGGCAACTACGCGCTCGCGGTCGCTGCGATGCAGGGTTTCCTCGTCACCTATCCGTCGAGCTCGCTCGCATCCAACGCGCAGTACTGGATTGGCATGGCCTATTCCGGCCAGCGCGATTACAAGAGCGCGATCGCGGCGCAGCGCAAGCTGCTCGTGCAATGGCCCGACAGCGCGAAAGCGCCCGACGCGATGCTCTCCATCGCGAGCGCGCAGGAAACCATGGGTGATCGTGCCTCGGCGCGCAAGACGCTCGAGGAGCTGGTCGCCAAGTATCCGGGGAGCAGCTCCGCGACGAGCGCCAAGCAGCGCCTCGCCGCCTTCTCGAAACGTTGAATCCTTCAGAAATCGCGCCCTACGTAGCGGGGGGCGCGTTCGTGCTGGCGTTCATTTTCGGCGCGGTGGGCAACAAGACCCACTTCTGCACGATGGGCGCGGTGTCCGACTGGGTGAACATGGGCGACACCGGGCGGATGCGCATGTGGTTGCTCGCCATGGCGGTCGCGCTGCTGGGCTCGAGCGCCTTGCACTTCGCCGGTGTGGTGGACCTCTCGAAGTCGATCTATCCCGGCCCGAGCTTCACCTGGCTTTCCTATCTGGTGGGCGGCTTCCTGTTCGGCGTCGGCATGACCCTCGGCTCGGGCTGCGGCTCCAAGACCCTGATCCGCGTCGGCGCCGGGAATCTCAAATCGCTCGTGGTCTACATCTTCCTCGGTATCACGGCCTACATGACGCTGCGCGGGCTCCTCGGCGCCTTCCGCGTCGGCGTGCTGGAGAAAGCGGCCATGACCTTTCCGCAGGGCCAGGACCTGCCTTCGCTCATTGGCCTCAATCGCGCGCTGCTGGCGGCACTGATCGGCGGCGGGCTGCTCGCCTTCATCTATTCGAGCAGGCAATTCCGCTCGAACTTCGACTACACGCTGGGCGGCGTCGTCACCGGCCTCGTCGTCGTCGGCGGCTGGTACGTGAGCGGGCACGTCGGCCACGTCGCGGAGGATCCGAATACGCTGCAGGAGGCGTTCGTCGCCACCAACACCGGGCGCATGGAGTCGTTCTCGTTCGTCGCGCCCTTCGCCTTCACGCTCGAGTACCTGATGCTGTGGACCGACAAGTCCAAGATCATCACCTACGGCATCGCCTCGGCCGCCGGCGTCATCGCCGGCTCGGCCGCCTACGCGCTTGCGACGCGCACCTTCCGCTGGGAAGGTTTTCGCGACGCCGAGGACACCGCGAACCACATCGTGGGCGGATGCCTCATGGGCTTCGGCGGCATCACCGCCCTCGGCTGCACCATCGGGCAGGCGATCTCGGGCTTCTCCACGCTCGCGCTCGGCTCGATCATGACCTTCCTCGCCATCGTCGCGGGCTCGGCCGCCACCATGAAGTATCAAGTCTGGCGAATCGAGCGCCAGGGCTGATAAAATCCGGCCCTTTCCGCTACGGTCGCCGATTCGCGCAGCGAATTGGAACCGATAGGGCAGTTTCCTACACGGGGTCGTTAGCTCAGCTGGTAGAGCAGCGGACTTTTAATCCGTTGGTCGGCGGTTCGAATCCGCCACGACCTACCAATTCCTCCAAAGCCTAACGCCGATAAGGAGCTAAGAACGTATCCCACTTCACCTTGAGCTGCGCCCGATTGGTCAACCCGGCGCGCGCCCTCTTCGCGCGCACAGCGGACGGCGCGTGGCCGCCGGCCATCTGCACCTCCACGGCCGCCCTCTGAAGGGGAGTGCGCGATTCGAACCAGCGGCTGATCTGCTCGATCGCCCTGGGAGAATCGCTCGCGTGCAGCACCGCGAACTCGTCGGCGAGATCCTCGTTGTTGTATCCCGGCAGCTCCCACAGACGCAGCAGAGAGTGCGCGAGCTCGTGGTAGAGGACCACCCGGATCGCGTCATGCCAACCCTCGCGGAACATCGTATCCATCAGCTCGGTGCACAGGGTGATGTCGGGACTGGAGAACGCATTCACTACTCCGCAAGGCCGCACTCGCAGCGTAATGGTCGGGACGCGATAAACCGCTTCGATGCGGTCCGTG
>DASRIR010000076.1:0-2141 GCA_035649875.1 Burkholderiales bacterium | reverse complement strand
TCGTCCATGATGCGGCTATGGAGAATGAAGTTTTTCAGCGCGCGGCTTTTCACGTTGTGGCCGAGGTTCGCGTGGTGAACGCTGCTCGAGCGCAGGGTGAAGCTGTTCACCGTGCCGATGTACAAGTTGTGGCTATGTCCGCCCGGCCGCATGCTGTGCGAGAACTCCGAATGCTCGATCACGATGTCGCTGGCCAGATTCGCGCCGGTGAGAATGCCGGTTTCGTTGTGTTGAAAGCGGCAGTACCGCACGGTGAGCCCTGCGCCCTCCAGGCGGATTCCCGCCCCATTACGGTCCGGTACGCGAGCGCCGGAAAACTCGACGTGCTCGATAGTGGTGTCGGCGCCTTTGATGACCCAGATCGCTTTGCCTTCGGCGTGCGCGCCGTCGGCGCGCAGGTGCGCAAAGCCGCCGACTCCGCGGATGGTGAGGCGGCTTTGCGTCCAAACGGCCGCGTCGCCGGCATAAACGCCCGCATCAATCTCGATCAGATCGCCGTCGCCGGCGACTTTTGCGGCTGCACTGGGAACGTTATGTTGGCGTTGGGGGCCGACGTGAATCGTCGCGGACCGCGCGTCGCTTGGGATGGACACGAACAAGACGGCTCCCACGATCTTTGCACCCCAGGCGAGAAACCCCGCGCGCACCGTTCGCCTGGCCAAGCCGTTCGGTAGTGTCACAGGCCGGGCGGACGGCTCGAGCCACACGCTGCCAAAGAGCGTCCAGGTGCCAGCCATGAGGAGAACAGTCTTGAGCGCGATCGACTGCGCTTGCCAATCCATTGCAACGAGCAGCACGGCGAGCGCCGCGCCGCCTCCCCAGGCGAATGCGCGTCGGAGTTCCCGCGGCGCCACAATCCGGGCCAGATAACCAAGCGCGGCAGGCGGCCAAACGATCTCGAGAACCGATCCCAGCCCGAGAGCCGGGTGATCGATGGGCCCACGCAGGGGAGTCCAGTGGGAGAGATGCTGCGGACTGGCTTGGCTTGGCAAGAGATGCGCGCAGATCAGGCCGCTTAGCACGAAAAGCGCGGCGATCGTGGCAATCGTCCTGACGCGCAACGCGAGCCACAGAAGCGTCAGTGCCATGGCGGAAAACGCTCCGACGACGGCCTCGAGCGAAAGGTGGCGGCCGACGACGGCGATCTTGTACGCGAACACACACGCGACAAACAAAAAGAATACGGGCACCGCCGGCCGGCCCGGATTTCCCAGGGTCTTCACGAGGAGCGCAAGACCGGTGAGATAAAGCGTGTACCTGCCCCATTGCAGCAGGTCGAAAGCGGAAAGGTCGTGCGCAGTGCGCCACAAAGGCGCGACACCTTCGCGCAGCTTGCCAAGATCGAGGGCAGGCACTCCTGGCACCCATTGCGACAGCGCCCACGCCGCTACCACGATGAGTCCAAGCTCGAAGTGGCGGCTGGGCTTCACCCATCGCATACGCCACTGCATCAGTATCTTGCCGGGAAGCCGTTCTTCGTCCAAGAAGCTCGCGGTTAGGGCGCCGAGTAAAGCGCCGCCGGCATTGGTGGCGAGGTCTGCCTGCGAGGGGACCCGAGCAGGCAGAAACTGCTGAAGAAATTCCATGACGAAGCTGAGCGCCGCGCCGAAAAGTGTCGCCAAGATGACGCGGCGGGCGAACGAGCCGCGGCCGTGCAACGAGAGTGTGATGAGGAGCCCGAGCGGGATGTACGCGAGCACGTTGGCGAAGTTGTCCGCGCGCGGCGCGCCCGTTGTCCATCGCCCGTTCAGGAAACCGTACGGATCCACGCCCGCGACTTGCCATCCCGACAACGGATAGAGGCTCGCGTAGACGATGACCGCCCCGTAGCCGAGGGCCAGCAGTGTGGGCCGCAGGTTCACGCCGCTGTGTCAATGAAGGTCCGGTCGATCCTCCGCCACGAAAAATCGCGCAGCAGGCTGCGAAGTCTGGACTGGACGCGCTCCAGGTTGTGGTAATGGCGGAATCGGGTCTTCAAACTGGTCCCCGGAATGCGCGGCTGCTCGGCGTCGAGCTCCCACGGATGGAAGTAAAACACCGCCGCGCGCCGGTCGACTTCATTGACCCGCCGGATGAGCGCCTTCGACACTGCGTACGGCAGCAGTCGGAAGTAGCCCCCTCCACCGGCCGGCAGGTTTGCC
>DASRIR010000075.1:0-16462 GCA_035649875.1 Burkholderiales bacterium | reverse complement strand
TTCACCTCGCCGATCACGTTCATGACTTCGGAAACGTTGGCCTTGGGACGGCGCTTGTCGATGATCGCGAGATCCGACTCGAGGCGCTTCGCCAGCGCGCGGGCGCGCACCACGCCGCCGACGTCGGGCGAGACCACGATCGGGTCGTCGTAGCGCTGCTTCCACACGTCGCCCAGCAGCACTGGCGCGGCGTAGATGTTGTCGACCGGGATGTCGAAGAAGCCCTGGATCTGGTCGGCGTGCAGGTCCATGGTCAGCACGCGCGCCACGCCCACCGAGACCAGCATGTTCGCGACCACCTTGGCGCTGATCGCCACGCGCGCCGAGCGCGGACGGCGGTCCTGGCGCGCGTAGCCGAAATACGGGATCGCCGCGGTGACGCGCGCCGCCGAGGAGCGCTTGAGCGCGTCGATCATCACCAACAGCTCCATCAGGTTGTCGTTGGTCGGCGCGCAGGTCGACTGCAGCACGAACACGTCCTTGCCGCGCACGTTCTCCAGCAGCTCGACCATCACCTCGCCGTCGGAGAACTTGCCGACGATCGCGCGCCCGAGCGACAGGTTCAGGCCTTTCGCCACCTCCTGCGCGAGCTTGGGGTTGGCGTTGCCGGTGAACACCATCAGCCGCTCGAGCGCGGCGTGGCTTGGCATCCCGGTGGTCATAGCGGTCATGAAATTAATGGCTGGGGAGGAAGGATTCGAACCCTCGTATGGCGGAATCAAAATCCGCTGCCTTAACCAGCTTGGCGACTCCCCAGTGTGGTGCTGAACTCAATCCGTGAAATCGTAGAGCGGGTGCCGCGCCAATCCCTGCGCGACAAAGCCCCGCATTCCCCCGGGTAACGCCGTATACAGCGCGCGCGCCTCGGCTTCGGTTTCGAACTCGGTGAAGACACACGCTCCGGACCCCGTCATGCGCGCCTGCGGGCGGTGTTTCCTCAGCCACGCGAGGCTCGCTGCCACGACGGGGTATCGGACGACGACCACGGCTTCCAGATCGTTCGCTCCCTGCCCCGCCAAAAAGGGCGGTATTTTGAGTCGTTTCGACCGACGTGTCAACGAGCCGGCGAAGATTTCCTTAGTGGAAACCGAGACTTGCGGTGTAAGGACGAGGTACCAGGCGGGCGGCAACTCGAGCGCCTGCAGCTGCTCGCCGATGCCCTCGCCCAGGGCATTGCGGCCGAAAACGAAGAAAGGCACGTCTGCGCCGAGCTTGGCACCCAGGGCCTGAAGATCTGCACGGGACAAGCCCAGTTTCCAAGCCTTGTTCAGCGCCAGAAGCACCGTGGCTGCGTCCGAGGAGCCGCCGCCCAGTCCGCCGCCGATCGGCAGGTTCTTCTCGAGCGCCAGGTCGCAGCCCAAGCGGGTGCGCGCGTGGGATTGAAGAAGCCGCGCCGCGCGCACGCAGAGGTTGTCGTCGCCGAACAAGCCCGAAAAGCGGATCTCGCCGTCTTCGCGGGCGGCGAGGCCGACCCGGTCGCTCCGATCGATCAGTCGAAAGGCAGTCTGCAGCTCGTGGTAGCCGTCCGCTCGCCGGCCGAGGACGTGCAGGAAAAGGTTCAGTTTCCCCGGGGCCGGATACCAGATCAATTCCACTGCGAGATCGCGAGGCGCAGCTCGACCCCGGCATTGGTGAGCCGCATGCGGGTCGGCCGCTTCTGCTCGTCGTATTCCTGGTATTCGACCTGCCAGCCGCGGCTCTCGAGCGCGGGCGAGGGCTTGCCCTGCACCCAGGCGGCGAGGCCCTCGATCGGCAGCCGGAAGCCCAGCACGCGCTCGGTGAGCGACTCGCTGTCCGCGGCGCGGTATTCGTGCCCTTCGGCGGTCTTGAGCAGCACCGCGTCGCCCTGGCGCAGGATTTGCGCCACGCCCTGGCCGGTCGGCGTGCTGATCATCAGCTCGTCGCCGGCAGCGGCGTGGCGCCAGGCGATGTTGCCGGTGAAGGCCTCCTTGCCCGAGCGCGCCGCAATGCGCCCCGCGAGCGAGAACTCGAGGGGACCTTCGGGCGGCTTGATCTCGACCTGGGCGCACGCAGCCACGAACGCTGCGAGCAGCAAAGCACGTCTCACGGGGTCGTTTGCTACTTCCTGAGTCGCTTGATCGTCTTCTGGAGCGTTTCGTTCTCGGGGCCGGACTTGAGCGCCTCGTCCCAGATGCGGCGCGCTTCGTCGCGCTCGCCGAGCATCCACAGCACTTCGCCGAGGTGCGCGCCGATCTCGGCGTCGGGCCGGCCGCTGTAGGCGCGGCGCAGCTCGCGCGCGGCGCCCTTCAGGTCGCCCTCGCGGTAGAGCACCCAGCCCATGCTGTCGATGATGAAGTAGTCCTCGGGCGAGAGCTCGAGCGCCTTCTCGATCAGCTTGCGGGCCTCGGGCAGGCGCGTGTTGCGGTCGGCGAACGAGTAGCCGAGCGCGTTGTAGGCGTGCGCGTGATCGGGCTTGATGCGGATCAGGTCGCGCAGGTGGGACTCGAGCAGGTCGAAGCGCTCGAGCTTCTCGGCGGTGAGCGCGAGATCGTAGAGCAGCTCGGGCTGCTCGGGCTGTTTGCCGAGCGCGTCGCTCAACAGCGTGAAGGCGTCGGTGTGCTTGCTCGCATCGCGCAACAACTGCGCCTCCGCGACGATGAGCTGCACTTCGTCTTCCGGGTTTTCCGTCGCGACGCGCCTGAGATACGCGCGCGCCTCGTCGAGCTTGCCCTGCTTCGCGATCGCGTTCGCGGTGCGCATGCGCGCTGGCACGACATGGTCGCCGCTCTGGATGCTTTCGTACCACTGGATCGCGCGCGGCCAGTGCTTCTGCTCTTCCGCGATCTGGCCGAGCACGTAGCGCACGCCTTCCGGGTCGCGGTAGTTGAGACCGAGGACGCGCTTCATGTAGTCCTCGGCCGCCGAGTAGTCCTTGAGCTGGTAGGCGAGCAGGCCCACCGCGTAGATCACGTCGGGATTGGCGGGGTTGGCGCCGGCGACCGCCTCGAACTGCTTGCGCGCCTCGCCCAGGCGCTTCTCCAGCACGAGCACGCGCGCGTAGCTGAGCCGCGCTTCGCGCGCCTGCGGGTACTTCTGCACGAACTCGCCCAAGCGCTTCGCGGCCTCCGCGTTCGAGCGCTTCTGCAGCACCTGCGCTTCGAGCAGCACCCCGAGCTCCCAGTCGGGCCGGATCTTCTGCGCCTCGCGCGCCGCGGCGAGCGCGGCGGGATCGTCGCCTGCTGCGAGCGCAGCCTGCGCAACCGCGAAATGCGCCTGCGCGAGCTGGGGGTGCTTCGCGGCGATGCCGCGGATCACGCGCAGGTTGGCCGCCTTGTCGGGATTGCCGGCGAGCAGGCGATTCACTTGCATGAACGCGTTCTCGCGGCTTACGCCTTCGACGGTGAACAGCTTCTCGAGCACCGGGCCGGCTTCGTCGACGCGCTTCGCGGCGACCAGCGTCGCGGCGAGAACCTGCAGGGCGTGGCTCGAGGCCGGCTCGATCTCGTGCCAGAGCCGCGCCGCCTCGAGCGCGAGCTCGGCCTCGCGCGCCTGGTTCGCGATCTCCACCGCGCGGCGCGCCACGCGTCCGTCGCGCGTTCGCCGCGCGAGCTCGAGGTAGGTCTTCGCGGCGAGCGGGAGGTCGCCGCGCTGCAGCGCGATCTCGCCCAGCAGGAAGTCGTAGAGCGTCGGCTCGCTCAGCTCCTCGACGTTCTTGTCGGGAGAGGGTTCGGGCACCGGGGCCGGAACCTGGGCGCACGCGAACGCGCCGGCGAGGGAAAACGCGGCCGCTGCCAGAAATCGTTTAGCCATGCTGGATGCGACCCATCTTAGGTATATTTGGTGCCCCGCACAAGCGTACTTTTCCACCATGCCGGAGCTGCCCGAAGTCGAAGTCACGCGACGCGGCCTCGCACCACAGCTCACCGGGCGCACGATCAGCGGCGTCGCGGTGCGCGAGCCGCGGCTGCGCTGGCCGGTGCCGCGCGACGTGCTCGCGCTCGCGGGCCGCACGGTGAAAACCATCCGCCGCCGCGGCAAGTATCTGCTGGTCGACTGCGGCGACGGCCATCTCATCCTGCATCTCGGCATGTCGGGAAGCCTGCGCGTGCTGCCGCCCGGCACCCCGGCGGGGAAGCACGATCACTTCGATCTGGTGCTCGGCGACCGCATGCTGCGGCTGCGCGATCCGCGGCGCTTCGGCGCGGTGCTGTGGACGCAGGGCGATACCGAGTCGCATCCGCTCCTCGCGCATCTGGGCGTCGAGCCGCTCTCGCGCTCGCTCGACGGCAAGCGCCTGTACGCGCTCACGCGGTCGCATCGCACGGCGATCAAGCATTTCCTGATGGACGGCCGGCGCATCGTCGGCGTCGGCAACATCTACGCGAGCGAGAGCCTGTTTCGCGCCGGCCTCGATCCGCGCAGGCCGGCGCGAAAGCTTTCGCTGGAGAACTGCGAACAGCTAGCCGCGGCGATCAAGGACACGCTGCGCGCGGCGATCCGCGCCGGCGGCTCCTCGATCCAACACTTCGTGGCCGCCGATGGCGCCGCCGGCGAATACCAGGTACGCACCTTCGTGTACGACCGCGGCGGGCAGAAATGCCGCCGTTGCGAATCCCGCATCCGACGCCTCGTGCAGGGCCAGCGCTCGACCTACTATTGCCCTACCTGCCAGAAGCGGTAGACGCGTTCGATTTCTGCTTCAGCCGCTTGGCCACCGTCGGGTGGACGAACTCCGACACGTCGCCGCCGAGCGTCGCAATCTCGCGCACCAGCGTGGCCGAGATGAACATGTGCTGCTCGGAGGGCGTGAGGAATACGGTCTCCATCTCCGGGTAGAGATTGCGGTTCATGCCCGCGAGCTGGAACTCGTACTCGAAGTCCGACACCGCGCGCAGGCCTCTCAGCACGACGCGCGCGCCCTGCTTGCGCACGAAGTCGGTGAGCAGCCCGGAGAAGCCCACGACCTGCACGTTCTTCATGCCGGCGAGCACTTCCTTCGCCATCGCGATGCGTTCGTCGAGCGTGAAGAACGGACGCTTCGCCTGGCTGTCGGCGATCGCGAGGATCACGCCGTCGAACAGGAGCGCGGCCCGGCGCACGAGATCCTCGTGGCCGCGGGTGAGCGGGTCAAACGTTCCCGGATACACCGCCTTGATCATCGCCTCTCCACTCGAACAGCTGGTAGCTCACCTGCCCGGCGCGGGCGCGCTTGAGCTCGCGCCACGGCTCGGGCGCTACAAAGGGCTCGCCCGATTCCACGTACGCCCGCGCACCGCGCCGCACCCGGAGATCCCTGAACACCGCCGGCAGCGCATTCTGCCTGAAGGGCGGATCGAGGAAAACCACGTCGAACTTCTCGCGCGTTCGCTTGAGAAACGCAAACGCGTCGTCCAGCACGAGCTCCACCTGGCGTGCGGCGAGCGTGTCCCGGGTCTTTCTCAGCACGTCGAACACCGAGCGATTCTCCTCCACCATCACCACGCGCGCCGCGCCGCGCGAGGCGGCCTCGAAGCCAAGCGCGCCGCTGCCGGCAAAGAGATCGAGGCAGGCGACGCCGTCGAGCGACTGCCCGAGCCAATTAAAGAGCGTCTCGCGCACGCGATCGGGTGTCGGCCGCAGCCCGGGCCGGTCGGGCACCGCGATGCGCCGTCCGCGGTACTCGCCCGCGATGATTCGAATTTTTCCTTTGTTAAAATGCACCGATCCATGGTAGCCAGTTCCTGGGCGGCGCGCCTCAAGGCAGGACTTGCGCGCACGCGGGATGTCCTCAACACCCCAGTCAGCGAGCTCTTCGTCCGGCGCAAGATCGACGAGGCGCTCTACGAGGAGCTCGAGGGCGCGCTGCTGCAGGCCGATTGCGGCGTAGCAGCGGCGCAGGCGCTGATCGCCGAGGTGAGGAAGAAAAAGGTGGCGGACGGCGAAGCGCTCAAGCGCGCGCTGGTCGATGCCGTGGCTAACTTGTTGCAGCCGTTGGAGCGCTCCCTCGACGTTTCCAGGAGCAAACCCTTCGTCATCATGATTGCCGGCGTCAACGGCTCGGGCAAGACGACGTCGATCGGCAAGCTGGCGAAGTGGCTGCAGTCGCAGGGCAAGAGCGTGCTGCTCGCGGCCGGCGACACTTTCCGCGCCGCCGCGCGCGAGCAGCTGATCGCGTGGGGCGTGCGCAACGGCGTGCCGGTGATCGCGCAGGAATCCGGCGATCCCGGCGCGGTGGTGTTCGACGCGCTCTCCGCGGCGCGCGCGCGAAATGTGGACGTGGTCATCGCCGACACCGCCGGCCGGCTGCCGACCCAGCTGCATCTCATGGAGGAGATCAAGAAGGTGAAGCGCGTGGCGGCCAAGGCGCTGGCCGACGCGCCGCACGAGGTGCTGCTCGTGCTCGATGCCAACACCGGGCAGAACTCGCTCGCGCAGGTCAAGGCGTTCGACGACGCGCTCGGGCTGACTGGCCTCGTGCTCACCAAGCTCGACGGCACCGCCAAGGGCGGCGTGGTGTGCGCCATCGCGAAGGAGAAGCCGGTGCCGCTGCTTTTCGTGGGCATCGGCGAGGGCATCGACGACCTGCGGCCGTTCGCGGCGCGCGACTTCGCCGAGGCACTGATTGGTTAGCTTCTCGGCCGTCGCCAAGCGCTACCCGGGCGGCCAGGAAGCGCTGAAGGACGTGAGCTTCCAGCTCGGCGCGGGCGAGCTCGCCTTCCTCACCGGGCGCTCGGGCGCCGGCAAATCGACGATCCTCAAGCTGATCCCCGGCATCGAGCGCCCGAGCGCCGGCTCGGTCGTGGTCAACGGCCAGAACGTCGGCGCGCTCAAGCGCGGCGCGATCCCGTACCTGCGGCGCAATATCGGCCTGGTGTTCCAGGACCAGAAGCTGCTTTACGACCGCAGCGTGTACGACAACGTGATGCTGCCGCTCGCCTTTTCGTCGCATGCGCCGAAGGAAGCCGCGCGCCGCGCGCGCGCTGCCCTCGATAAAGTGAACCTCCTGGGAAGGGAGAAAGCAAACCCCATTCAACTTTCCGGCGGCGAACAGCAGCGCCTCGCCATCGCGCGCGCCGTGGTGAACCGCCCCGCGCTCCTCGTGGCCGACGAGCCGACCGCGAATCTCGACGCCGACTCGGCGGCGCGCATCCTCGAGATCTTCGTCGCCTTCAACCAGGTGGGCGCAACCGTGCTCATCGCGACCCATGACCAGGCCCTCGTCGCGCGCTATGGAAAGCGCGTCCTGCAGCTCGAGGGGGGCCGCATCCGGTGAGCGCGTGGCTGCGCCAGCACCGGCACGCCTTCTCCTCGGCGATGCGCAAGCTGAGCGTCCTGAACGCGCTGGTGATCGGCATCGCGCTCGCGCTGCCCGCGGGCGGCTATGCGCTGCTCGACAGCCTGCGCCCCGCCGGCGCGCGCCTTGCCCTCGAGCCGCGGATCTCGCTCTTCCTCGAGCCGCAGACCCGGCGCGTCGACGCCGACGCGCTCGGCAAGCGCCTGCGCGCCGACCCGCGCATCGCCGAGGTGCGCTTCATCCCGCGCGAGGACGCGCTCAAGGAGATGGCCGCGGTGCAGGGCTTGCCGGAGGTCATCGCCGCGCTGGGCCGCAACCCGCTGCCCGACGCGTTCGTCGTGACCTCGAAGGAGGACATCGCCGGCGAGCTGGCCCGGCTGCCCGGCGTCGCCCGGGTGCAGGCCGACGCGGTCTGGTCGCGGCGCCTTGCCGCCGCGACCGCGATCCTGGAGCTCGGCATCGCGCTGCTCGCGTCCCTGCTCGGCGCAGGGCTGGTCGCGGTGACCTTCAACACCATCCGGCTCCAGATCCTCACGCAGCGCGCGGAGATCGAAGTTTCCAAGCTGATCGGCGCCACCGACGCCTTCATCGGCAGGCCTTTCTACTACCTCGGCCTGCTCCAGGGGCTGGTGGGCGGCGTGGTGGCGCTCGCCCTCATCGCCCTTGCGCTCATGCTGCTCAATGGCGAAGTGCGGGTGCTGGCGGAATCCTATGGCTCGAGCTTCCGCTTCGGCTTTCTCTCCGCCCCCGAGGCGTCGGCGGTGGTCCTCTTTGCCGCGCTGCTCGGCTGGCTCGGCGCGCGACTCTCGGTCGGCCGGCACCTGCGTGCGATCGAACCACAGTGAGCGCACACTCACATACTTAAGCCACTGATGTCACATATGAAATATCGGGAACCTGCACGCGCATTAGCACTCTAATCGTTCGATTGCTAAAATCCGCATTCAAGGAGGAATGACCGCAATGCAAGCGACGCTGCCCCTGCCGTCGGTTCCGATGCCGATGCCCACCGGGAGCCTCGAGACTTACATCCAGACCGTCAACCGCTTTCCGATGCTCAGCGCCGAGGAAGAGCGGGCGCTCGCGCTGCGCTTCCGGGGCGAGAACGATCTCGATGCGGCGCGCCAGCTGGTGCTGTCGCACCTGCGCCTGGTGGTTGCGGTGGCGCGCGGCTACCTCGGCTACGGACTGCCGCACGCCGATCTCATCCAGGAAGGCTCGATCGGCCTGATGAAGGCAGTCAAGCGCTTCGACCCCGAGCGCAACGTGCGCCTGGTGTCGTTCGCGATCCACTGGATCAAGGCCGAGATCCACGAATACATCCTGCGCAACTGGCGCCTGGTCAAACTCGCGACGACCAAGGCGCAGCGCAAGCTTTTCTTCAACCTTCGCTCAATGAAGACCGGCCTTGCGCCGATGACGGCGGGGGACGTCGAGCGCATTGCGAGCGAGCTGCGCGTCAAGCCCGAAGAGGTGGTGGAGATGGAAACCCGCCTCTCCGGCCAGGATGTCGCGTTCGAAGCGGACCACGACGACGAGGAGGCCTACGCGCCGGTCAACTACCTCGCGGCCGACCGCGACGCCGAGCCCCTGGCGCAGCTCGAGGCAAAGGAATCCGAGCAAGGACGCGCCGCTGGCCTGAAGGACGCGCTGCAGAGCCTGGACGAGCGCAGCCGCCGGATCATCGAAGCGCGCTGGCTGCGCGAGAAGGACGCCCTCACGCTCCACGACCTCGCGGCCGAGTTCAAGGTCTCGGCCGAGCGCATCCGCCAGATCGAGGCCAAGGCGCTGCAGAAGATGAAGAAAGTGATGCAGCAGCCGGGCGCGCCGCTCGCCCTGCCGGCACCCCCGAACTAGGCCCCCTTCAGCAACGCGCGCAGGTCCGGCGCGAGGTCCTGCGCGATGCGGTCGTGGCGCACCAGCAGCCGCAGACGGCCTTGCGGATCGATGACGTAGCTCTGCGCGCTGTGGTTCACCGTGTAGGTGTCCCCGGTCTTCGCCTTCTCGAAGAAGATCTTGAACTCGCTCGCCACCCGCTTCGTCGCGGCGAGATCGCCACGCAGCGCAAGGAAGCGCGGATCGAACGCGGTAACGTATTTCGCCAGCGACTCCGGGGTGTCGCGCTCCGGGTCCACGCTGACCATCAGGACCTGGACGCGCTCGGCGTCGGCACCCAGGCTCTTCACCGCACCGGCGATGTCCGCGAGCGTGGTCGGACAGATGTCCGGGCAATGCGTGAAGCCGAAGAACAGCACCAGCGCCTTGCCGCGAAAATCGTCCAGCCGTCGCAGCTTGCCGGTGTGATCCGGGAGCTCGAGCGATTGCCCGTAAGGCGCGCCGGTGATGTCCGTGCTCCGGAACTGCGGGCCGCGGCCGCAAGCCGCGACGAAGCTACAAATAATGATCGAGCAGCAGAGCCGCGAAAAGGAAAGCAAGATAGGCGATCGAGTAGCGGAAGGTCTTCTGCGCGACCGCGTCGCTATAGCTGAAATAGATCCGCAGCGCGTAGGCGAGGAAGATGCCGCCAAGGAGCGTCGCCGCGAGGAGGTAGAGCAGGCCGCTCATTTGGATCAGATACGGCATCAGGCTCACGGCGAACAGGATGAGGGTGTAGAGCAGGACCTGGAGCCGCGTGTAGCGCTTGCCGTGGGTGACCGGCAGCATCGGCACGCCGGCGCGCGCGTAGTCCTCGGTACGGTAGAGCGCGAGCGCCCAGAAATGGGGCGGCGTCCACGCGAAGATGATCAGGAAGAGAAGCATCGGCTCGATCGTGACCTCGCCGGTCACCGCGGTCCAGCCGAGGACCGGTGGCATCGCGCCGGAGGCGCCGCCGATCACGATGTTCTGCGGCGTCGCCGGTTTGAGGATCACGGTGTACACGATCGCGTAGCCGACGAAGGTGGCGAGCGTCAGCCACATGGTGAGCGCATTCACGAAATGGACCAGCAGCCACAGACCGATGCCGCCGAGCGCCCCGGCGAACACCAGCGTCTGCGCGGCGGAGAGCTCGCCCTGCGGCAGCGGACGCCAGCGCGTGCGGCTCATCACCGCGTCGATCTTCTGCTCGACCAGGCAGTTCACCGCCGCGGCCGCGCCCGCGACGAGCGCAATACCAACAGTACCGGCAAGCAAGATCTGGATCGGAACGACCCCGGGCGCGGCGAGGAACATGCCGATCACCGCGGTGAACACGATGAGCGAGACCACGCGCGGCTTGGTTAGCGCACCGAAGGCACGAATGCGCGAGCGCAACCGATGCGCGAAGCTAGGGGGAAGTACTTGTGTGGTCACGGAAAGCGAAAAATTTTAGCACGACGAGCGCGACCAGCAGCGCCGCGGCCCCGGCGTTGTGCGCGGCGGCGAGCGCGAGCGGCAGGTTGAAAACCACGTTGGCGACGCCGAGGAAGAATTGGGTCAGCGCCAGCAGGGCCAGCGCGCCGCCGAGCGCTTTCGAGACGGCGCAGGTCCGGATCGCGACCCACGCCACCACGGCGAGCGCGACGAGAGCGAACATGCGGTGGCTCCAGTGGATCGCGACCAGGGCCGCGTGCGGTAGCAGCTCGCCGCTGTCGGTGCGGCCGAGCTCGCGCAGGACGTGAAACGCATTCGCAAAGTCCATCGGCGGCACCGCCTGCCCGAGGCACAGCGGCAGATCCGGACACGCGAGCGCTGCGTAGTTCGCGCTCACCCAGCCGCCGAGCAGGATCTGGATTGCGACCACCAGCAGCGCCACGACTGCGGGAACCCGCAGCGCACGCGCGCCCGGGACTGCGAGCGATGTGCGTTGCAGGAAATACCAGGTGAGAAGCGCGAGCAGCGCCATCCCGCCCAGCAGGTGCGCCACCACGATCGCCGGCTTGAGCAGCATGGTGACGGTCCACTTGCCGAGCGTGGCCTGGAACACGACGAGCGCCGCGCTCGCCGTCGCGAGCCAAGGCGACTGGTGCTTGCGCCAGGCGAGCAGCGCGAGGGCGAAGATGAGAACGCCCAGCGTGCCGGCCAGATACCGATGTCCCATTTCCTTCCACGCTTTCGCGTCCGCGCCCGAATCCGGCAGCGGGCGTCCGTAGCAAAGGGGCCAGTCCGGGCAGCCGAGCCCCGCGTCCGACAGGCGCACATACGCGCCCACGACGACCACAAGGAAGGTCAGCGCGACAATCGCGAGCGAAAGGCGCTTCATCGCACGCCCGAATACTTCAGCAACCGCTGCAGATCCTTGATCATCTTCGAGGGATCCGGGTCGCGCGGGAAGCGCATCATCAGGTTGCCCATCGGATCGACCAGGTAGATGTGATCCGCCGGCTGGCCGGGAAAGGCGTCCGAAGAAAATGTGGCGATGCGCGTGCCCTGGATCCCGGGCAGCAGGTCGGTGCGCGGCTTCGCGCCGTCGGTGACGACCCATAGCCGCTCGACGCGGTCCATGTCCTTGCCCTGCGCGCGCCTCACCTGGCGTAGGAAGTAGAGCTTCTTTTCGCAGTACGCGTCGCAGGCCGCGGCGTCGAAGGTCACCAGCACCCACCTGCCGCGCAGCGGCTCGAAGCCCGCCACCGCCTTGGGCTCCAGCAGCTCGCCGTAGTTGGACGCGCCGCCGGGCGACCAGCCCAGGCGGTATGCGGCGGTGCCGAGCACGATCGGCGCTGCGCAGATCGCTGCGACCCAGAATAGCTTGTTCAATTTTTCCGAAACGACAGCACGATGAACAGTACGACGGCCAGCGCGGCGAGCGAATACCACTGCAACGCGTAGCCTTCGCTCTTCTCCGCGCCGGTTTCGTGCGGCGGCCAGTCGCGCGCGAGGCCGTCGGCGCTGTCTGAATGCTGCTCGATGACGCGCGGCTCGAGCGCAAGCCCGGTTTCCTGCGCGAAGGCCGCGAGGTCGAGGTTCTGGCGCAGCTTTCCGGTCGCGGGCTGGCCGACGGCCATCACACGCTCCAGTCGCGGGAGGGCAAGGCCCTCGATGCGCAACTCGCCCGCCGGCGTGCGCACTTCGGGCAGCACGTCACGGGTCCTGCCAGCCTCGATCCAGCCGCGGTTGACGAGCACGCTGGACGATGCGCCGCGGATCCTGAGCGGCGTGACGACCTCGTAGCCGGCGCGCCCACGGCGCGTCTTGTTGTCGAGGTAAACCGTGTAGCGCGGCAGGAACTCGCCTTCCACCGCCACGCGCGGGAGCGCCACCCGCTTCTCGTCCGCGCGGCGCAGCTGCCAGTTCCCGAGCAAGACGCCCGCAGCGCACGCCGCGCCGGCCAGCGCGAGCGCCCAGAGGCGCGGACGGAAAGAGTATCCTGCCGGCATGCGCTACGTAGTGATCGCCATGCTGATCGCGATCGTGGTCAGCCTCGGTTCGGCGCTCTGGTACATGCTGCGCCCCGGCAAGGACCCGAAGCGGATGGTGAAGGCCCTCGCGGTGCGCGTGGGCCTATCCGTGACGCTCTTCGTGTTGCTGATGGCCGGTTATTACTTTGGCCTGATTACCGCTCGTCTATAGCCAGTAGACGAAGATGAACAGGCCGAGCCACACCACGTCGACGAAGTGCCAGTACCAGGCCACGCCTTCGAACGCGAAGTGATGGTCGGGCGTGAAATGGCCCTTCAGGCAGCGGAACCAGATCACCGTCAGCATGATCGCGCCGATGGTGACATGGAAGCCGTGGAAGCCGGTGAGCATGAAGAAGGTCGAGCCGTACACGCCGGTGTGCAGCGTGAGATTCAGCTCCTGGAACGCGTGCACGTACTCGATTGCCTGGCAGACCAGGAACGCGACGCCGAGCAGGACGGTCGCGCCGAGCCACCAAAGAAGCTTGCCGCGGTTGTTGGCGATCAGGTTCCAGTGCGCGAAGGTCACCGTCACGCCTGAAGAGAGGAGCAGGATGGTGTTCACCGCGGGCAGGCCCCAGGCCCCCATCGGCGTGAACTTCTCGATGAACATCGGGCCGGCGTTCGGCCAGTGCGCGGTGTAGCCGGGCCAGAGCAGCGCGTTATGCTCGATGCTCGCGAGATCCGGCACCGAGACCACGCGCGCCCAGAACAGCGCGCCGAAGAACGCGGCGAAAAACATCACCTCCGAGAAGATGAAGAAGCTCATCCCCCAGCGGAACGACACATCCTCCCAACGCCCGTACTTGCCGCCCTCGGACTCGCTGATCACGTCGCCGAACCAGCGCACCATCATGTAGAGCAGCAGCATGAAGCCGGCGGCGATCGACACCCAGCCGCCGTTCATGCCGTTGAACACGAACACGGCGCCGAGCGCCATCAGGAAGAGCGAGGCCGAGCCCATGACCGGCCAAGCCATCGGCTCGGGCACCGAGTAGTGCGCCTGCTTGCCGTGGGTGGATGCGCTGTGCGCCATGTTGGTTGTCTCCCTGCTTTCTCTAGCTCACGACCAGGCTGACGATGAACCGCAGCGTCAGGATGAAGAGGATGACGAAGACTACGCCCATGACGACGACGTGCACCGGGTTGATGCTGGCGCGCTCGTGGTCGGCCTTGCGGCGGATGCCGATCATGCCCCAGAGCACCGTCTTCACGGTGTCGACGAAGGAGGCTTGCTTCATGACGACCTCCATCAGCCTTTCCCGCCCCGGCCCGCGACTTCGAAGAAAGTGTACGAAACCGCGATGGTATTCACGTGTTTCGGCAGCTTCGGATCCACCACGAACACCACCGGCATGCGCCGCGTCTCGCCCGGGGCGAGCGTCTGGTGCGTGAAGCAGAAGCACTCGATCTTCTTGAAGTACTCGCCCGCGTTCTGCGGCCCGTAGCTCGGCACCGCCTGCCCGGTGACCGGCGCCTCGCGCACGTTGACGATCTCGTACTCGACCATCGCGAGCTCGCCCGGATGCACCTTCAGCTCGGCGACGAGCGGCTTGAAGCGCCAGGGCAGGTTGTGCGCGTTGGAGTCGAGCTCGATGGTCACGGTGCGCGAGGTATCGACCTGCGTGTTCACCGCCTCGGCGGCCTGCTCGATGCTGTTGATGCCGAGCGCGGCGCAGATCTGGTTGTAGAACGGCACCAGGGCGAAGGCGAAGCCGAACATGCCGATCGCCACGATCGTCAGCCGGCGCGACAGCCGGCGGTTCTCGGTTTTTAGGTTAGTAGCCAATACTTGGCGATGATGCCGAGAAAAAACGCCAGGGCGATCGATGCGAGGATCAAGGCGGTCTTCGCGTTCCTGGTCACTTAATGACCGGCTGGGTCTCGAACGTGTGGTACGGCGGCGGCGTGGGCAGGTGCGTCCACTCGAGCGAGTCGGCGCCTTCCCACGGCCGCTGCGGCGCGGGCTCGCCGCTGCGGATGGTCTTGACCACGATGTAGAGGAACAAGAGCTGGGCGAGGCCCATGCCGAACGCGCCGAGCGAAGAGATCTTGTTCCACAGCTCGAACATCGGATGGTAGTCGGGGATGCGCCGCGGCATACCCGCCATCCCGAGGAAGTGCTGCACGAAGAAGATCATGTTGAAGAAGATGAGCGTGAGCCAGAAATGGATCTGGCCCAGCGTCTCGTTGTACATGCGCCCGGTCCACTTCGGCAGCCAGAAGTAGACCCCCGCGAACGCCGCGAACAGCGCGCCGGCCACCATCACGTAATGGAAGTGCGCCACCACGTAGTAGGTGTCGTGCATCTGGATGTCGATCGGCACGATGGCGAGCACGAGGCCGGTGAAGCCGCCGAGCGTGAACATGAAGAGGAAGCCGAGGGCGAACAGCATCGGCGTCTCGAACGTGAGCGAGCCTTTCCACATGGTCGCCACCCAGTTGAACACCTTCACCCCCGTCGGCACCGCGACCAGCATGGTCGCGTACATGAAGAACAGCTGCCCGGTCACCGGCATGCCCACGGTGTACATGTGGTGCGCCCAGACGATGAACGAGATGATGGCGATCGCCGCGGTGGCGTAGACCATCGAGGCGTAGCCAAACAGCGGCTTTCTCGAGAACGCCGGGATCACCTGCGAGATCACGCCGAAGCCGGGCAGCGCGATGATGTAGACCTCGGGGTGGCCGAAAAACCAAAAGATGTGCTGGTAGAGGACCGGGTCGCCGCCGCCAGCGGCGTTGAAGAAGGTGGTGCCGAAGTGCCGGTCGGTGAGCGTCATGGTGACCGCGCCGGCGAGCACCGGCATCGCCGCCACCAGCAGGTAGGCGGTGATCAGCCAGGTCCAGACGAAGAGCGGCATCTTCATCAGCGTCATCCCCGGCGCACGCATGTTGAGGATGGTGGTGATGATGTTGATCGAGCCGAGAATCGAGCTCATGCCGAGGATGTGCACGGCGAAGATCGTGAGATCCATGCCGATGCCCATCTGCACGGTGAGCGGCGCATAAAGCGTCCAGCCCACGCCCGGCGCGCCGCCGGGCATGAAGAACGAGAGCACGAGAAGCGCCGCGGCGAACGGCAGCAGCCAGAACGACCAGTTGTTCAGGCGCGCGAACGCCATGTCGGGCGCGCCGATCATCATCGGGATCTGCCAGTTCGCGAAGCCGACGAACACCGGCATGATCGCGCCGAACACCATGATCAGGCCGTGCATCGTGGTCAGCTGGTTGAAGAAGTCCGGGTCCATGACCTGCAGGCCGGGCGAGAACAGCTCCAGGCGGATGCCGACGGCCATCAGCCCGCCGATGCTGAACATGATGAAGCTGAACCACAGGTACAGCGTGCCGATGTCCTTGTGGTTGGTGGTCGTGATCCAGCGCATGATGCCGCCGTAGCCGCCGTGGTGGCCGTGCCCGTGGTCTGCGTGGTCGTGTGCGTGGTCTGCGGCGTAACTCATGGTGTCTCCTGCCTTATTTCCTGCGCGCCTTGACTTCGGCGGGCGTCACGTCGCTTGCCTTGTTACCCCAGGAATTGCGCGTGTAGGTAATGACGGCGGCGATCTCGGTGTCGCTCAGCTGCTTGCCGAACGCCGCCATGGCGGTGCCCGGCTTGCCGTTGAGCACGGTGTCGATCTGCGCCGCCTCGGGACCGTTCACCACCTTCGAGCCGGCGAGCGGCGGGAAGGCGGGCGGGTTGCCCTTGCCGGTCGGCTGGTGGCAGGCGACGCAGTTCGCGGCGTAGACCTTCTCGCCGCGCGCGCGCAGCTCGGCGAGCGTCCACTTCTTGCCCGGGTCCTCGGCGGCCGCGGCGATCTTCTTCTTCTGGTCGCCGACCCAGGCCGCGTACTTTTCCTGGGAGACGACGTCGACGACGATCGGCATGAAGCCGTGGTCCTTGCCGCACAGCTCG
>DASRIR010000074.1:0-2499 GCA_035649875.1 Burkholderiales bacterium | reverse complement strand
TGTTCACCTGGAAGAACTCCGCGCGCGCCGCGCCGGCGAGGCCGCTCGAGGCGAGCCGCTGGTCGGACGCGCCGTAGCTGACCGTCGTATCCACCGTGACCAGGCCCGCTTCCGTCCAGGCATGCCGTCCGGAAAGGCGCGTGAAGTCGGAGTGCTCGTCGGTACCGTCGCGCGCGTTGCGCGTCAGGTTCGCGTTGCCGTCGAGCGTGTGCGCGCCGAGCCTGCGGACATGGCTGGCGTTCAGCACGTCGAGCGTGTCGCGGCCCTGGGCCGCCGAGTCGAACGTGCTGCGGTCGAAGCTGCCGGTGCTCGCGCCCTCGCCCGCGGGATCGCGGTGGCTCTGGCGCAGGCCGTAGCGCCGCGTCTGGAAGGTCTGGCCCGTGAACTGGTCGCTGGTGCGGCTGTCGGAGACCTCGAAGTTCGCCTGAAACGGAAACCGGCTGACCGGAAAGATATTCAGCAGGCCGTTGCCGGTGAGGGTGTCCGAGCGGGTTGCGCCGTCGCCTCCGCTCGAGGCTACGCCGCCGATGCCGCCTTCCAGCTGCGCGAACCACGGTTGCCAGACATAGCTCGAGAACTGCAGCTGTCCGCTGCCGACCCGCTCCAGGCGCCGCGGCTGCCCTTCGGCGCTGAAGGAGCGCAGATCGGCGGCGACCCAGCCGCGCCAGCGCACCGGCGCGAGGCCCCACGGCTCTTCGGCATTGGTGTCCTGGGCTCCTGCGCCCGGCGCGGCCGCCGCCGTCATGAGAGCGGCGAGCGCGACGCGGAGCCGGACGCGCATCGTGGGCACATGGTGCGCCGTTCGTCAGGGCGCCATCCCGCTCAACGCGGGATAGCGGGCGACGTCGACGCGAATCGAGGCGCCGCCGCGCAGCGAGGCGATCAGCGCTTTCCAGCGCAGCTCGCCCTGGCTGCGGCGCCACAGCTGGGCGCTGCGCGGGCGCGCCTCGTCGAAGCTCTGCGCCTGCGCCGCGACGCGCTCGGCGAGCTTGAAAAGGGCGATGCCTTCGAGCAGCCGGATCGGCTCGGACAGCTGGCCCGGCTGCATCGCGTCGAGCTGCGCGTACAGCGGCTCCGGGATCATGCCGCGGTGCAGGTAGCCCATGTCGCCGCCGGCGCTGGCCGTGGGATCGCCGGAGCGCCGCCGCGCGAGCTCGGCGAAGTCGGCGCCCGCCTCGATGCTCGCGCGCATCGCCTGCGCTTCGGCGCGCGCGCGCTCCCACTCGGCGCCGGGCGACGCCGGCGCGACCTTGAGCAGGATGACCGACAGGCGGGCGCGCTCGGGCTCGACGAAGAGCTCGGGGTGCTCGTCGTAATAGGCGCGCAGCTGCGCATCGGTCGGCGCTTCGACCGCGCGCACCGCGGCCTGGAGCTGCTCGATGAGATCGCTGTCCTCGAGCTCGCGCGCCAGGCCGGGGACCGGCCCGTGGCGCTTCTCGTACTGGGCAACGACCGTGGAGATGCGGCTGTGATCCGGCGCCATGAAGCGCCGCTTCGCCTCGGCGACCAGGAGCACGCGCTCGATCAGCATGCCGGCGACCTCGCGCTGGAACTCCCGCAGCTGCGCTTCCGGCACTTGGCGGTGGTAGAACTTCCGGCGCGCGGCGCTTTTCAGGGCCGCCTCGTAGTCGGCCGCGCTGATCACGGTATCGCCCACGACGGCGAACGCGCCTTCGGCATCGGCCGCCGCGGATCCCGCGGCACCCGATGCCGCAAGGAAGAGGGCGAGGACCAGTTTTCGCATCGGCTGCCCGCCCTGTCCCGGTTCCTCCTTGCCCTTACTTAACGTGGCACGAAAGGCAGATCTGGCTTCCCGTGTTCGGAATCCGCAGGAAGGTCTCGCCGGACGTGCCGTTGGCGGAGCTCACGTGCGGGTCGTGGCAGGTCTGGCATTCGACCGTCGGCCCCTGCACCGATGCGATGGTGCGCGTATACAGCGGCAGGTCGCGCTTGTCGCGCAGAGGATTCGTCGCTCCCGGCGGCGTCTGCACCCACCACACGACCTTCGTGGCGTCGAACTTGACGTTGTTGTTGGTGCCGGTGGTGACGTGGAAATCGGTATCCCTGCAGGTGAGCGCGCCGCTCGTGGTGTCGGCAGCGCTGTAGCCGCAGTAGTTCATGCCGATCGGGTGGTCGTTCGTCAGGTCGGTGCCGATCCGGGTGATGCCCGCCGGCATCGTGTCCGCGCCGCCCGCCCAGGTCCACGCGAGGTTCGCGCCGCCGGGCGTATAGCCGCCGGACCCCGGCGCGTTGACGATGTTGTCGAGCGCCGAAACCCCGTCGTGGCACGACAGGCAGGCGAGCGAGGGCGAGCCGGTCAGGTCGATGGTGGAATCGAGCGTCGAGGTGCTGTAGGTCGTGAAGGAGCCGGCCGCGGGCAAACCCTTGTTCCACAGCGGCGGGCCTCCCGCGGTGCTGCTTGCGCCGTGCGGCGTATGGCAGAACACGCAGATCTCCTCGGTGCCGGTCGGGGAGGTGCTCGAGGTGAGCTTCACAGTG
>DASRIR010000073.1:0-32516 GCA_035649875.1 Burkholderiales bacterium | reverse complement strand
CTTGACGCGGCGGAAACGCCCGAGCGGGAAGCGCAGGATGTGATCGTAGAGCGCGTAGCGCAGGCGGCGCAGCATGCGCTCGCCCATCCAGCCCTTCATGGTGTTGATGCGGAACTTGAGCCAGCCGTTCAGCACGATCAGGCCGAGGAAGACCATCGACAGCGCGAACAGGTACTCGAGCCGCCCGAGCTCCAGGCCGAAGAAGGGGGCGCTGGCGGCGCCCTCGGGGAAGCTGCGGCCCTGGATCGCCTCGTTGATGATGGTGCGCGGCAGGTCGAGCGAGGCGTAATACACCACCATCGTCAGCAGCACGAACGGCACGATGCGCAGCTGGTCGCGCTTGCTGTAACGGATAATGAAGCCGAAAAGGCTGCGTTCCACCCGGTCTTCTTCCTACGCGGTCCCCCACCCCCTGACGAGGTGAATCTTACCGTCCCCGGGGGGTGCTTTTTTGCCGCTATAGTTGTCGAATGCCCCCTGCCCCCTTCAGCGTCCGCTTCTGGGGAGTGCGCGGATCGATCGCCTGCTCAGGCCCGCGCACCGCGCGCTATGGCGGCAACACCTCCTCGCTCGAGGTGCGCTGCGGCGGGCGCATGCTGCTTTTTGATGCCGGCACCGGGATGCGCTACCTGGGCAACGAATTGGCCAAGAGGGTCGCGGACGCTCCGCTGGATTCTGACCTCTTCCTGACGCACACGCACTTCGACCATGTCGCGGGGCTGCCCTTCTTCAAGCCCTTCTTCCAGCCGCAGAACCGCTTCCGGCTCTGGGCCGGGCACCTCGCCGAGGGCATGACGCTGCGCCGCGTGCTGGGCGAATTCATGATGTCGCCGCTCTTCCCGGTGCCGCCGCAGGTGTTCCGCGCGCGCATGGAATACCGCGAGTTCAAGGCGGGCGAGACGCTGCGCCCTGGTCCCGACATCGCGGTGCGCACCGCAGTGCTCAACCACCCCGACGGGGCCACCGGCTACCGCGTCGAATACGGCGGGCGCTCGCTCTGCTATCTCACCGACACCGAGCACGTCCCCGGCGCCCCGGATCGCAACATCCTGGATCTGATCGCAGGCGCGGACCTGGTGATCTACGACAGCATGTACACCGACGCCGAGTACGAGACCTACGTCGGCTGGGGACACTCGACGTGGCAGGAAGGCGTGCGCTTGTGCCGCGCCGCGGGCGCCAAGCGCATGGCGGTGTTCCACCACGATCCCGAGCATGACGACGACATGCTCGACGGCGTCGCGCGCGAGGTGGCGCAGCTATTGCCGGGCTCGATCGTGGCGCGGGACGGCCTGGTTGTTGAGATTGATTGAAAGCTTCGCCTCCGACCTCGAGGCGATCGGTACCGAACCCCCGCCAGCCCCGCGCTGGGACCAGGACTGGTTCCCGCGCCTCGACGCCGCCGCGGCGTACGCGATCGTGCGCAGCACCCGCCCCAAGCGCATCGTCGAAGTCGGCTCGGGCCACTCGACGCGCTTCATGGCGCGCGCGGTGGCCGACGGCAGGCTCGATACCCGGATCACCGCGATCGACCCGAAGCCGCGCGCCGCGATCCGCGGCCTCGACGTCGAGTGGCTCCAAACCCACGTCGAAACGCTGCACCGCGCGCCGTTCGCCGCGCTCGGCGCGAACGACATCCTGTTCATCGATTCGAGCCACCAGGTGAAGCCCGGCAGCGACGTCGAATTCCTGTTGCACGAGGTGATCCCGCAGCTGCCCGTTGGTGTGCGCGTGCATTTCCACGACATCTTCCTTCCCGACGACTATCCGGGCCAGTGGGCCTGGCGGCGCTACAACGAGCAGGGCGAGGTGAAGAAGCTCATCGATGCCGGTGCGCTGCGCGTGGATTTTTCCAGCCATGAAACGAAGAAATCCCCGATGACCGGTGTACTGGCCCGCCTGCCCCTGCTGCCCCACGCGGTCGAATCGAGCCTGTGGCTGACCAAGAACTGAACATCCAGCCGGTCATCGACTGGCTGCTCGAAGGCGCGCGGCCGGCGCGGCTGCCGCAGGACGTGCTGCTCGACACCTGCCGGCGCACGGTGGCCGCCGGGCTGCCGATCTATCGGGTGGGCGTATTCGTGCGCACGCTGCATCCGAACGTGCTCGGCCGGGCCTTCATCTGGCAGGCGGACAAGGGCGCGGTCGAGATGACCGAGGCCGCCCACGACCTGCTCGAGTCCGATGCATTTCTCAAGAGCCCGATCCGCGTGGTCTTCGCCGAGCATGTCGAGGTGCGGCGGCGCCTCGCCGATCCCGCTTGCCCGATCGACTTCCCGGTGCTGGAGGACCTGCGCAAGGAGGGGGCGACCGACTTCATCGCGGCGCCGCTGCGCTTCGTCAACGGCGAGGTGCATGCCGCGAGCTTCGCCACGCGCCGCGCCGGAGGCTTCGGCGAAGCGGACCTCGCCGCGCTGCGCCGGCTGCTCGCGCCGTTCACGCGCATGGTCGAGATCTACGGCAACATGCAGAAGGCGCGCAACATCCTCGACGCCTACCTCGGGCGCAGCGCCGGCGCCAAGGTGCTCGCCGGGCAGATCAAGCGCGGCGACGGCGAGGACATCCACGCGGTGATCTGGTTCTGCGACCTGCGTGACTCGGCGCGGCTGGCCGATTCCATGGGACGGCGCGAGTTCCTGGCGCTGCTGAACGAGTATTTCGAGTGCGTGCTGGGGCCGGTGCTCGAGCGCCAGGGCGAGGTGCTGCGCTTCATCGGCGACGCGGCGCTCGCGATTTTCCCGGTCGCCGGCCGCCCGGCCGAGGCCTGCGCCAAGGCGCTCGCCGCCGCCCAGGAAGCGCTCGCGCGGCTGAATAAACTGAATAAAAACAGGACGCCGCCGCTGCGCTGCGGGATCGGCCTGCACCTCGGGGAGGTCACCTACGGCAACATGGGCACGCCCGCGCGCATCGAGTTCACCGTGGTGGGCGCGGCGGCCAACGAGGCGGCGCGCATCGAAGGCTTGTGCAAGCAGCTGGACACCGACCTGCTGGTCTCCGAGCGCGTGGCGCGGGCACTGCCCGCGGCCTGGAAATCGCTGGGCACTCACACCCTTCGCGGCGTCGGAGATAAGATGGAGTTATTCACGCTCGCCTAAATCGCCGAGAAGAAATGAATAGCGTGTTCGCCCTCAGCGGCTTGTTCGCCGACTGGTATTGGGAGATGGACGGGCAGCTGCGTCTCACTTACACCTCGGAAGAATTCGCCGCCAAGACCGGCCTCGATCCCAGCGACGATTACTGGGAGCACAATCGGCGGCACCTCGAGCGCCACGAGCCGTTCCGCGACTTCGAGATCCAGCGCTTCGCCCCCGGCGGCAAGAGCGTCTGGCTCGCGGTCAGCGCCGAGCCGGTGTTCGACGACGACATCTTCCGCGGCTACCGCGGCGTCGGCCGCAACATCACCCCGCAGAAGCGCGCCGAGCAGCTGCTGCGGCTCGAGCACGCGGTGGCGCGCGCCCTCTCGCAGGCGAGCGGCGTCGCGGACGGCATCCAGGCCGGGTTGCGCGCGATCTGCGACATCGAGGGCTGGGACTACGGCCGCTGCTTCCGGGTCGATCCGGCGAGCGGCGAGATGACCCTCGAGCAAGGCTGGTTCGCGCGCGAGCCGGCCACCGAGCAGTTCCTGGGTCGCTCGCGCGCCGCCTGGGAAGGCGGCAAGCCCGTGTTCTCGCGCTCGCCGCGCGAGTCCGCAGGGAGCTTCGCCACCTTCGCGTTTCCGGCCGTGGCGCAGGGCCGCACCATCGGCCTGCTCGCCTTCTCCGGCCACCGCGCGGGCGAGCCCGACGAGCGTTTGCTCGAGGCAGCGCAGGCGATCGGCAGCCTGTTCGGTCAGTTCTTGCAGCGCAAGGAGGCGGAAGAGCGCCTGCGCGCGAGCGAAGCGCGCTTCCGCAGCCTCACGCACCTGTCGTCGGACTTCTTCTGGGAGACCGATAGCCAGCACCACATCACCAGCATCGTGCACGGCCCGAACTACGGCTCGGCCCAGATCGGGCGCGGCATCATCGGCAAGACGCCGTGGGGCGTGCCGTCTGCGAGCCCTGACCAGGCGGGCTGGGCGGCGCACATGGCGGTGCTCAACAGCCACCTCCCGTTCCGCGACTTCGAGTTCGCGCGCGTCATGCCCGACGGCGGCACGCGCTACTTCTCGGTGACCGGCGAGCCGCGCTTCGACTCGACCGGCGCATTCCTCGGCTATCGCGGCATCGGCCGCGACGTCACCGAGATCGCGCTGGCGCGCGAGCGCATCGCCTCGCTCGCCTATAACGACGCGCTGACCGGCCTCGCGAACCGGACCAGCCTCGCGCCCGCGCTCGAGCAAGCAATCGAGCGCACGCGCCGCCACCGGTCCAAGCTCGCGGGCGTGTTCATGGATCTGGACGGCTTCAAGCAGATCAACGACATGCATGGCCACGCGGCGGGCGACGCGTTCCTCCAGGAAGTCGCGCGCCGCCTGCGAAAAGGCCTGCGCGCGAGCGACGTGGTGGCGCGCCTGGGCGGCGACGAGTTCTTCGTGGTTCTCGAACAGATGCAGGACACGCCCGCGGTCGAGCGCGTGGTGGCGAAGCTCGCGGCCGAAGTGCTCAGGCCCTACGAGCTCTTCGGCGGCGTCAAGACGCGCATTTCGGCGAGCCTGGGCGTGAGCATTTTCCCCGACGACGCGGGCGATGCCGCGACCCTCATGGCGCACGCCGACAAGGCGATGTACGCGGCGAAGCGCGCCGGCAAGAACGCGTTCTGCGTGTTCTCCGCCGGGCAATCCGGCAACCCGACCACGATTCCCTCCTCGGACCACCAGGCAGCCTAGTTCGTCTAGTGCAGGTCCCGGAAACGCGTTACGCCCGAAGCGGCGACGTGCACATCGCCTACCAGGTGGTGGGCGACGGCCCGCTCGACGTCGTGTTCGTGCCGGGATTCGTCTCCAACATCGAAGCGAGCTGGACGTCGCCGGTGCGCGCGAAGTTCTTCCAGCGTATCGCCTCGTTCGCTCGCCTCATCCTTTTCGACAAGCGCGGCACCGGAATGTCGGACCGCTCGTCGCAGGTCTTTTCCCTCGAACAGCGCATGGAGGATGTCCACGCGGTCATGGATGCCGCCGGATCCGAGCGCGCCGCCCTCTTCGGGGTGTCCGAGGGCGGGCCGATGTCGATCGTGTTCGCAGCCACTTACCCCCAGCGCACGACGGCGATGGTGCTTTACGGCTCGTACGCGAAGCGTTCGTGGGCGCCGGACTATGCCTTCGCCTGGAACGACGAAAAGTGGGACACGATCCTCAAGAACATCGAGCAGCACTGGGGCACGAGGGAGGGCATCGACCTTCCGATGTTCGCGCCCAGCCTCGTCGGCAACGAGGCGCTGGCCGACGCGGTTGCAGCGTACTACCGCTCCTGCGCAAGCCCCGGCGCGGTGCTGGCCGTCATGAAAATGAACCGGGAGATCGACGTGCGCAACATCCTGCCCTCGGTTCGCGTGCCGACGCTGATCCTGCATCGGACCGGGGAGCGCCATATCGACGTGGAGAACGCGCGCTACATGGCGCTGCGCATTCCGGGTGCCAAGCTGGTCGAGCTGCCGGGCGTCGACCACCCGCCGTGGTTCGGCGACAGCGAGCCGATGCTCGACGAGATCGAGGAGTTCCTTACCGGCAGCCGGCACGCGCCCGAGCCCGAGCGCGTTCTGGCCACGGTTCAGTTCACCGACATCGTTCAGTCGACCGAGCGCGCGGCGGCGCTCGGCGACCGCAAGTGGCGCGAGCTGCTGGAGGCGTTCCAGGCGCTGGTGAGGGGAAAGCTGAAGGAATATCGCGGCCGGGAGATCGACACCGCCGGAGACGGCTTTCTCGCCGCATTCGACGGACCGGCGCGGGCGATCCGCTGCGCGGCCGCGGTGCGCGAAGGTGCGCGCGCGCACGGGATCGAGATCCGCGCCGGCGTGCACACCGGGGAGTGCGAGATCATCGGGGAGAAGCTCGGCGGCATCGCGGTGCACATCGGCTCGCGCGTTGCCAGCAAGGCGGCGCCTGGCGAGATCGTGGTCTCCCAGACCGTGAAGGACCTCGTCGCCGGCTCGGGCCTCGCGTTTGCTGAGCGCGGCACGCACACCCTCAAGGGCGTGCCTGGCGAGTGGCGTCTATACGCGTTCTTGAACTAGCGCGCTTTTGCGCCTGATCACGCCGCGGCGGCGTAGGCGGCAAGCGCGGCAAGCAGCACGATCGCGGCGGATTCCAGCAGGTAGGCCGTCCGGCTGGCCTTGCGCGGCGCCTTGAGGTTCTCGTCCATCGCGCAACCACCTTAGCAGCCGCGCGCAAAAAACTCAGTGACCTCCATCACGTCACTTTTACGGCTTCGCGCTCGCCAGGCGCCCGATGCGGGCGAGAAAGTGAAACTCCATGAGCGGCTTGACGATGTAGTCGTTGGCGCCGAGCTGCATCGCGCGCTCAATGTCGTCGTGGCGATCGGCGAACCCGCTCACCACCATCACCGGCAGGCGAAGCAGACGCTCGTTGGCGCGGATCGTCCACCCCGTGGCCCTCGCGCTCGAGCCAGCGCTTCGCCAGCGCCACCAGGTCGGTGGCGTCGTCGACGATCAGGATGTTCATTCGACGATGTGGTCTGCCCGCAGGAGCAGCGGCCGCGGCACCGTCAGGCCGATCGCCTTGGCCGCCCTGAGGTTGATCACCACCTCGAACTTGGTCGGCTGCTCGAGCGGCAGGTCGCCGGGCTTGGCGCCTTTCAGTATTCGGTCGACTTGGACCGCGAGCCGCTGATAAAGATCGGCGAGGTTTGTTCCGTATGAGATGAGTCCTCCCGCATGGACGAACCTGCGGTTCGCGTACATCGTGGGTAGGCGCTGCTTCGTCGCAAGCTCGTAGATCCGGCTGCGGTGCGTCGCGAGCATGCGATCGCCACAGACGATCAGCCCGCCGACCTTCTCCTTCGCGATCGCGCCGAACGCACGCTCCATGTCCTCTGCGCCCGCGACCTCCACTGGATGAAGCGCCAGCCCGAAGGAGGGCGCCGCGGCGCGAATCTCGCTCGCTTGCCGCACGCAAGTGGGATTGCGCGGGTTCGACAGAAAGGCCGCACGCGAAAGATTCGGCACCAGCTCCTTCAGAATCTCAAGCCGCTTGGGCACAAGGTCAGCGTGCAGATCGGAGGCGCCGGTAACGTTCCCGCCGGGATGTGCCAGGCTGGTGACGAGACCGATCCCGATCGCATCGGCGACCTGCACTACCACAGGGATCGTACCGGTCGCTCTCTTGGCGGCGAGAGCTGCCTGATCGCCCGAGGCTACGATCACATCGACTTTCGACGCCGCGAGCGCAGCCGCGGCCTCGGGCAGCCGCTCCGGTCGACCCGCGGTGAAATGCGACTCGATCCGATAGCCCTTGCCCTCGACATGGCGAAGCTCCTTCAGGCCCCGGCGCAAGCCTTCCATGAGATCAGCGTCGATCTCGGCCGTCCCGGCGGACAGCCAACCGATGCGCGCGACTTTTCCCTGTGCCACCGCGAACGACGGCGCGGCAAGGGCGCCGAGCAGAACGACGATCGGGAGCCATAGGATGTTCATTCCACCACCCGATCTGCGCGCAGCAGCACGGCGCGCGGCACGTTCACGCCGATCACCTTCGCGGTCTTCAGGTTGATGATCAGGTCGAACTTGGTCGGCTGCTCGATCGGCAGATCGCCCGGCTTGGCGCCCTTGAAGATCCTGTCGACAAAACGCGCGGACCGCCGCCACAGATCCTCGAAGTTCGTTCCGTAGGCCATGAACCCGCCGAGGGCCACCCACCGGTCGATCGTATATACCGCGGGAATGCGCTGATCGATGGCGTGCTGTGCGATTCGCTGCATGTTGGTCGACAGCACGTAATCGCCGAGCAGGAGCAGCCCGCTACCTGGGCGGCCGGTCAGCTTCGCGAGCGACCCGTCGAGGTCCTCGGGCTTGCGCACGGGCAAGGAAAGGATCTTGAGCCCGAGCGCCGGCGCGGCCTGCTGCAAATCCTTGACCTGGCGCGCGTTGCTTGCGCTGTCCTGATTCCACAACACGCCAACCAGCTTTAGCCCCGGGATCGCTTCCTTCATCAACTCCAGGCGTTTTGTGACGCTCGCGGCATGAAAGTCCGACATTCCGGTGATGTTGCCGCCGGGCCGCGCCAGGTTCGTGACCAGTCCGCTCGCTACCGGGTCCTGTACGTTCGCCATCACGATCGGGGTATTGCCGGCGGCCGCCTTCACTGCTTCCGCAGCCGCGGCGCTGGCGCCGACCACAAAGATATCCGGCTTGCGCGCCGCAAGCTCAGTTGCAAGCGCAGATACTCGTTCAGGCTGCCCTGCCGCGTGCCGGACTTCGATGACGACATTGCGACCTTCGACATAACCGAACTCGCTCAACCCGCGCTTGAAGGCTGCTAAGAGCGGGGCATCGATTTCGGCGGAATAGCCGCTCATGTAGGCGATCCGGTAAGTCTTGCCGGATTGGGCAAGCAGGAGTCGCGGTAACCCCGCGATGATTGCTACACCTACCAGAACGCTCCTGCGCTGTTGCACGCTTCTCCCCTCGGGGAGCTATTGTCGCTTAGGTCCGTGCGGCGCTGCTGTAGGGGTCGGCCGCGTCGCGCAGGCCGTCACCGAAGAAGTTGAAGGCGAGCACCACGATGAACACCGGCACCACCGACAGCATGAGCCAGGGGTAAAGCGCGACCACGTTGATGTTCTGCGCCTCGTTCAACAACACGCCCCAGCTCGTGACCGGGGGCCTTAGACCTAAACCCAAAAAGGACAACGCCGTCTCGCCCAGGATCATGGCGGGCACGGAAAGGGTGGCCGAGGCGATCAGGTGGCTGGTGAAGCTCGGCAGCAGGTGGCGGCGGATGACGCGCGCCGGGCTTGCGCCCATGAGCACGGCAGCCGTGGCAAAGTCTTCTTCTCTCAGAGCCAGTAATTTTGATCTGACGGCGCGCGCTAGCCCCGGCCAGTCGAGCAGGCCCAGGATGATCGTGATGCCGAAATAGACCAGGATCGGGCTCCAGTTGATCGGCAGTGCCGCCGACAGTGCCATCCACAGGGGCAGCTCGGGGAACGAGCGCACCATCTCGATGAAGCGCTGGATCACGTTGTCGACCCAACCGCCGTAGAAGCCGGAGATGCCGCCCAGCGTGATGCCGATGAAGAAGCTCACCGCGATGCCGAGAAGGCCCACGGTGAGCGAGATGCGCGTGCCGTAGACGATGCGCGAGAACAGGTCGCGCCCCAGCCGGTCGGTGCCGAGCACGTAAAGTGTTCCCTTCTCGGCCGGGCAGACGAAATGGAAGCGGCCGGGAATGAGGGCCCAGAAGTTGTACTCGTCGCCGAGGCAGAAGAAGCGGAGCCGAAAGACCGCGTTGCGGTCGTCCACGTATTCGCGCTTCAACGTCTGCATGTTGAGCCGCATGCTGTAGCCGTAGACGAACGGTCCGACGAAGCTTCCGTCGTGGAAAAGGTGCAGACGCTGCGGCGGCGCGTAGATATGGTTGGTGTCGCGCGTATGCAGGTTGTACGGCGCGATGAACTCGCTCACCAGCGTCGAGGCGTAGAACAGAAGCAGGATCGCGCCCGCGATCACCGCGATGCGGTGGCGGCGGAACTTCCACCACATGATCTGCCACTGGGAGGCGCGGTAGAAGCGCTCCTGCTCCGGCGTGAGGATCTCCGCCGCGTGCGGCTCGAACGGCGCCTGCGAGACGTAGTGTTCGAGCGTCTGGCTCACGCTTTGACCCCCTGACAAGGGGGTCGTGAGCCGAAGGCGAGCGGCGGGTCTTGGTTTTCAGAAACGCAAACCCCCCGCTCGCGAGAAACCCGCTCGCTTCCCCCCTTAACAGGGGGGCAAGAGGCCGCGCTCACTTGGCCACGCCTCCAGTGAGTCGAATTCGCGGATCCAATGCTGCGAGCAATAAATCCGAGACAAACATCCCGATAACCGTGAGCATGGACAGGAACATCAGGAAAGACCCCGCCAGGTACTGGTCCTGGCTGCGCAATGCCTCGAGCAGCATCGGCCCGGAGGTCTGCAGCGAGAGCACCACGGCGACGATCGCCGAGCCGGAGATGACGCTCGGCAGCAGGTTGCCGATGTCGGCGATGAACGGGTTGAGCGCCATGCGCAGCGGGTACTTCACCAGCAGCGGAAAGCGCGGCATGCCTTTCGAGCGCCCGGTGACCACGTAGGGCTTCTGCAGCTCATCGAGCAGGTTGGCGCGCAGCCGCCGGATCATGCCCGCGGTGCCGGAGGTGCCGATTACGATCACCGGGATCCAGAGGTGCTCCATCACCGAGATCGCCTTGCCCACGCTCCAGGGCTGGCCGAGGTACTCCGGATCCATGATGCCGCCGATCGACAGGCCGAACTGCGCGTTGGCGAAATACATGAGCACCAGCGCGAGCAGGAAGTTGGGCGTGGCAAGGCCGACATAGCCGAGGAACGTGAGCCCGTGGTCGCCCCAGCTGTACTGGTGGGTCGCGGCGTAGAAGCCGATCGGGAACGCGACCGCCCAGGTGAAGAGGATCACCGAGAAGTTCAGGATGAACGACAGGAACAGGCGGTCGCCGACCACGTCCTTCACCGGCAGGTCGTGCTCGAAGGACCAGCCGAGGTCGCCCTGCAGCAGGCCCGAGAAGCCGTTCTCGCCCGGCCACACGCCGATCCAGATCGCGTACTGCTCGACGAAAGGCTTGTCGAGGCCGTATTGCTTGCGCAGGAACACCGCCTTCTCCATCGCCGCCTTGTCGCCCTGGCTCTGCAGCTCGGCGATCTGGTTGGAGAGGAAGTCGCCCGGCGGCAGCTGGATGATGATGAACGTGACCATGCTGATCACGATCAGCGTCGGAATCATGATCAGCAGGCGGCGCAGCGTGTACTTGAGCATTACCTGAACCAGAAGGTATCGGGCCGATAGATCCCGAAGAACGCGCCCGGATCCCAGTTGTAGAACCCCTGCTGCGGCACGTTCATCAAGGTGTCGCGCGCCACCACCGGCTGCGGCACGCCCGAGACCACGCCGATCACGAACTGCTGCTCGGCGTGCAGGTCGAGCATCGCGTGCCACGCGCGCTCGCGGTCCTGGCGCGTGGCGCCTTCCATCCACGTCTTGTAGAGGCGCTGCAGCTCCTTCACCTCCGGAATATCGACCGCCTCGCCCGACTTGCCGCCGGTCTCGAGGTGCTGGCCGAACTTCGGCCACTGGTACTGCGTCTGGCTGGTGGGCGCGAGCTCGTCGGGGCTGTTCTCGGCGGTGGCGAGGCCGTTTTCGAGCCCGCTCCACACCGAGATCACGGTCTCGCCGGAGTAAATGCGATTGCGCCAGGCCTCGCGCTGCGAGGGTTTGCTGAAGAGCTTGATGCCGACCTCGCGCCAGGTCTCGCGGATCAGCTCGAGCACGTCGGTGTGCTCGGTGGACTCGCCCGCGGTCTCGACGATGATCTCGAGCGGCCTGCCGTCGGGCAGCCGGCGAATGCCGTCCCGCCCCATGCGCAATCCCATCTGGTCCAGCAGTTGAGACGCTTGCTTCCGGTCGTAGCGCGCCCAGCGCGTGCGGTAGTCCTCGCGGAACAGCGGGCTCTCCGGCAGCACGGTGTTGTTCGATTCGATCGCGAGGCCGAAGTACAGCACCTGATTCACGAGCGAGCGGTCGATCGCGAGCGAGAGCGCGCGGCGGAAGCGCGCGTCGCGCAGGAGCTTGCGCCACTGCGGGTCGTTCACGTTCAGGTTGGGGAAGAGGGCGAAGTGAGAGCCCTTTCCCGGGCGCCAGAGGAGCGTGCGGTAGCCGTTCTGCTTTTCGCCCTGTTTGAGGAAGGTGTAGTTGTTGAAATGGACGTCGCGCGCTTGCAAGTCGGCTTCGCCGGCGCCGGTCTTGGCCGGGATCAGCTTCGGATCGGCGACCGCGAGGATGAAGCGATCGATATAGGGCAGCTGCTGCCCCTGCTCGTCCACGCGGTGGAAGTAGGGGTTGCGCACCGCGATGAAGCGGTCCGCCGGCGGCTTGGTGGTGTTCATCCACGGTTGCAGCGTCGGCAGGTCGGGGTTGTCGGACTCGTAGAGGTTGTCGGCGCGGTTATGCACCGCCGACCACTTGCGCTTGGCGCTGCCGTCGGCGTCCGCCTTGCGCACCTTCTCGGAGTACTTCTTGTGCAGGGGCTTGAGGTAGTGCGCCGGCCGGTAGATGAAAAGCGGCGAGGCGCCGGCTTGGCGCGGCAGGAAGTGCGGATTGGGCTTGTGCCAGCTGTAGCGCACCATCGTGTCGGACAGCACCTCGAACTTCGGCTGCTCGCCCTCGACCAGCAGGTCCCTCGGCGGACCGGCGGGCGAGAGCTCCTTGTTCGTCGCTACGTCATCCCAGTAATAGCGGAAGTCCTCGGCAGTGAAGGGATGTCCGTCGGACCAGCGATGGCCCTTGCGCAGCTTGAGCGTGAAGATGCGCCCTTCCTTCACCTCGAACGATTCGAGCAGGTCGGGAACGAGCTCCAGGTTCGTGTTGTAGCCGACGAGCCGCGCGTACCCGTACACCACGAGCAAGCGCGTATCGCGGCTGCGCCCGACCAGGCTGTGCAGCGTGCCGCCGTGCTTTCCGGGCTGCCCGACTTGCACGACCAGCGGCTGCTGCGGCAGGCGCTTCTCGAGCGGCGGCAGCTTTCCGGTCGATACGTCGAGACGCAGCATCGGGGGTTCACCAGGATTTGCCCAGGCGAGGAATCCCGGCACGCACAGGAGCGCAAAAACAAGAAGCCTCATGCCGCGCCTCATACGATTTGGCGGCGGCATCATGCCGCCCTCACCATGTGGCCCTTGCCGATGTCCTGCATGCCCGGTCCGTCGCCGCCGGCGATGCGGAACTCCGCGGGCCACGCGGCGGGGTCGGAGGCCTTGCCCTCCATCAGCGCGTCGAAGTCGAGCTTGCGGCTCAGGTCGGGCTCGGGGACCGCGGCGAGCAGCGCGCGCGTATACGGATGCACCGGATTGCGGAATAGCTCGGCCGCCGGCGCGAGCTCGACGATGCGTCCGGCGCACATCACCGCGATGCGGTCGGCGAGGTAGTTCACCACCGCGAGGTTGTGCGAGATGAAGATGTAGGCGAGTCCGAGCGCGACGCGCAGGTCGGCGAGCAGGTTGAGCACCTGAGCCTGCACCGAGACGTCGAGCGCCGAGACCGGCTCGTCGCAGATGAGGAGCTCGGGGCCGAGCGCGAGCGCGCGCGCGATGCCGATGCGCTGGCGCTGGCCGCCCGAGAAGCTGTGCGGATAGCGCCGCAGGTGGCGCACGTCGAGGCCCACCAGCCCCATCATTTCCTTCACGCGCGCGAAGCGTTCGTCCGCGTCGCCGATGCCGTGGATCACGAGCGGCTCGCTCACGATGTCGTAGGCGGTCATGCGCGGATTGAGCGAGCTGAAGGGATCCTGGAACACGAACTGCACCTTGCGCCGGTAGGCGAACAGCTCGGGGCCCTTCATCGCCAGGACATCCTTGCCGTGGAAAACGATTTTTCCGCGGTCGGGCGCGATCGAGCGCAGGATCATGCGCGCGGTGGTGGTCTTGCCGCAGCCCGACTCGCCGACGAGGCCGAGGCACTCGCCCGCGCCGACCTCGAAGCTCACGTCGCCCACGGCAAGGAATTCGCCGCTCGAACCGCCGCCGCCGAGGAACGAGCGCTTGCGCGTGGAATAGCGCTTGGTGAGGTTCTTGACCTCGAGCAGGTTGCCGACCACCTGCCGGCGCTGGCGCACGGTGGTGATCAGGCTGTCCTCGCTCACTTGCACCTCGCGGATCGGCGTGAGGCGCTCGCCCGGCTTCATGTTGAAGCGCGGCACCGCGCGCATCAGCGCCTTGAGGTACGGGTGGCGCGCCTCGCGGAAGATGTCGGTGAGCGTGCCCGACTCCATGACCCGCCCGCGGTGCATCACGACCACCTCTTCTGCCATGTTCGCCACCACGCCCAGGTCGTGCGTGATGAGGAGCACCGCCATGTGGAACTCCTGCTGCAGCTCCTTGATGAGCTGGAGGATCTGCGCCTGGATGGTGACGTCGAGCGCGGTGGTCGGCTCGTCCGCGATCAGCAGCGCCGGCCGGCACACGAGCGCCATCGCGATCATCGCGCGCTGGCGCAGGCCCCCCGAGAGCTCGAAGGGGTAGGTGTGCTCGGCCTTTACCGGGTCGGGAAAGCCGACCCGGCGCAGCATCTCGAGCACCGCCTCGCGCCGCTCCTTCTTGCCGAGGTCGCGATGCAGCGCGAGCGCTTCGCCGATCTGGTTGCCGATCGTGTGCAGCGGCGAGAGCGCGGTCATCGGCTCCTGGAAGATGATCGAGATGCGACCGCCGCGGATGTCCTGCAGCGCGCGGCCTTCCGGATCGAGGCGCGAAATATCGACCTCGGAGCCGTCCTCGGGATCGCGAAACACGATCTCGCCCGACTCGATGCGCGCGATGCGCGGCAGGATGCCCATGATCGACTGCGCCACCACCGACTTGCCCGAGCCCGACTCGCCAACCAGCGCCACCGTGCCGCCGGCCGGAATGCGGAACGAGACGCCGTCGACCGCCTTGACCGTGCCGGCGTCGACGGAGAGATAAACCTTCAGATCGCGGACGGTGAGAAGGTCAGCCATGCGCCGCCGCAGTATACGAGAACACCTCTGAGGCGGAGAGCCATTGAATATCGCGCAAAGTCAAAAGACGTTCGAGAAATTTCCAGGCTTGCGCGTCGTGCGCAGCGTGGTGGGTCAGCCAGCCCACGGGTTCTTCGCCATCGAGGAAACCGAGCGCGGCGGCCAGTGCCTCCCCCTCGCCGATGAATCCTTTGCCGCGCCGCCACGCCACGATGTCGACGTGGGTGTTCACCTGCCGCAGGCCGGGCGCCGGCTCGGCGCTCGCGCGCGCCCCATAGCCGCTCAGGCCGCGCAGGCCGATCGCGGGCAGCTTCTTTAGCAGGTCCTTGCGCACGCGATTCCACGGCGGCGCGAGAACGGGGAGAAAGCGCTTGCCGGCGAGCGTGCGCAGCGTGCCGAAGCCGTCGGAGACGCGCGCGAGCGTGCTTTCGATCGGCTCGCCGGCCGGGTACTCGGTCTTCTTCTCTCCCACCGCGGCGCGGTTGCGATGGTCGGTGCCGTGCTGCAGCACCGTCACGCGCTCGTGCAGCAGGCGGAAAAGCTCCGACTCCGCGGCCTCGGGAACCACGGCGAGCGCCACCGGAACGGCCGCGCGCTTCGAAAGGCCGAGCAGCTTCTTCAATTCAGGCAGTACCGCGCCGGCGTCGTCGTCGCGCCACCAGAATTGCACCGGCCGGCCGGCATCGCGCCGGCGCGCAAGCTCCTCTTCGAAGGCGTTCCAGTTCAACCCAGCCACTCGCGCAGCAGCTCGGCGCTGCGCCGCGCGCCACCAAGATCGATCGCGCCCGCCGCCGGCCACGGCCCCGCCGCCGCGCGATCGATGGCCGCGGCAAGCGTCGCCGCCGTCAGCGCTCCCTCCTCCACCACGTGCACCAGCCCCCTCTCCCCCAGAAGTCTTGCCCGCAGCGTCTGCTCGCACTCCGCGCCGCCCGCGAAGGGCACCAGCACCGCCCGGGCCCGCGCCTGCAACGTTTCCAGCACCGTGTTGTACCCGGCCTGGCTCACCGAAAGCACGCAGTTTTTCAGGCGCAGGGTGAAATCGCTCCGCGCGCGCTCGACGATCACGCCTTCGGCCCGCAGACCGCCGAGGACCTTCGCATTCACACCGGCAAGGATGCGCCACACGCAGTCGCGCAGTCGAGTGAGCGGGCGCGCCTGGATCGCCGTTTCCAGCAGCCGTCCTCCCGCGGCGCCCCCGCCGGCCGAGACCAGGACTTCGCCGGCGCCCGCCTCACCAGCGTCGGATATGTCGTCGACTACATAACCCGTGTAATGGAGCTTGCCCGCCAGGTGCTTGGCGGCCGGGAGGCTGCGCTCGAGAGTCACCACTTTCGGATCCGCGTGCACCAGCAGACGGTCGAAATACCGCGTGAAGCGCTCGAGCGCCTCGGCCTCACGCGCGGGGTTCGGTTGCAGGATGTCGCGCACCGAGCACACCACCAGCGGCCGCGGGTTGTTACGGACCGCCAACTCGAGCAGCGGCAGCAGCTCGAAGCGCATCTGCCGCCGGCCGAACGGAAACAGCTCCACGATGAGCGCATCGGGAGAAGCGGCGTGAAACGCCTGGAGCAGCGCCTCGCGCCGGCGCGCCTTCCAGGCGTCGTCGACCGGCTTGCCGTGCTCGTCGATGAGCTGCCGGAAGTCCGGGCTCGAGACCGCCGGCAGCTGAAGAACCTCGATTCCCGGCACCGGCTCGCCGCCGCTCGCGAGCGTGACCTGGAAGCCGGCCGCGCGCAGCGCCTTGGCGAGGGTCGCCGCGCGCTTGAGATGCCCGATGCCGAGCAGGTGCTGAACGTAGAAAAAAACTCTCACCGCACGTTCAGTCGCTGGACCTCGGGGATTCCTTGCGCGTCGAGCACGAAAAAGTGCGCCGCTCGCCAATCGAGCTTCGCCGGCGCCGCACCGAGCATGTTCCAGCCGCTCGCCTCGGCGAGGATCACGCGAATGACGCCGCGATGCGTGATGGCCAGCGTCGGCGTGCGGCTGCGCGCCACCTCCTCCAGCCACCCGCGCAACCGGGAGAGCAGCGCGCGCGGGCTTTCGCCGCCGAGCGGCGTGAAGTCGAGCCCGCGCGCTTCGTTCGCGCGCATCTCTTCGCCCAGGCGCGCGCGCAATGCGCCGAGCGTTTCGCCCTGCCAGCGACCCCAGTCCATCTCGGCAAGGCGCGCATCGCGCGGCGCATCCGGCGCGCCGAGCAGCGCCGCGGTCTGCACGCAACGGCGCAGAGGACTGGTCACGATGCGCATGCCGCGGCATGCATCGGGCAGGGAGATCGAAACATCCTCGAGCAACGGCACATCGGCTTGCCCCTGGATGCGTCTTTCGACGCTCCACGCCGTGTCGGCGTGGCGCATCAGCGCGAGCACGGTCATAGCGCGCCGAGCAAATTTTTGAGCCGGGTCGCCGCCGCGTCGACGCTTCGCTCCCTTGCGACGAATTCCGCGGCCTCGCGTCCGAGCGCCGCGCGGCGCTTGGCATCGACGAGAAGCTCGCGCACCGCACCCGACAGTGAGGTTTGATCTTTCACCAACAAACCCGTCCTGCCGTCGCGGACCACGTCGGGCACGCCGCGCGTCGCGCGCGATACCACCGGCAGCCCGGCCGCCTGCGCCTCGAGCAGCGCCATCCCGTAGGCTTCGTTCACCGCGGGCCAGACGTAGAGATCGCCCGCCGCGTAGACCTCGGCCAGCGCGCGCGCGCCCAGCGTGCCCAGGTAGCAGGCGCGTCCCGGCACCGCGGCATGGAACGCGGACTCGACCTCGCCGCGCGCGGCGCCGTCGCCGGCGATGAGCAGGCGCCACGGCAAGTCGCCGAGCTGCGCGAGCGTCGCCGCAAGCGTGCGGTAGGAAGCGAGCTTGTCGCCGGCGCGCATCATGGCCGCCACGACGATCCAGGGTGCCGCGGGATCGAGCGCGTGCTCGCGTGCGAGCCGCGCGCGATGCGCCTTGCGCTCGCGCGCCGCCTCGCGATAAGGCGCGGCGTCGAGAAAGGGCGGCAGGTGCACCAGGCGCTCGTTCGGCACGAGCTCCTCCAGCCCCGCCACGTCGTACCGCGCCGGCGAGATCACCAGGCGCGCGCGGCTGATGGCGTCGGCCGCCGCTTCGTGTCCGAGCGCCCACGGCCCGCTCGCGCGCTTCTGGGCATACGAGGCTTCGGCGATCACGTAAGGGATGCCGAGCGCTGCGCTCACCGCGGGACCGAGCCAGTCGGGCGCCTTGTAGTACACGTGGTAGGTGAACCAGACATCGGGGCGCAGCGCGGCGGGCCCATTGCGCCACTGCGCGACGATGCGCTGCGCGAGTGCGTCGCCCTGCTTGCGCAGGGCCTGCTGGCGCTGGGTATCGCCGTCGGCGTCGAAGCTGCGGAAGGTCGACACCAGCTCCACGTGGTCGGCGACGCGCTCGAGCGTGTCCATCAGGAGTCCCGCTACGCGCCGATCGCCCGAAGGCGTTGCGTGCGTCGGCGGCTTAAGCGGTGCGTAGAACGCGATCCGCACCGGATGCCGCGAGGCCGAACTTGCGCGCGAGCCGGTCGAGGTTCGCGTCGAGCGCGAAGCTCTCGAGCACGCGCGCCTGCCCGGCCTGTCCCAGCGCGCGCCGGCGCGCCGGGTTCGCGATCAGCGCTTCGAGCGCGCGCGCGAGCGCCGCCGGGTGATTCTCTTCCACCAGCACGCCGCTCTGGCCGTCGCGCACCAGCTCGGGGATCGCCGACACCCGCGTCGCGACGCAAGCGAGCGCCTGGCTCTGGGCTTCGACCAGCACGTTCGGCAGGCCGTCGCGGTCGCCGTCGCGCGCCACGCGGCTGGCGAGCGCGAAGAGATCCGCGCCGCGGTATTCCGCGAGCAGCTCGTCCTGCGTGCGCGCGCCGCGCCATTCCACGCGCTGCGCGATTCCCAGCGCGCGTGAGAGCTTTTCCATCCTGCCCTTCAGCGGGCCGCCCCCGACATGCACCAGCTTCCAGTGCAGCGACGCCGGAAGACGCGCCAGCGCCTCGAACAGCACGTCGGTGCCCTTCTTCTCGACCAGCCGGCCGACCGACAGGATCACCACCGGATCGGCGGCGTTGCGGCCATCGCGCATGGATGGAACCGAGGACGACCTGGCCGGAAACCGGGTCAAGTCGATCCCGTGGTAAACGAGCTCGACGCGGCCCGCGGGCGCGAGCGCCCCGAGGTGCTCGCGATTTGCGCCGGTGCAGGTCACGAGCCACTCGCACGACTCGAGCTTCTCGCGCTTCTCCCATTCCGGCGTGGTCCAGATGTCCTTGGCGTGCGCCGATCCCGTCCACGGCAGGCCCAGAAGCAGCGCCGCGTAGCGCGTCACCGAGGCCGGCGTATGCAGGAAATGCGCGTGCAACTGCTTGACGTCGCCCGGCAGCTCGGCGGCGAGCACCAGCGCCTGGCCGAAGCGGCGGATGCGGTTTGGCGTTCGGTCGCGCGCAAGGTCGCGCAGCCAGAGGGCCCGCACCGCCGGATACTTCACATTTTCTCGCAGCTTCCACCACGCCCGCAGCACGCGCAGCGGCTCGAGCAAAAGGTACTCCGGGAGATAGAGCAGCGCGGCGCGGATCTCGCCGTGAACCGCGTGCCGGCGCGCGTCGGTCGGCCTGCGCAAGGAGACGATCAGGATCTCGAGGCCCCGGCGCTCGAGCGCGGCGATCTCGTGCGCGATAAAGGTCTCGGAGAGGCGCGGATACCCCTTGAGAACGAAAGCGACCCGCAAGCTACCGGATGCGCGAAACGCGGAGCGTCGCGCGCTCCTCCTCCTCGGTGGGCGCGATCCAGGGCGCGACCAGGCGCCCGACGTTCTTCAGCCCCTCGAGCAGCCCGGGCACCACCACTTCAGAGGGCAGGTTCTGGCGCGGCAGCGCGCGGAGCGCCGCGGCCATGACCGCGGGATCGTAGGTGCCGTCGTCGGTCAGCATGCTGACCAGGCCGATCTCGGCGGCGCGCGAGGCGCGGATGAACTGCTCGAGGCGCGGCTCGGTGCGCGGCACGATGAGCGCGCGCTTGTCGAGCGAGAGCACCTCGCAGAAGGTGTTGTAGCCGCCCATCGCCACCACGCCGATGGCGCGCGCGACGAGCGCCTCGAGCTGGCCGTGGAAGGTAATCGCATCGACGCGCTTGAGCTTCGCCGCGCGGTCCATGAACTCGGCCTGGCGCTCGGCCTGCATGAAGGGCCCGAGCACGAGCAGCGCCGGGTAGGGCAAAAGCGGGTCGTGCTCGTAGGCGCGCAGCACCCAGTCGATCAGGCCTTCGCCGTCGCCGCCGCCGCCGGTCGTCACCAGGACGAACGGCTTGTTGGCCATCTCGGGCAGCCGCGGCGGCGCGCCATGCGTGGGCACCTCGCGGTGGAGATAGCCGGTGTACACCATCTTCTTGCGCACGCTCTCGGGCAGCGCGATGCCTTCGAGCGGATCGCAGATCTGCGGCAGCCCGTAAACCCAGATCTCGTCGTAGAACTCGCGCAACGCGGGCAGCGCCTTCTTGCGCTGCCACTCCGGCTCGAGGAGCCGCGGCTCGTCCATCACGTCGCGCAGGCCGAGGATCAGCCGCGTGCCCTGGCGCTTGAGCACCTTGAGCGTCTGCAGGAGCTCGCCGCGCAACCCGACCGGCTCCTTGTCGACGATGAACACGTCGGGAGCGAACTCCTCCGCCGTGTGCTGGATGATCGAGGCGCGCATCGACATCGTCTCGCGGACGTCGAGGTGCAGGTTGAGCGAGGTGTACTCGCCGTTGCGCAGCTTGATCACCCCGGGCACGCGCACGAAGTCGACGCGCGTGCGGAAGTCGAAGCTGCCGATGATCGGCGAGCCCGAGAGGATCAGGACCGAGAGCTGCTTGTAGCGCTCGACGAGCGAATGCGCGATGGTCCGGCAGCGGCGCAGGTGGCCGAGGCCGAAGGTGTCGTGGCTATAAATGAGTATGCGGCCATCGTTCCGTCTGGATCTCATGGCGCCCCTCCCTCCCCTTATGGGACCCGATTTTCGACTGCTGCGACCGGGCTGCGCAAGTCCTGCCGCACCCGGCACGCTTTGCAGGCCCCGCAGGGCCGGAAGCCCTCGAGCGGCCGCCGACAGGACCACGTCAGCTTGAGCAGCTCCTCGGGCAGGCCGGCGGCCAGGTCGGCCTTGGGCGTATGGAACACGGGGTAGCTCCATTCGACCTGCGGCTCGCCGAGCTTGCGCGCGCGGTAGCAGGCGTACATCTCGTCGAACACCCTTTTCTGGCGCGCCGAGCGGTTGGCGATGTCGGTGTCGGCGGCGAGCGCGCCAACCGCGATGCGATTGCAGCCCGGCGTATCGATCGCCACCTGGCACGCGACGAAAGCGATCGACAGGTAGTCGATCGGGATCGCTTCGAGCGCGGTGAAATCGAGCCCGGATTCGGAGTAGCGGAACGCCCGGTAATGCCTTCGGCAGTACGCCACGATCGCTTCGACCGCGCGGCGCTCGGCGCGCTCGCGGCCTTCGCGGTTCGCCATGTGAATGTGATGCACGCGCAACTCCTCCGCGCTGCCGGCGAGCAGCTTCACCAGCATCGCGGTGCTGTCGAGCCCTCCGGAGAACATCACCAGGGTCGTCACGCGACGATTCTATCTGTACTACGATGGGGCCGATGAGCGTGAAAAAACTGCTCGATTTGAGCGGAAAAGTGGCGCTGGTGACGGGCGGCTCGCGCGGCCTCGGCCTGCAGATTGCAGAGGCGCTCGGCGAGATGGGCGCGAGGCTCGCGATCACCGCCCGCAAGAAAGACGAGCTCGACCAGGCCGTTTCTCACTTGAAACAACTTGGGTGTGACGCGACCTCGTATGTGTGCGACATCGGCAAGCGCGAGGCCATTGCGCCAGTCGCCGAGGAGATCCTGAAGAAGCTCGGCCGCATCGACATCCTGGTGAACAACGCCGGCGCCACGTGGGGCGCCCGGGCGGAGGAGCATCCGCTCGACGCGTGGGACAAGCTCGTCAGCGTGAACCTGAGCGGCCTGTTCGCGCTCACGCAGATCGTGGCAAAGAAATCCATGATTCCGGCCAAGTGGGGCCGGATCATCAACGTCGCTTCGGTCGCGGGTCTGCTGGGCCAGGATCCGCGCTTCGCACCCACCGCGGCCTATACCGCGACCAAGCACGGCGTGGTCGGTCTCACGCGCCAGCTCGCCGCCGAGTGGGGCGTGCACGGCATTACCGTGAACGCTATCTGCCCCGGGTTCTTTCCTTCGAAGATGACGCGCGCGACCCTCGAGACCACGGGAAAGCTGATCCAGGATTGGACGCCCACGCGCCGGCTGGGCAATGACGAGGATCTCAAGGGCCTGGCGGTGCTGCTGGCGTCCGAGGCCGCGCGCCACATCAACGGCCAGGCGATCGCCGTCGACGGAGGGGCAACGATCGTATGAACGTGGAATTCGCGCGCGAATACCAGAAGAAGATTCCCTACATCCAGCACCTCAAGATCACGACCGATGCGCTCGGCCAAGGCAGCGCGCGGCTTTCGCTGCCGATCGAGCCTCAACTCACCAACAGCCTCGGCACCGCGCACGGCGGGGTCATCATGTCGCTGCTGGACGTGGCGCTGTGCACCGCGGCGCGCACGCTGCACCCCGATTCGGTCGGGGTGATCACGATTGATCTCAGTGTCTCGTTCATCGGCGGCGCGACCGGCGAGCGCCTCGCCGCCGACGCACGCGTTCTCAAGGATGGGCGTAGCATGAGCTTTGTCGAGGCCGAGGCGAAGAACGAAGACGGCTCGCTCGTCGCCAAGGCCATCGCGACGGTAAGGGTACGATTCAAGGAGCGATAAAAAAGGGAAGGGAGGCCTCATGGCAACGACGAACCCATACGCAGCACCCAAAGCCGCGGTCGCAGACGAGACCGTGGTGCGCGACGCCGATTTCGTGCCGGGCGGCCAGCCGGTGCCCGCCGGGCACGGCTGGACCTGGATCACCGACGGCTGGGACCTTTTCAAGCGCCAGCCCGCCATGTGGATCGGCATGGTGCTGGTCACCTTCGTGATCTTCATCGTCGCGGCGCTGATTCCGTTCGTCGGCGGGCTGCTCCTCAGCCTGTTCGGGCCGGTATTCGCCGCGGGCTTCATGATTGGCTGCAAGGCGCTCGACACGGGCGGCGAGCTCCAGTTCGGCCATCTCTTCGCCGGCTTCCGCGAGCGCACCGGCACGCTGATCGCGGTGGGCGCGATCTACCTCGGCGCGAGCCTGGTGGTCATGCTCGTGGTCGGCCTGACCATGGGCGTGGGCATGGCGGCGATGATGGGCCAGGCCGACCCGGAATCGGTGCAGGGGATGGGCATGACCATGGTGCTCGCCGTGCTCGTGATGTTCGCGCTGCTGCTGCCGGTGATCATGGCGATCTGGCTCGCCGCACCGCTCGTCGTGTTCCACGGCCAAGGCGCGGTCGACGCGATGAAGGGCAGCTTCATGGGCTGCCTGAAGAACATCGTGCCGTTCCTGCTCTACGGCATCATCGGGTTCGTGCTCGCGGTGATCGCCAGCCTGCCGCTCGGACTTGGCTGGCTGGTGCTCGGGCCGGTGTTCGCGGGCTCGATCTACGCGTCGTACCGCGACATCTACCTCAGGCCGCGACGCTAGAGCGGCTCTCGAGGAGCGCGCGGCCGCTCCATAGCCAGGCGAGGCCGGCGAGCTGCACCGCCCAGGTCATGCCGAGCGCCCACGGGTAGGCCTCGGGGGCGTAGCCGTGCGCACTCTGCGGCCAGAGGTCGAGAATCAGGCCGACGCCCCACTGGCCGCTGAACATGCCGATGAAGCCGACGAGGTTGATCGCGGTGTTCGCGCGACCGGCCATCGCCTTCGGGTAGCGGCGCGAAAGGATCGAGTAGCCGAGCACCACCGCGGTCGCGGCGGCGACAAAGACGCACCACAGGAAGAATAGGTGCACACCAAAAACCAATAGTCCCAAGGCGATCGAAGAGGCGCCGACGCCGCCGACGAGGAGCGGCAGCGCGCTGCGGCCGCGGCGCTGCAGCGCGTCGGCGGCGCGGCCGAAAGCGAGGTAGCCGACGATCATCGACGCGCTGACCGCGAGCAGGCCGCGCGCAACCTCGGCGGGCGCATAGCCCGCCACGTCGCGCAGCCAGGTTGCGATCCAGAGCGTTTGCAGCGCCACCGCCGCGAACTGGCTCGCGCCGAGGCACACCGCGAGGCGCAGGAACGCGGCATCGCGCATGAGACTTGCCAGTTGATGGAGCTGGTCCTTGAAGGTCTCTCCGCGCGCCGGGATGACGCGCTCGGGCACCCAGAACCAGAGCAGGAGGCTCACCATGACGGTCGCGGCGACGATCAGCATGAATGCCTCGCGCCAGGGCCAGACGCGCAGCAGCATCTCGAGCGGCACGGTGACCGTCATCGCGCCGACCATCCCGGCCGAGAACGCGACCGCGTTCAACGTCGAGAGCCGGTCGGCCGGGTACCAGAGGACGAACGCGGTGAGCGAAGCCATGAGCGCGCCGCTCACGCCGACGCCGATCAGCGCGCGCGCCGCGATCGCGCTGGCGGCGCCGTCGGCATGGGCGAACCACGCGCCGCCGGCGGCCGCGACCAGAAGCAGCGTGGCGTTCACCTTGCGCGGGCCAAAGCGGTCCATCGCGAGCCCGAGCGGCAGCTGGCAGAGCGCGAACGAGAAGAAGTACATGCTCGAAAGCAATCCCAGCCCGCCCGCCGAAAGGCCGAATTCCGCTGCGAGCGTGGGCGCGAGCACCGCGTTCACCATGCGGTACACGTACGACACGAAATACCCCGCGAGAAACGGGGCCGCGACGCGCAGGGTGAGGCTCAGGCCCTCGGCTTCTCGAGTCCGCCCTGTACCAGCCGGTTCCAGGTCGGGCTGATCACGATCTCGTTCACGCACGCGCGCGGCGGCAGCGTGGCGACGAAGAGGATCGTGCGGCCGAGGTCCTCGGCCTGCAGCATGCGCGCACGCTCCTCCGGCGGCGGCGGCACCGGGCGCTTCTCGAGGATCGGCGTGGCAACCTCGCCCGGCAGGATGCAGGTGGCGCGGATGCCGTTCGGCGCCTCCTCCACGTTGAGCGTCTCGGTGAGCGCCACCACCGCGTGCTTGGTCGCGTTATAGCCGGGGCCGCCGAGCGTGTTCCAGTAGCGCCCGAACCAGGACGAGATGTTGATCACCTGCCCGTCCTTGCGCTCGCGCATGCCGGGCAGCACGGCCTGGCAGCAGTAGAAGGTGCCGGACAGGTTGATCGCCACGATCTGGTCCCAGGACTCGAGCGAGACGTTGCGGAAGTTACGCTTCGGACTATTGACGCCGGCGCTGTTCACCAGGATGTCGACGCGCCCGTGGCGCTTGAGGATGCCTTGCGCGGCCTTGGCGACTTCCTGCTGGTCGGAGACGTCGAGCGCGATCGCCTCGCCGCTGCCGGCGGCCTTGAGCTCCTTCTCGGCCTTCTTGAGCGTCTCCGCGCTGCGGCCGGAAATCACCACGTGGGCGCCGGCGCGGGCAAGCTCAATCCCGCCGGCCAGCCCTATCCCGGAACCGCCTCCGGTGATCCATGCCACCCTACCGCTTAGCATACTGAGCGGCGCCGAACAGGTTGTTTCTTTGCTCGTCGCTCATCGTGGCGCGCCGCCGGTCGGCGAGCACCTGCACCGCGCGCTGCACCGCTGGCCGCTCGAGGATCGCGTCGCGCCACTTCTTGAGCGCGGCATACTCGTCGATGTTCACGCCCTGGCGCTCGGGTGCGCGCAGCCACGGCACGGTGGCCATGTCGGCGATGGTGTACTCGTCGCAGGCGATGTACTTGCTTTCCCTCAGCCGCCGCTCGACCACCCCGTACAGCCGGTTCGCTTCGTTCTTGTAGCGGTTCATCGCGTACTCGATCTTCTCCGGCGCGTAGCCGAGGAAGTGGTGCGCCTGGCCGAGCATCGGGCCGACGTGGCCCATCTGGAACATGGTCCACTGCATCACCTGCCAGCGCTTGCGCAGGTTCTTGGGCAGAAATTTCCCGGTCTTCGACGCGAGGTAGAAGAGCATCGCGCCGGACTCGGCGAGCGCGAACGGCTTGCCGTCGGGCCCGTCGGTATCGACCATCGCGGGCATCTTGTTGTTCGGCGAGATCTTGAGGAACTCGGGCTTGAACTGGTCGCCGGCGCCGATGTCGATCGGGATCACGCGGTAGGGCGTGCCGGTCTCCTCGAGCATGATGTGGATCTTGTGGCCGTTGGGCGTAGGCCATGTGTACAAATCGATCATTGAGTCCCTGAGCCTTTCTTGGTTTCTATTCCTCGGAATTGATCACGATGGTGCGGGCGATCTTATCGTGCCAGCCCTGCTTGCGCCGATCGACCGCCGCCCAGAGAAAGCCCAGGTACAGCGGAAACGCGGACACCAGATACGCAAGGAAACGCACGATCAATTGCCCGGTGCCCGGGGCGCCCCCGGTGCGTGCATCCACGATCTTCACCCCGAGCGCGATCTTGCCGGGCGTGGCGCCGCAATAGCGCCAGAAGCCGATCACCACGGCCGCGAGCGCGACGAACGAAAGCAGGTCCCACGAATGCTCGGTCGGATCGAGCGATACCTCGCGGATGCCGAAGACCAGCACCAGGACCGGCACCGTGATCACGACCACGATCAGCCAGTCGATCACCAGCGCCGCGGCGCGCTGCCAGAACCCCGCGTAGTCAGGCGAGCTTGACCAGCTGCTTGCCAAAGTTCCCGCCCTTCAAGAGCGCGATCAGGCCCTGCGGCGCGTTGGCCAGGCCCTCGACCACCGATTCGCGCGTCTTCAGGTTGCCCGCGGCGTAATAGCCGCCGAGCGCCTTCAGCGCTTCGCCGTAGCGATCCTTCCAGTCGAACACGATCATGCCCTGCACCTTCAGCCGGTTCACCAGCACGGCGCGCAGGTTCTTCACCCGATAGGGCTCGGTCGCGTTGTAGTCGGAGATCATGCCGCACACCACGATGCGGCCGAAGAGCTTCATGCGGGCGAGGCAGATATCGAGGATCTCGCCGCCGACGTTGTCGAAGTACACGTCGATGTCTCTCAGCTGGTCGCGCAAGCGGCCAGCCTTGTAATCGAAGCACTCGTCGAAGCCGAGCTCGTTTTTCACGAAGTCGCACTTCTCGGGCCCGCCCGCGATGCCGATCGCGCGGCAGCCCCAGATCTTCGCCAGCTGCCCGACCACGCTGCCCACCGCGCCCGAGGCCGCCGAGACCACGACCGTCTCGCCCGGCTTGGGCTGCCCGATGTCCTTCAGGCCGAAGTACGCGGTCATGCCGGGCATGCCGAGCATCCCGAGGTAATAGCTGAGCGGCGCTCTTTCATCGACCTTCGTCGCGTCCTTGGTGACGCCGTACAGCTGCCAGCCGAGCTGCGTCAGCACCTTGTCGCCGGGCTTGAGCTTCGAGTGCTTCGATTCCACGACCTCGCCCACGGTCTGGCCGACCATGACTTCGCCGATGTCGACGCCCTTCACGTAGCTCTTCTGCTCGCTCATGCGTCCGCGCATGTACGGATCGAGCGAGAGCCACAGGTTCTTCACGAGAACCTCGCCTTCGCCGGGAGAACCGGCCGCGGCCTTCTCGAGGCGGAAGTTTTGCGGTGTAACCCAGCCTTCGGGCCGGCTGGCGAGCACGATGCGCTGGTTTTCCATGGGTTCAGTCTAGCTCGGACACGCGCGCGCATCGAGAACCGACGCCGGCCGCAGCACGCGCAGCGTTTCGGGCGAACCTTCGAACTGCCCGTCGAGCGCCACCAGCACAGGGTTGCCCTGCGCCTTCTGCAATTCGCCCTTCAGCGTTTCCGCCGCCCGCGTCTGCGCGAGCGGCCACGCGATGCCGGTGCGGCATTCCTTGAAGGTCGCGCCGTCGTAGATGCCGACCATGCGGAAGGGGCCGCGCAGCGGCTCCACCTTCGGGCTGTTGCGGAAGTCGCTCAGCGCATAGCGACGCGGCGCCTCGCGCCCGCCGGCGAGCTCGATCCTGCCTTCGGCGTACTTCCAGCGCCCGAAGTCGTAGAACTCGGAGGCGCCGAGCTGATCGCGCAGCAGGTAGCTGCCGTCGGGCCGCAGGGTCACGGTGATCGCGAGGCAGCCGGGGCAATCGGGGTCGTTGACCAGCGTCGCGGGCAGCGGCGGCAGCGGTTCGGGTTGGGGCTCGGGCTTACTCCGAACTTGCTCGCTCGGCGCCTGCGCGCAGCCCGCGAGCAACGCGAAAACCCACGCTCTAAAGCGAGGCAAAGCGCGCGAGGTGGTGGTCGGCGTCGCCGAAGCGGCGGGCGAGCACGGTGAGGCGGCGGAAGCTGTGGCTCACCTTGAGCTCCTCGCTCATGCCCATGCCGCCGTGCAGCTGCACCGCTTCCTGGCTGATGTGGCGCGCGCTGTCGGCGATCTTGATCTTCGCCGCGGACACTGCCCGGGCTCTGTCTTTGGCATTTTCAAAGGAATCAATCTTTGAACACGCGAGGCAGGCCATCGACTTCGCCTGCTCGTAGGCGATGAACATGTCGACCATGCGGTGCTGCAGCGCCTGGAAGGCGCCGATCGGCACGCCGAACTGGCGGCGCGTTTTCAGGTACTCGAGCGTGGTGTCGCACGCGAACTTCATCGCGCCCACTGCCTCGGCGCAGGAGAGCGCCGTGCCGAAATCGAGCACCTCGTCGAGCACGCCGGCGCCTTTCATCTCCTCGCCCGCGCCGTCGAACGCAAGGTCGCCGGCGGCCAGATCGTCGAGCGTGCGATACGAACTGACGACCTTGGGCTCGATGAGGACCAGGCGGCCCTTTTCCGCGTAGACGATCCTGCCCGCCATCGGCGCGCCGATCACGCCGCGCGGACCGGTCGCGAGCGCGAGGCGCATCTTGCCCTGCGCCACCAGCGGCAGAATCGATTTTTTCTGCTGGGGGCTGCCCGCCCTGGCCACGGCCAATGCGGCAAGAATCGTCGGCACATAGGGCTCGACCACGAGCGCTTCGCCGAATGCCTCCATCACGCTCATCAGGTCGACCGCGCCGCCGCCGAAGCCGCCGTAGTCGGGCGAAAGCGGCAGGCCGGTCAGGCCCATCTCGGCGAACGTCGCCCATACGCGCTCACTCCAGCCTTCGGCCGAGGCCAGGATCCGCTTGCGCGCCTCGAAGTCGTAGTCCTTCTGCAGGAAGCGCCGGACCGAATCGGCGAGCAGCTGCTGCTCTTCGTTGTAGTCGAAGTTCATAGACCCAACGTCATCTTGGCGATGATGTTTCTCTGGATTTCATTGGAACCCGCGTAGATGGTCGTCTTGCGCATGTCGAGATACTTGCGCTCGAGCGCCTGCGTCTCCGCGGCCGCAGGATCGCCCGCCTGCATCGCCAGCTCGGTCAGCGCCTGCTGGATCTCCGTGCCGCGGATCTTGAGCATCGAGACGTCGGCCCCCGGCGGCTGGCCGGTGCGGCGCATACGGTCGAGGAAGCGCAGATTGGTGATCTCGAGCGCCATCAGCTCGACCTCGACCCGGGTCAGGCGGTCCCGGAATCTCACGTCATCCATCTTCTCGGCGGCGAGCTTCTTGAGCTTGCCGAGCTCGCGCTTCGATTCGCCGATGCGCCCGGTGTTCATGCGCTCGTAGCCGAGGAGATACTTGGCCACGGTCCAGCCCTGATTCTCCTTGTGCACCAAGTTCTCGACCGGGACGCGGACGTCGTCGAAGAACACCTCGTTCACCGAATGCCCGCCGTCCATGAGGATGAGCGGGCGCACGGTGATGCCCTTGCTCTTCATGTCGATCAGCAGGAACGAGATGCCTTCCTGGCGCTTCTCGACGGTCGGATCGGTGCGCACCAGGCAGAAGATCCAGTCGGCGTAGTGCGCCAGCGTGGTCCAGATCTTCTGGCCGTTGACGACGTAGTGGTCGCCCTCATTGTCCGAGATTCGCACTGCCTTGGTCTTCAACGAAGCGAGATCGCTCCCCGAGCCGGGCTCGGAATAGCCCTGGCACCAGAAATCGTCGCCGTTGTAGATGCGCGGCAGGAAGCGCTGCTTCTGCGCCTGCGTGCCGAACGCGAGCAGCACCGCGGCGCACATGGTCACGCCGAAGGGGATGATCGGCGGCGCGCCGGCGTAGCCGAGCTCTTCCTCGAAGATGTAGCGCTGCACCACGTTCCAGCCGGTGCCGCCCCAATCCTTCGGCCAGGCGGGCGCGACCCAGCCCTTCTTGGCGAGGATGCGATGCCAGCGCAGCAGCTCTTCCTTCGACAGGTGGCCCTTGTCTTTCAGCTCCGGCGGCAGGTTGGCCGCCAGCCAGGAGCGGACTTCGTCCCGGAACGCCAGCTCTTCAGGGGAATAGTTGAGGTCCATCAGAGAATGGTAACGCCGCCGTCGGCAACGATGCATTGTCCGGTGATGAATGCAGCCGCCGGAGAGGCCAGGAACACCGCAATCCCGCCGATATCCCGCGGCTCGCCCAGGCGCCTGAGCGGCGTGACGGCGAGTCGCTCGGCCACGCGCTTCTCGTCTTCCCACAGGGCGCGGGCGAACTCGGTCTTGATCAGCCCCGGCGCAATGGTGTTCACGCGCACCCCCCTGGGCCCCCATTCCGCGGCGAGGTTGCGCACCAGGTGATGGTCGGCGGCCTTGGAGATGCCGTAGGCGCCGATCACGCTGTTGGCCAGGATGCCGCCGATCGAGCCCACGACGATGAAGCTGCCCCCGCTTTTCATGCCCGGCAGCGTCATGGCGGCGAGCCAGAGCACGCTTTTAACGTTGTTGGCGACGATCTTGTCGAAGGCTTCGTCGGAGATCTCGGTCAGCGGCCCGTAGTAGGGGTTGGTCGCCGCGTTGGCCACGACGATGTCGATCCGGCCCCACTTGGCGCTCGTGGCGTCGACCAGCGCCTGCAGCTCCTCTTTGCGCGAGACGTTGCAGGGTCTTGCCAGCACTTCAAGACCCTGGGCGGCGAGCTCCGCTCGCGTTTGCTCGCAAGCGTCGGCCTTGCGGCTGCAAATTGCGATCCTAGCGCCGGCGCGGCCGAGCTCTTCGGCGATCGATTTGCCGATGCCGCGCGTTGCGCCGGTGACGAGGGCGACTTTTCCGCTGAGGTCAAAGAGGGAGGTCATGGTTCTGCGCTTGTTCCGCCATGTGAAATTCGATACGACTAAGTTGACACGCAGCGCGGGATAAACAGAATAGCGAAACGCGAAACATTCCGCTGCGTTTTCCCCAGAAACCCAAGAAGTAAAGAGCGAGGAGCTATTTCCCTATGGGAGCACCAGAACCCCAGGCGCCGATTTCCCAGCCCCCAGCGGCCTTCAGCTACGAGCACGAGGGCGACCGCCAGTTCGCCACCACGCTCGCGCGCGGCCTCGAAGTGCTGCGCTGCTTTACGCCGCTCGAGCCGCTGCTGGGCAACAAGGAGATCTCGGTGCGGACCGGCCTGCCCAAGCCGACGGTGTCGCGCCTCACCTATACGCTCACCAAGCTCGGGTATCTCCGCCACAACATGCGCCTGGGCAAGTACCAGCTCGGCTCCGCGGTGCTGTCGATCGGCTATCCGCTGCTCGCTTCCATGAACGTGCGCCAAGTCGCGCGCCCGTTGATGAAGGAGCTCGCCGATTACTGCAACGGCTCGGTGTCGATGGGCGTGCGCGACCGGCTGAACATGGTGTACGTCGAGTCCTGCCGCAGCGGCAACGGCATCACCACGCTGCCGGACATCGGCACCTCGGTGCCGATTTCCCAGTCGGTCATCGGGCGCGCGTTCCTCTCGGCCTGTACCCCGCCCGAGCGCGAGTCGGTGCTGAACCAGATGAAGGTGAAGGAGCCCGAGGCGCACCGCAAGTTCCGCCCGTCGATCGACAAGGCGCTCGACGACATCCGCTCGCGCGGCTTCTGCGCGAGCACCGGCGAGCTGCGCCGCGAGGTCTACGCGGTGGGCGCGCCGATGCGCCGCACGGTCGACGGCGAGATCGTGTCCTTCAACTGCATCGTCCCCGGGTTCATGGTGAAGAAGGGGCAGCTGGAAGACGATCTCGGCCCGCGCTTGGTCGCCATGGTGCGCAACATCGAGGCTTCGCTCGGTCTGCATTAACTGGACGAGTTCGAAGAGCTAGCGGCGTACGTCGCCAGCCTCGACGAGGAGGCCTGGTACGCGACGACGCGCCTATGGCGCGTCCTCGTCATCCTCCTGGTCGCGTGGGTGCTGCAGTTCGTCGCGACGCGGCTGATCCGCGTCTTCCGCGGCTACATGGCGCGGCGTACGAGCGCCGCCGACGAGCAGCGCCGCATCGAGACCGTCGGCAACGCGTTCCGCTACTTCGCGTCGGTGGTGATCGTGCTCGTCGCCGGCATGCTCGTGCTGAACGAGCTCGGCATCTCGATCGCGCCGCTGCTCGCCACCGCCGGCGTCGCGGGCATCGCGATCGCCTTCGGCGCGCAAAGCCTGATCAAGGACTACTTCACCGGCTTTTTCCTGCTGATCGAGGACCAGATCCGCCAGGGCGACGTGGTGGAGATCGTCGGCAAGTCGGGCGAGGTCGAAGAAGTGACGTTGCGCTACGTGCGCCTGCGTGACGGCGACGGCTACGTGCACTTCGTGCCGAACGGCGAGATCAAGGCGGTGGTCAACCGCACGCGCACCTTTGCCTACGCCAACATCGACGTCGGCGTCCCCGATGACGCCGACATCGCCGCGATCTACAAGGCGATGCGCGACATCGGCGCCGCGCTGCGCTCGGATCCGGACTTCGGCCCGCGCATCCTCGGCGACGTCGAGATCCTAGGCGTAGAGCGCTGGGAACTGTGGGGAATGACGCTTCGCTGCCGCGTCAAGGCGCTGCCGCACGATCGCGACTCGGTGCGCCGCCAATTCAGCGAGCGGCTCGTGCAGGAGTTCCAGAAGCGCGGCTTGAGGACCGCGTAAGAATCTCGTG